>NZ_JBCLYA010000025.1:0-217883 GCF_039650795.1 Salmonella sp. K21076
TTTTGCAGTTGCCAGACCGCAAGATGTTTTAACAAATCAAAAGGGGTTTTAATAACTGGCTTAAAGCTGAAAGCTTTCCGGAACCCCCAGCCTAGCTGGGGGTTTTCCATAGACAATAATCTCCAGCGGCGTGTTCGCCGGAATAATAATTAACTCGCCAGGCCCGGCGACAAGGCGGCTATCATCCTGAATGATGACTTTACTGCCCTGCGTAATATGGCAGATCGCGGCGGAAAAAAGCGTAACACGATGCAAACGGTGCAGATGACTGGAACGCACCTCTGCCGTCGTAAGATCCTGATGTCGAATATGCATCTCCTGCACCGTGCCGTCCTCTGTTTTACCTTCCGTATGTGGCCGTGAATTGTGCTTTCGCAATCACATGCGCGTTAAGCATAAACCCTACCAACGCGCCACTCGACTCACTGTCGAGCGGCAGTGTTGCCGTATTCAGCGCCCACACAGTAAACTGATAGCGATGAGGCTCATCGCCCGGCGGCGGACAGGCGCCGCCAAAGCCAGCATAACCGAAATCATTCCGTCCCTGCACCACTCCAGCGGGTAACGTTTTTTATCAGCCCCCGTCGGCAGGTCGTGAATCTGCGCAGGAATATTCACCATCGTCCAGTGCCACCAGCCGCTTCCGGTGGGAGCATCAGGATCGAAGACGGTAATAGCGTAGCTTTTGGTTCCGGCAGGCGGATTGCGCCAGCTCAGCTGCGGCGAAATATTTTCTCCGCTACAACCAAATCCTTTAAAGACGTGCTGTTGCGTTAAACGAAAATCTGCCGGAATATCCGCGCTACTGAGGCTAAACGCCGACGCGGCAGATACGCCGCCACTCAATGCCATCATTGCGGCTGCGGTCAAAGAGAAGACTGTTTTCATTGTATTTCCTTCTTCATGTAAAGAAATAACACTATAAAAAGCGTCCGCTGAAGAAACTGTGCCTTTACGATTCTATTTTGTGCAGAAACGCTCACCGCCATACGCTGGTGATTGCCCCTCTCATCTGTGCTACCCTACGCGCCATTTCGTTTTCACGGTCCCTGGCTGGAACTATCATCCGGCTCGCGTCACTGTTTGTGAGAGGTTACTCCGCATGACTGAATCTACATTTCCGCAATATCCCCGTTTAGTCCTCAGCAAAGGGCGAGAAAAATCTTTACTCCGCCGCCACCCATGGGTCTTTTCCGGCGCCGTATCCCGTCTGGAAGGCAAAGCCAACCTCGGTGAAACTATCGATATCGTCGACCATCAGGGAAAGTGGTTAGCACGCGGCGCCTGGTCGCCAGCCTCCCAGATCCGCGCGCGCGTCTGGACATTTGATAAAACAGAATCCATTGATATTGCGTTTTTCACCCGCCGCCTGCGCCAGGCGCAGCAGTGGCGCGACTGGCTGGCGAAAAAAGACGGTCTGGATAGCTATCGTCTGATCGCCGGTGAATCCGATGGCCTGCCTGGCGTCACTATCGATCGTTTTGGTCATTTTTTGGTGCTGCAACTGCTCAGCGCCGGGGCCGAATATCAACGCGCCGCATTAATTAGCGCTCTGCAAACATGCTATCCGGATTGCGCTATTTACGATCGCAGCGACGTCGCCGTGCGGAAAAAAGAAGGGATGGCGCTGACGCAAGGCCCGGTCACTGGCGAACTGCCGCCTGCGCTTTTGCCAATTGAAGAACACGGTATGAAATTGCTGGTCGATATACAGGGCGGCCACAAAACCGGTTATTATCTTGATCAGCGCGACAGTCGTCTGGTGACGCGCCGCTACGTAGAAAATCAGCGGGTACTGAACTGCTTCTCTTATACCGGCGGTTTTGCCGTGTCGGCGTTAATGGGTGGTTGTCGCCAGGTTGTCAGCGTGGATACCTCACAGGATGCGCTGGATATCGCCAGGCAAAACGTTGAACTGAACCAACTGGACTTGAGCAAAGCCGAATTCGTGCGCGACGACGTGTTTAAGTTGCTGCGCGCTTACCGTGAACACGGCGAAAAATTCGACGTCATCATCATGGACCCGCCCAAATTCGTCGAAAATAAAAGCCAGTTAATGGGCGCCTGCCGGGGCTATAAAGACATTAACATGTTAGCGATTCAACTGCTCAATCCGGGCGGCATACTGCTGACATTCTCTTGCTCCGGACTGATGACCAGCGATTTATTTCAGAAAATCATTGCCGATGCCGCAATAGATGCCGGTCGTGATGTACAATTTATAGAGCAGTTCCGTCAGGCCGCCGATCACCCGGTGATCGCCACCTACCCGGAAGGGCTGTATCTGAAAGGGTTTGCCTGTCGCGTCATGTAACTTGAAAAGTGGAATAGTATCCTCATATAAAGGGTATCTATTTCCCGGGAGGTGACTATGATAGCCAGCAAATTCGGTATCGGCCAACAGGTCCGCCATTCCCTGTTAGGTTACCTCGGAGTGGTCGTCGATATCGACCCGGAATATTCGCTTGATGAGCCGTCGCCTGATGAACTGGCGGTTAACGACGAACTTCGCGCCGCTCCGTGGTACCACGTGGTAATGGAAGATGATGATGGTCAGCCAGTGCATACTTATCTGGCCGAGGCCCAGTTGCGAAGCGAAATGCGGGACGAGCATCCAGAACAGCCATCGATGGATGAACTGGCGCGTACCATTCGCAAGCAGCTTCAGGCGCCGCGACTACGTAACTGATTGTATGTAAAAGGCCGGAGAGCGATATCCGGCCATTTAAACTTTTATTTCGCCAGCCCCAGGCGAGGGATCTCAATCGCCGGGCAGCGATCCATCACCACAGTCATGCCTGCATCCCGCGCCAGTACCGCCGCCTGTTCGTTGATCACGCCAAGCTGTAGCCACAGCGTTTTTGCGCCGATGGCGATAGCTTCCTGCGCGACGCCCCATGCAGCTTCAGAGTTGCGAAAAACATCCACCATATCGACTTTTTCGGGAATATCCGCCAGCGTGGCATACCCCTGTTGCCCCAGCAATGTCTTACCCGCGACTTTTGGCGCAACCGGAATCACATGGTAGCCCTGTTCAAGCAGGTATTTCATTACCCGATAGCTTGGACGATCGGGTTTATCGCTCGCACCTACCAGCGCGATAGTGCGAGTGGACGTCAAAACATCAGCAATATCGGTCTCTTTCATCATCTTTCTCCTGGCTGTTTTGCAAAGTGTACGACAAACCTGACATAGCAACCATTCATCCCATACCGATGTATGAGAGCAAAACGCCAAAATATGTCTATATGTTAGTAAACATGATCTAAGAAAAATTTCGATACATTATTAGCCAGACGGCCTTTGGACAGGAGAACCTTATGAAAACCGGCGCGCTAGCCACCTTCCTTGCTCTCTGTTTGCCGGTGACTGTTTTTGCCACAACGCTCCGTTTGTCTAATGAGGTTGATCTGCTGGTGCTGGACGGCAAAAAGGTGTCCAGCTCTTTATTACGCGGCGCAGAGAGCATCGAACTGGAAAACGGGCCGCATCAACTCGTTTTCCGGGTGGAAAAAACCATCCGCCTGCCCGGTAATGAAGAGCGGCTTTATATTTCTCCGCCGCTGGTGATAAGCTTCGATACCCAGCTGATAAGTCAGGTCAATTTTCAGCTCCCGCGGCTGGAAAACGAGCGCGAAGCCTCGCATTTTAACGCGGCGCCGCGTCTGGCGCTTTTGGACGGCGACGCCATGCCCATTCCGGTAAAACTCGATATTCTGGCCATTACTTCTACGGCTAAAGTGGTCGATTACGAAATAGAGACCGAGCGTTATAATAAATCGGCGAAACGCGCCTCGCTTCCTCAGTTCGCCACGATGATGGCAGACGACAGCACATTACTTTCCGACGTCTCAGAGCTTGATACCGTACCGCCGCAATCACAAACTCTGACAGAACAGCGGCTGAAATATTGGTTCCGACTGGCCGACCCGCAGACACGCCATCATTTTCTGCAATGGGCGGAAAAACAGCCGCCCTCTTGATATGAGTTGTCCCAGCGCGCAATTTTTTTGTCTTTCTCTTGCAGCATCAAGCGCTTCCAGTAATCTGTAGACAGGTTAACTACGGAATCGAATTATGGAACTGACGACTCGCACCTTGCCGACGCGCAAACATATCGCGTTGGTTGCTCACGACCACTGCAAACAGATGTTAATGAACTGGGTGGAACGCCATCAGCCGTTGCTGGAAAAACACGTTCTTTATGCAACCGGCACCACGGGGAATCTGATCCAGCGCGCAACCGGTATGGACGTTAATGCGATGCTGAGCGGCCCGATGGGCGGCGACCAGCAGGTTGGCGCGCTCATTTCAGAAGGGAAAATCGACGTGTTGATTTTCTTCTGGGACCCGCTTAACGCGGTACCGCACGACCCCGATGTCAAAGCGCTACTGCGTCTGGCCACTGTATGGAATATCCCTGTCGCCACTAATGTCTCAACGGCGGACTTTATCATCCAGTCCCCGCATTTTAATGACGCTGTAGATATTCTTATTCCGGATTATGCGCGTTATCTGGCCGAGCGCCTGAAATAACCGCTACGCGGGCGGGATGCTATACCGCCCGCGCTTTAGGGCTTCCTCGCCACCGGCACATCCAGCTGTTTAAGCGCCTCCACAAAGCGCGAGGGATTATCTTTATTGAAAAGCAGCCAGACCCGCGCACGCGCGCGCGTCAACGCCACATATAACAAACGCCGCTCTTCAGCGTCCGGAAAATCCTCAACCTGAGGAAAAAGCGCACTTTCCATAATGGATTCTCGCGCCGGGGCGGGGAAACCGTCGTTACCCTCCTGCAATCCGACAAGAATCACGTAATCGGCCTGTTGGCCTTTGCTGGCATGGATAGTCATGAAATCTATCTGTAACTTCGGCCAGCGAGTCGCCGCTTTTTGTAGACTCGCGGGTTTCAGATGGTGATAGCGCGCCAGCACCAGGATACGTTCATCCTCCTTCGCATAGCCGGATAATTTATCCAGTAACGCGTCCAACTGGCTTTCATCCAATAACGTAACCGCTTTTTTATCGCCTGGGGTCAGACTATTTAACGGTTTTTTAAGTTGGTGCGGATTCTGCTGTACAAAGCGATTGGCAATATCGCCAATCCGACTGTTAAAACGGTACGTGGTGTCCAGGTGACAATGCTCGCCCTCGCCGAACGTCTGATGAAACGCCGTCGTTAAGGAGAGCTGCGCCCCGCTAAAACGGTAAATCGCCTGCCAGTCATCGCCAACGGCAAACAGCGTAGTCTGGCTATTCTGCTTGCGTAGCGCCTCTAACAGCGCCGCCCGTTGCGGGGAAATATCCTGAAATTCATCGACCAGAATATGCTTCCACGGGCTAATAAAACGCCCTTTTTCGAGGATCACCATTGCCTGATGGATCAGCCCGGAGAAATCAACGGCATTTTCCGCTTTCAATGCGCTTTTCCAGGCCTTCAGCAGCGGCGCCATCAACTTAATGCGTTTGCCAAACAGCTCGCGGCACTCCTCTGGCGCGCCAGCGATCATTTCTGCCTGCGCGCCGCCGTGCATACGCATCAAACTGACCCAACGATCCAGGCGAGGGGCCAGACGCCGCTGCAATGTCTCATCGTCCCAGAAATTACCTTCCGGCACTACCCACTGCATCTCCTCTTCCAGCCACTGACGCCAGCCTTTGGCCTGCGCTTTTTTCTCGCTACACTGCTGACGCCAGGTGTGCAGAAATAGCTGATGCCGCGCGGTGGCGTCACTTTCCAGCTTACTGACAACCGGCGCTTTTTTACTGCCTTGCTGAATAATATACAGCGCCAGCGAATGGAACGTACGGGCAGTAATCTCTTCCGTATGTAAGCGCTCGCGGATACGCTCATCCATCTCTTCTGCCGCCTTGCGACCAAACGCCAGTAAAAGAATTTGCCCCGCATCGGCTTGCCCGCGCGCCAACAGCCAACCCGCGCGCGCCACCAGCACCGAGGTCTTACCGCTTCCCGCGCCCGCCAGTACCAGTAACGATGATTCGCCGTTAACCACCGCCCTGGCCTGGGAAGGATTAAGCGGAGAAGATTCTATCTGCGTAAAAAAGTCGGCATGCGCTTCCAGCATGGCATCAGCATACGCCTGATTATGCTGCTGCCGACTTCCCTCGCTATCCTGTAACCATGCCAGACACTTACGCCATATCTCGCGACAGTGAGCAAACTCCTCCAGACGTGAGACCGGCAGCGGTAAGGCGGCAAACGTCTGGCGAATTTCGTGTTCCAGCCCACGAACGTGTTCACGGGTAAGCCATTGGTTTCCGCCCGTTCGCTCACTAATACGCGCCCATTGCTCCTGTAATGCCTGCGCGGCGACATCACTCATCTCCTGGCTCCAGCGACGCCAGTGCGCGTCCAGATAGCGATGGAATTGCTGGGTTTCCGACCACTCGGTACCGTGCAAACGCACGACTTTATCCTCCGGGAGGACAAACTCCAGCTCGCCCCATACCAGCCCACGCTTACAGTGAATCGCCAATAACTGATTGAATGGAATAAGATATTCATGCCTGTCGCCAGACACTTTCACCCCAGCATTGAGGATCACGGCACGATCATACGGGTGTTGCGCCAGACGTTTTCCAAGAGAAGTTGCTTTCAGTTCCATGACTCAGCGAATCCAGACGTAAAGATGTGCTTATCAGTGTAACCGCCAGAGAAAACGTGCTCCAGTCTAAAAAAACGTTACAATTGCCCGCAGTAATAGAAAACCGGAATGAACTGAGGGTTTATGCGTACCGTTCTGAATATTTTAAACTTTGTACTGGGCGGCTTTGCCACTACGCTGGCCTGGCTGCTGGCGACGCTGGTCAGTATTGTGCTTATTTTTACCCTGCCGTTGACCCGCTCCTGCTGGGAGATAACCAAACTGTCCCTGTTCCCTTACGGTAATGAAGCCATTCACGTTGACGAACTTAATCCGGCGGCAAAAAGCGTATTAATGAATACTGGCGGTACCTTGCTGAATATTTTCTGGTTACTTTTTTTCGGCTGGTGGCTATGCCTGATGCACATTGCCTCCGGTATCGCGCAGTGTGTCACTATCATCGGGATACCTGTCGGTATTGCGAACTTTAAAATTGCCGCGATTGCGCTTTGGCCTGTCGGTCGCCGCGTCGTCTCTGTAGAAACCGCTCGCGCCGCGCGAGAAGCTAACGCGCGCCGCCGTTTTGAATGATCGGGACAAATAGCCTTTATGTTAAGTCCGTTGATTCGCCGTTATACCTGGAACAGTACCTGGCTGTATTACATCCGCATTTTTATCGCTCTGTGCGGCACCACCGCCCTGCCCTGGTGGCTGGGCGACGTCAAACTGACCATCCCGCTCACGCTCGGTATGGTTGCCGCGGCGCTAACCGATCTCGACGACCGCCTTGCCGGACGCTTGCGTAATTTAATCATTACCTTAATTTGCTTTTTTATCGCGTCGGCTTCTGTGGAGCTGCTCTTTCCCTGGCCGTGGCTATTTGCGTTGGGCTTAACGTTATCCACCAGCGGATTTATTCTGTTGGGAGGACTAGGGCAACGCTATGCCACCATCGCGTTCGGCGCGTTACTCATTGCGATTTATACGATGCTGGGCGCTTCTTTATACGATCACTGGTATCAGCAACCACTGCTCCTGCTGGCAGGCGCAGTATGGTATAACCTACTGACGCTAACCGGGCATCTGCTATTTCCGATCCGTCCGTTGCAGGATAATCTGGCACGCAGTTACGAACAGTTGGCGCACTATCTGGAACTGAAATCACGTCTGTTTGATCCTGATATTGAAGATGAAAGCCAGGCGCCGCTCTATGATTTAGCGTTAGCGAACGGGCAGTTAATGGCGACGCTGAACCAAACGAAAGTGTCGTTGTTGACTCGCCTGCGCGGCGATCGCGGTCAACGCGGTACGCGCCGCACTCTCCATTACTATTTTGTGGCGCAGGATATTCATGAACGCGCCAGTTCTTCGCATATTCAATACCAGACGCTGCGCGATTATTTTCGCCATAGCGACGTCATGTTCCGCTTTCAACGTCTGATGTCGATGCAGGCGCAGGCCTGTACGCAGCTGGCGCGCTGTATCTTACTGCGTACGCCGTACCAGCATGATCCGCGCTTTGAACGCGTCTTTACCCACATTGACGCCGCGCTTGAACGTATGCGCGCCAGCGGCGCTTCTTTAGAGCTGCTGAATACGCTTGGATTCTTATTAACCAACCTACGCGCTATTGATGCGCAACTGGCGACGATCGAGTCGGAGCAGGCCCAGGCAATGCCGCGCAATGAGTCAGAAAACCAGTTGGCTGACGATAGCCTGCACGGGTTTAGCGACATCTGGCTGCGTCTGAGCCGTAATTTTACCCCGGAGTCCGCTCTCTTTCGCCATGCGGTACGCATGTCGCTGGTATTGTGCATCGGTTATGCTCTCATCCAAATTACCGGGATGCGCCACGGGTACTGGATATTGCTCACCAGCCTGTTCGTTTGTCAGCCTAACTATAACGCGACCCGCCATCGCCTTGCGCTCAGGATTATCGGTACGTTGGTAGGCGTTGCGATCGGCCTGCCGATTTTATGGTTTGTCCCTTCGCTTGAAGGACAGTTAGTTCTGCTGGTGATTACCGGCGTGCTTTTCTTCGCATTCCGTAATGTGCAGTATGCCCATGCGACGATGTTCATCACCCTGCTGGTATTACTCTGCTTTAACCTCCTGGGCGAAGGCTTCGAGGTAGCGTTACCGCGCGTCATCGACACGTTAATTGGCTGCGCTATCGCCTGGGCTGCGGTCAGCTTTATTTGGCCGGACTGGCGCTTTCGCAACCTTCCCCGGGTACTCCAGCGCGCCACCGATGCTAATTGCCGCTACCTTGATGCGATCCTTGAGCAATATCATCAGGGACGGGATAACCGCCTGGCCTATCGCATTGCCAGACGCGACGCGCACAACCGCGATGCAGAACTGGCATCCGTGGTTTCTAATATGTCGAGCGAACCCGACGTCACGGCTGAAACCCGGGAGGCGGCGTTCAGGCTGCTTTGCCTCAATCACACTTTTACCAGCTATATCTCCGCCCTCGGCGCGCACCGCGAAAAGCTCAGCAATCCGGACGTGTTGGGGCTTCTGGATGACGCGGTCTGCTACGTTGATGATGCGCTTCATCATCAGCCAGAAGACGAACAGCGCGTACACCAGGCGCTGGAGGGTTTAAAGCAGCGAGTTCAGTCGCTGGAAACACGTCCGGACAGCAAAGAACCTCTGGTTGTTCAACAAATTGGTTTGCTCATTGCCTTACTGCCCGAGATTGGACGCTTGCAACGGCAAATTTCACCGCCGACTTCTACATTAATTACCCAGCCGTAAGCGAATGAGCCCAGTCGGCAAGCTCCTGGCGACGACTCGCCGGGAGCGCCGCTTCATGTACGCCGACAATTGCGCCTTCCAGGGCATACAAAACTTTCACCGTCAGCAAGGGATTGCTTTGTCGCAACCTTAACCAGCACATTTTCGCGCCCAGTATGCGTAACATATTTTCGTCCTTTATCCCTGACTCATTGAGCAATGTTTCCAGATGGAAGGTCATATTGGGGAGATCTTTGAGTCTGTGCTGTAAAATACGGCTGTGTTTTTCCTTCATTGCCGCGTCAAGAGAATACTTCGATAAACGTACCAGCTGCTGCTGATCGCGCCACAGGCTTTCATCCACCCGGTAATAGTTGAGCATAACGGGACGTCCACATTTCATAAACATGAGCCAGGCGGGGGGATGCTTCACACAGTAGGGTACGCTTTCTTCACAGGCGCGGAGATAAAGCTCGCCATTAGCCACCATCGCAAAGACGGTATCCTCCACAGTCAGACTATAGCTACCGAATAAAGATCGATACTGGATCGTCCCCAAAGAGGCCAAATATTCTTGCGATTCATAGATCCTGTCATAAGAGAGTGCTCTCATAAAATTCCTTTTAAATCATAAAGTAAAAGAATGATTTGCAGTAACGGATCCGTTAATGACGAAAATAGGCAACTTATACTCCGCGAGCAAGATGATTTTTATTTTTGACGCCACTAAGAATAAAAATTGCGAGACAGTTTCCGAAAATAGAGTTGATCTTTCATCGCCACAGGAGTACTGTATGAATATACAGTAACTCACAGGGCTGGATTGATTATGTACACTTCAGGTTATGCAAATCGTTCTTCGTCATTTCCTACCACTACCCACAACGCTGCGCGCACCGCTACGGAAAATGCCGCGGCAGGACTGGTCAGTGAAGTTGTCTACCACGAAGACCAGCCCATGATGGCGCAACTCCTGCTTTTGCCTTTACTCCGTCAGTTAGGCCAACAATCACGCTGGCAGCTCTGGCTCACGCCGCAGCAAAAGCTCAGCCGTGAATGGGTACAGTCTTCAGGTTTGCCATTAACGAAAGTGATGCAAATTAGCCAGCTTGCGCCTCGTCATACGCTGGAGTCGATGATCCGCGCTTTGCGTACAGGAAATTACAGCGTGGTAATTGGTTGGATGACTGAAGAACTGACAGAAGAAGAACATGCCAGCCTGGTTGAAGCAGCGAAGGTAGGTAATGCGGTAGGGTTTATCATGCGCCCTGTACGTGCGCACGCTTTACCCAGGAGACAGCATTCCGGGCTAAAAATTCACTCTAATTTGTATCATTAAGTAAAATTAGGATTTATCCTGGACTTTTTTTTACGCGAACGTATCTCCTTTGAGTGCTAACGTTTTTTTGCGAGAACGCTTGCCAGAAGCGGTTTCCGCAATCTTTGCTGTACGATTTATCATCCGAAACTGTTAAATGATGTGTATACCCGTCATGTTTTTTCACATGTCTGACGGAGTTCACACTTGTAAGTTTCCAACTACGTTGTAGACTTTACATCGCCAGGGGTGCTCAGCATAAGCCGTAGATATCGGTAGAGTAACTATTGAGCAGATCCCCCGGTGAAGGATTTAACCGTGTTATCTCGTTGGAGATATTCATGGCGTATTTTGGATGATAACGAGGCGCAAAAAATGAAAAAGACAGCTATCGCGATTGCAGTGGCACTGGCTGGTTTCGCTACCGTAGCGCAGGCCGCTCCGAAAGATAACACCTGGTACGCTGGTGCTAAACTGGGCTGGTCTCAGTACCATGACACCGGCTTCATTCACAATGATGGCCCGACTCATGAAAACCAACTGGGCGCAGGTGCTTTTGGTGGTTACCAGGTTAACCCGTACGTTGGCTTTGAAATGGGCTACGACTGGTTAGGCCGTATGCCGTACAAAGGCGACAACACCAATGGCGCTTATAAAGCTCAGGGCGTTCAGTTGACCGCTAAACTGGGTTATCCAATCACTGACGATCTGGACGTTTATACCCGTCTGGGTGGTATGGTATGGCGTGCAGACACCAAGTCTAACGTCCCTGGCGGCGCGTCTACTAAAGACCACGACACCGGCGTTTCCCCGGTATTCGCGGGCGGTATCGAGTATGCCATCACCCCTGAAATCGCAACCCGTCTGGAATACCAGTGGACTAACAACATCGGTGATGCCAACACCATCGGCACCCGTCCGGACAACGGCCTGCTGAGCGTAGGTGTTTCCTACCGTTTCGGCCAGCAAGAAGCTGCTCCGGTAGTAGCTCCGGCACCGGCTCCGGCTCCGGAAGTACAGACCAAGCACTTCACTCTGAAGTCTGACGTACTGTTCAACTTCAACAAATCGACCCTGAAGCCGGAAGGCCAGCAGGCTCTGGATCAGCTGTACAGCCAGCTGAGCAACCTGGATCCGAAAGACGGTTCCGTTGTCGTTCTGGGCTTCACTGACCGTATCGGTTCTGACGCTTACAACCAGGGTCTGTCCGAAAAACGTGCTCAGTCTGTTGTTGATTACCTGATCTCCAAAGGTATTCCGTCTGACAAAATCTCCGCACGTGGTATGGGCGAATCTAACCCGGTTACCGGCAACACCTGTGACAACGTGAAACCTCGCGCTGCCCTGATCGATTGCCTGGCTCCGGATCGTCGTGTAGAGATCGAAGTTAAAGGCGTTAAAGACGTGGTAACTCAGCCGCAGGCTTAAGTTTCCGTCTGATAAAAAACCCCGCTTCGCGGGGTTTTTTGCTCTGGTCTGGGTGGCAACGCCTTTCAGCGTTACTTCTTGCCTAATAACGCCTGTAAATCCTGCTTTAACGTGGTCATTTGCGTGGCATATTTCTCTTTATGCTCCGCGTCTTCTATCAGTTGCACAATCGTTTCGGATAATGTTTTACCGCGTCGCTGCGCAAGGCCCGCCAGACGCTGCCAGACCATAAACTCTAAATCGATAGATTTTTTGCGCGTATGCTGATGCTCCGCATTGAAGTGTCGTTTGCGTCTTGCCCGAATGGTTTGTCTCATCCGATTAAGCAAGGCAGGATTCATATGCCTGTCTATCCAGACATTTACCCGCACCGGTTCATTTTCGAGGGCCAACAACAAATTGACGGCTTCCTGGGCAGCACTGGCTTCCACGTAGCGGGTGATCAACTCCCCTTCGCGGTGCTTTTTCACCAGATATTTCCATTTCCAACCGCTTTCAAGATTTTCAAGTTGTTGATATTTCATTGTGATCCCAATGTTACCGTGTAACTGTTATCAGAATATCAGTTTTTTAGCCATCTGAAGAAAAGAATCTCGAACCTGTGAATGGTTACACGTCTTCATATTACTTTGCATTCGCTTTCCGCGTGTGCAGCGTGACGGGTTAGGCTATAATCCCCCCTTTTACAACAGACTAAAAAACCTCAACTTTGACCATTACGAAACTTGCATGGCGTGATCTGGTTCCGGATAGCGAAAGCTATCAGGAGATATTTGCACAGCCACACGCGACTGACGAAAACGACACCTTACTCAGTGATACTCAGCCACGACTGCAATTTGCGCTTGAGCAACTTATACAGCCGTGGGCATCATCCTCTTTTATGCTGACTAAAGCGCCTGAAGAGCAAGAGTATCTCACTTTACTTTCAGATGCCGTCCGCGCTCTGCAAACCGATGCCGGACAATTAACCGGCGGACATTATGACGTTTCCGGGCATACTGTTCATTACCGCGCCGCGCAGAATGCGCAAGACAACTTTGCCACCGTCACACAAGTCGTCAGCGCTGACTGGGTCGAAGCCGAACAGCTCTTTGGTTGCCTGCGGCAGTATAACGGCGACATTACCCTGCAACCGGGACTGGTTCATCAGGCGAACGGCGGCGTGCTGATTATTTCCTTACGAACCCTTCTGGCGCAGCCGTTACTATGGATGCGTCTGAAAGCCATCGTTAGCCGCGAGCGTTTTGACTGGGTGGCCTTTGACGAGTCGCGTCCATTACCGGTCTCCGTGCCATCAATGCCGCTCAAACTGAAGGTGATTCTGGTTGGCGAACGTGAATCACTGGCTGATTTTCAGGAGATGGAACCGGAGCTCGCGGAACAGGCTATCTACAGTGAATTTGAAGACAATTTACAGATAGCGGACGCAGAAGCTATGACCCTGTGGTGTCAATGGGTGACGCGTATCGCTTTACGCGATAATTTGCCCCCTCCGGCACCGGACGCCTGGCCCGTCCTGATACGCGAGGCTGTGCGCTATACCGGCGAACAGGATACGCTGCCTCTTTGCCCACTGTGGATAGCCCGCCAGTTTAAGGAGGCGTCGCCTTTATGCGAAGGCGATACCTGCGGCGCAGAAGCGCTCAGTCTGATGCTTGCCCGACGCGAATGGCGAGAAGGCTTTCTGGCGGAGCGGATGCAAGGCGAGATTCTGCAAGAGCAGATCCTGATTGAAACCGAAGGCGAACGCGTTGGACAAATCAATGCGCTTTCCGTCATTGAGTTTCCCGGACATCCGCGCGCCTTTGGCGAACCGTCGCGAATTAGCTGTGTTGTGCATATCGGCGATGGCGAATTTAACGATATTGAGCGCAAGGCCGAACTTGGCGGAAATATCCACGCTAAGGGAATGATGATTATGCAGGCCTTCCTGATGTCGGAGTTGCAGCTGGAGCAACAAATTCCCTTCTCTGCCTCGTTAACCTTTGAGCAGTCCTACAGCGAAGTGGATGGCGATAGCGCCTCAATGGCGGAATTATGTGCGCTCATCAGCGCGCTGGCCAATGTGCCAGTGAATCAAAATATTGCGATTACCGGCTCGGTCGATCAGTTTGGTCGCGCGCAACCAGTGGGCGGGCTAAACGAAAAAATTGAAGGTTTCTTCGCCATCTGCGAGCAGCGGGAATTAAACGGTAAACAGGGCGTGATTATCCCTGCCGCCAATGTCCGCCATCTCAGTCTTAAATCTGAACTGCTGCAAGCGGTTAAAGAAGAGAAGTTCACTATCTGGGCGGTAGACGACGTGACCGACGCCTTACCGCTACTGTTAAATCTGGTGTGGGATGGCGAAGGTCAAACGACGTTGATGCAGACTATCCAGGAGCGTATCGCGCAGGCGACGCAACAGGAAGGCCGTCATCGTTTCCCGTGGCCATTACGTTGGCTGAACGCTTTTATTCCGAACTGATCGGACTTGTTCAGCGTACACGTGTTAGCTATCCTGCGTGCTTCAATAAAATAAGGTTTACATAAAACATGGTAGATAAACGCGAATCCTATACAAAAGAAGACCTTCTTGCCTCTGGTCGTGGTGAACTGTTTGGCGCTAAAGGGCCGCAACTCCCTGCGCCGAACATGCTGATGATGGACCGCGTCGTTAAGATGACCGAAACGGGCGGCAATTTCGACAAAGGCTATGTCGAAGCCGAGCTGGATATCAATCCGGATCTATGGTTCTTCGGATGCCACTTTATCGGCGATCCGGTGATGCCCGGTTGTCTGGGTCTGGATGCTATGTGGCAATTGGTGGGATTCTACCTGGGCTGGTTGGGCGGCGAAGGCAAAGGCCGCGCTCTGGGCGTGGGCGAAGTGAAATTTACCGGTCAGGTTCTGCCGACAGCCAGGAAAGTCACCTATCGCATTCATTTTAAACGTATCGTAAACCGTCGCCTGATCATGGGCCTGGCGGACGGTGAGGTTCTGGTGGATGGTCGTCTGATCTATACCGCACACGATTTGAAAGTCGGTTTGTTCCAGGATACTTCCGCGTTCTAAGTGTTGAATTGATATTCCGCGCTATCGGTATCATGCTTGCAAAGCCCATAAAGGCGAAACCTCCGCACTGCGGAGGTTTCTTTTTCTAAAGAGACAGAATCAGGCCATTACCGCCCTGTCCTCCATGGCTTGTCGCCAACCTCCCAACCAGTATGACCGTTGATTCAGCGTCTGATAGGGACACATTTCTTTTGATCGTCCGGCGATGCCGGCCTGATATCCACGTTGATGTGCCCGTTCCAGGCGATCTCGTTTTTGTCTCCTCATGCCTCGTTTCCCTCATATTTGTATCTGGTGGAAAAGAAAACAGTGATTACAAAATGTGCAATCACACTACACGAATACCTCTAAATGGATCGCCCGTCAATGCGCAAAATTCACACCAATGTCATATTTGTGAGCTATACGGTAAATCATTTGTACAAAAAATGTGAGCCATAACAACTATTTTTCCGGCGTCAAAAATAAAAACCGCCTCAGGCGCACGACCTGAAGCGGTTAAATTTACATTATTTTTATCTCAGGGAAGGCGCTTTATCTCATCTGCGATAGCGGCCGCTTCCTGACTCCATGCGCTTGCCAGTACTTTGACCATCTCATCATAGCCATCTTTCTGCTGGCTGGCTTCGATATGGAAAGGCCGCTTAATCAGTTGTCCGTTGTGGTTTAATAACCACTCCCCGCTGACGATAACCTTACCATCGTAACGTCCATGGAATCCGGTTACGGTAACGTTCAACGTATCCTGGGTGGTTCCCAACGGCTGGGAAGCGACGACCCAGCCAGGAAGCCGGGCGCTAAGATTCGCCACCAGCGTGTTACGTAATTGCTGATCCAGCGGGCTGGCCCACAGATTGTTATTGGCAATCACATACTGGACATCACTGGTTTGATACACCACACCGTTACCTGCCAGATAGTCAGGTACGGAAACCTGCTCTACCCATAAGAGACGGTTGCCCTGACTTGCGGTGCTTTGCACACCGCTTTGCGCTATCGGGAGCTGATAATAGCTTTTATTTTCTCCGCCGGAACTACATGACGCCAGCCAGAACGCCATTATCACGACTAGCCATTTTTTCATTGTTTCGCCCTCTTAGGCTCAGGATCTTTTTTATCCTTCGCTTCAAATACCAGCGCGTTGCTCTTCTCGTTCAGAGTTTTCAACACCGGTTGTAACTCACGAAGCACCTGATCGAGACGCTGCATATCCGCCACCATTTTGTTATACGCCGCCGATCCAGGCTGGAAGCCCTGCATACTGCGGTTAAGTTCGCGTAACGTCGTTTGCATATCCGCCGGAAGCTGCTGCATCGACTGACTGGAGGTAATCTTGTTCATATTATCCAGCGTGGTTTGCAACCGACGCATAGTACGCTGGCTTTCAGACAGCGTATTGGTCGCTTGTTCAATCATCGGATTCAGCGGCAGGTTGTTGATCTTATCCAACGTTTCCACCAGTCGCTGTTGAATTTGCGCCAGGCCGCTGCTGACGGTGGGAATAATTTCATAACCATCAAATTCGCGTAGTCCGGTAATCGGCGGCTCCTTAGGATAAAAGTCCAGATCGACATACAGCGCCCCGGTCACCAGGTTACCGGTTTTAAGCGAAGCGCGTAAACCGCGCTTAAGCAGTTCCGTCAAATGCGCGCCAACATCCGCATTTTCTCCCAGTTGCGCTTTCAGACGCTCCGGTTCAATGCGCACCAGCACAGGAATACGGTAATCGTCGTTAAACACCTGACGCATATTAGACGCAAAGAAAGGCACTTTGCTTACCGTCCCCAGACGAATACCGCGGAACTCCAGCGGCGCGCCGGGTTGTAATCCGCGCACCGAATCTTTAAAGAACATCAGGTAATCGATATGATCGGTGTACAGCGAATCCTGAATACTTTTTTGATCGTCGTAGAGATTAAACGCCGTTTTTTCGGCGACGGGTTGCCCCTGCTCAAGTCCTTCCGGCACATCAAAACTCACGCCGCCGCCAAATAACGTCGTCAACGATCCCATTTCCACGCGCATTCCCGCCGATGTCAGATCCACAGCGATACCGCTATCTTTCCAGAATCGGACATTACTGGTGACCAATCGATCGTTTGGCGCCTTAATGAACAACTGATAACTCATTGTCCGTTTTTGCGGATCGAAAGAGCTGGTTTCAACGGACCCTACCCGATAGCCCCGGAACAGAACGGGATCGCCAGGACTGAGCTGACCGGCCTTTTTGCTGTCCAGAATCACACGAATACCTTTGGCATCGGGCGGCGCCAACGGCGGTGAGTCAAGAAGCTGATAGCTTTCCGGCTGACTGCCCTTACTTCCTGGTTGTAGTTCAATATACGCGCCTGATAACAACGTCCCAAGCCCGCTTATGCCTTCACGCCCCACCTGCGGTTTTACGACCCAAAATACCGAGTCTTTATGCAGCAACTTTTCCATACCGGAATGAAGCCGCGCTTTGATTTGTACGTGGGTCAGATCGTCAGTCAGCGTCGCGCTTTCAACCACGCCGACATCCACGCTGCGACTTTTGATCGTCGTTTTTCCGCCTTCAATGCCTTCCGCATTGGTGGTAATTAAGGTAACTTCCGGTCCCTGGTGGCTGTAGTGATAAAACAGAATCCAGGCTCCGATAAGCGCAGTAACAATCGGGAATATCCAGACAGGCGACCAATTTTTCACCTTTTGTACTTTGGCTTCCCCTTTTTTAGGTTCCATGCTATCAGGACTCCTCATGGCCTGGTTCGTATTCACGATCCCACGACAGACGCGGATCAAAGGTCATCGCAGAAAACATTGTCATTATGACGACTAAAGCAAACATCAACGCACCCATCGCAGGATAAATATTCATTAACCCTCCCATACGCACCAGCGCAGAGAGTACGGCAATGACAAAGACATCAATCATTGACCAGCGCCCCACAAACTCCACTACTTCATAAATAAAATGCATCCGTTCACTGTCGCGCTTACCGTGGCCTTTCGCATCCCAACAAAGCCAGGCAATGGCGATCATTTTTAGCGTCGGCACCATAATACTGGCAAGAAAGATAACCGCCGCCACTGGATAAGACCCCTCGCTCCACAGCAAAATCACGCCAGCCAGAATGGTCGACGGCATTTTCGAGCCCAGTAAGTCAGTAATCATAATCGGCAATATATTGGCGGGCAGATAAAGCATGATCGAGGTAAATAATAACGCCAGCGTCCACTGCAAACTGTTTTTACGCCGGACATAGCCTTTCGTATGGCAACGCGGACAGACGAGACTCTCCGCAGGCAGGATCGCCGTACAGCAGGCGCAAGAACGCAAAGACTGCCGGATACCGGTAATCCCCGGCGTTAACGGCTGCGCCAGTGCAGGTTGCGGGGCGATATCATCCCACAACCAGCGGCGATCGACACACTGGAACGCCCGCAGTTGAACGAGACAAAATAAGCACCAGGGAATAAAGCTGCTGCCGATGCCGATATCGCCGTAAGCCATCAGCTTAACAAAACTGACCAACACCCCGGCGAGAAATATTTCCGCCATTCCCCACGATTTGAGGAGGAAAAAGATCCTTGCCAGCGTTTTTTTTACCGACAACGGCAGACTGGCGCGGTTGACAAGTAATAGAATGGTCACCAGGCAAAATGCCGGCACCAGTTGGACAAATAATAAAAAGAACGTGCCGAGGCTGGCGTAATCTTCAGAAAACATGACGCCGGGGATTTCCAGAAGCGTGACTTCGCTGGTGACGCCCGCGACATTCATATTCACGAAGGGAAAAAGGTTAGAAAGCAGCAACATAAATAGTGCCGCTAACGCATAGGCGGTAGGACGCTGCCGGGGCGCGTCCCACTCGGTCGTTAACGTTGCGCCGCATCGTGGACATGCTGCTTTTTGCCCATGCGAGAGGCGGGGTAAAGCCACCAGCATGTCGCATTGCGGGCACAATATGTGCTTCGCAGCATGGTGATGTTCACACATAGGCGCTCCTTTCGTTATGCCCCGTTTTTCAGGCCTTCAAGATACTCCCAACGTTCGAAGGCTTGCTCAAGTTCTTGCTCCGCCTGACTTAAATCGGCCAGAACTTTCTGCGTTTGCTCATGGGGTTGGCTAAAAAAGGCCGCATCCGCAACCTGCGCCTGTAGCGCTTCCAGCTTCGCTTCCAGGTCTTCAAGCTGACCGGGTAACTGCTCCAGCTCGCGCTGCAGTTTATAGCTTAGTTTGCTACTGCCACGTTTTACAATTTCTGCTTTAGGGGCAATAACTTCCTCATTTTTTTTCGTCATCGGCTGTTTCGTCGCCAGATGCTGCTCTTGCTGCGCACGCGCATCATGGTAGCCGCCGATATAACGTCCGATTTTGCCGCCGCCCTCGAAAATCCAGCATTCCGTCACGGTATTATCGACAAATTGCCGATCATGGCTGACCAGTAGTACCGTGCCCTGATAGCCATCAATTAATTCTTCTAATAGTTCCAGCGTTTCGACGTCAAGATCGTTCGTTGGTTCATCGAGAATTAAAAGATTGCTCGGCTTGAGGAACAGTCGCGCCAGCAGCAGACGGTTACGTTCGCCGCCGGAAAGCGCGCGGACGGGCGTCATCGCCCGTTTGGGGTGAAACAGGAAGTCCTGCAAATAGCCCAGTACATGGCGCGGCTTACCGTTTACCATCACCTCTTGCTTGCCTTCCGCAAGGTTATCCATCACGGTTTTTTCCGGGTCCAGTTCGGCGCGATGCTGATCGAAGTAGGCGACTTCCAGCTTCGTTCCTACGTGGATGCGCCCGCTGTCAGCCTGAAGCTGTCCCAGCATCAGTTTCAGTAGCGTGGTTTTACCGCAGCCGTTCGGGCCAATTAACGCAATCTTGTCGCCGCGCTGTACCTGAGCGGAGAAATCTTTTACCAGCTGTTTTCCTTCTACCTGGTAATCGACGTTTTCCATCTCAAAAACGATTTTACCGGAGCGCGTCGCCTCTTCGACCTGCATCTTCGCCGTGCCCATCACTTCCCGGCGCTCGCTGCGTTCACGACGCATCGCTTTTAACGCCCGCACGCGCCCTTCATTACGGGTGCGGCGCGCCTTGATCCCCTGGCGAATCCAGACTTCTTCCTGTGCCAGTTTGCGATCAAATTCCGCGTTTTGTAACTCTTCTACGCGCAGCGCTTCTTCTTTCTCCAGCAGGTATTGATCGTAATTTCCCGGATAGGTGACCAGTTTGCCACGATCGAGATCGACAATGCGGGTCGCCATATTGCGAATAAACGAACGATCGTGAGAGATAAAAATAATCGTTCCGTTAAAGGTTTTCAGAAACCCTTCCAGCCAGTCGATAGTTTCGATATCCAGATGGTTAGTCGGTTCATCCAGTAACAATACGCGCGGATTGCTGACCAGCGCCCGACCCAGCGCGGCTTTACGCAGCCAGCCGCCGGAGAGCGACGACAGCGCGGCGTTAGGATCGAGTCCAAGCTGCGCCAGCACTTCATTAATACGGTTTTCCAGCTGCCACAGATTATGATGATCGAGCTGTTCCTGTACGCGCGCCATTTCATTGAGGTTTTTCTCGCTGGGATCGGTCATCACCAGACGGGAAATCTCATGATAGCGCTTGAGATATTCCGCTTGTTCTTCGATACCTTCGGCGACAAAGTCATAGACGCTACCCGCAATATTACGGGGCGGGTCCTGTTGCAGACGCGCGACGATCAGATCCTGTTCATAAATAATACGCCCATCGTCCAGACCCTGTTCGCGGTTGAGGATCTTCATCAAGGTGGATTTCCCGGCGCCGTTACGCCCCACCAGACAGACGCGTTCGTTATCTTCGATATGCAACTCTGCGTTATCGAGAAGCGGCGCGTCGCTGAACGACAGCCATGCGCCATGCATACTGATTAATGACATTTACTTTTCCTTTCAGGCGGCGCGGATCAGCCAGCAATTATGAATCTGACGGTTACGGGCAAAATCCGGGGAAAGCGTTTTTTGCGTAATTTCTTGTGCGGTAAGCCCCAGCTCAGCCAGCCCTTCCAGATCCATACGGAATCCGCGCTTATTATTTGAGAACATGATGGTGCCGCCTTTACGCAGCAGGCGTTTTAAATCTTTCATTAACGCGACATGATCGCGCTGAACATCAAACGACTCTTCCATACGTTTTGAGTTAGAGAACGTCGGCGGATCGATAAAGATCAAATCGAACTGTTCATTCGCCTCGCGCAGCCAGCCCAGGCAGTCGGCCTGAATCAGGCGATGCGCGCGGCCGCTCAGTCCGTTCAGACGCAAATTACGTTCGGCCCACTCCAGATAGGTGCGGGACATATCCACCGTTGTGGTGTTGCGCGCGCCGCCCAGACCCGCATGTACGCTGGCGCTGCCGGTATAAGAAAAGAGATTCAGGAAATCTTTGCCTTTGCTCATTTCTCCCAGCATTCTGCGGGCAATACGGTGATCGAGGAACAGACCAGTGTCGAGATAATCCGTCAGATTTACCCATAAGCGCGCATTATATTCGCTGACCTCAAGGAACTCGCCCTTCTCGCTCATTTTCTGATACTGGTTTTTTCCTTTTTGCCGTTCGCGGGTTTTTAACACCAGTTTATTCGGCGGAATACCGAGCACTGACAAGGTTGCCGCAATAATATCGAACAGACGTTGCCGCGCTTTTTGCGCATCCACCGTTTTCGGCGGCGCATATTCCTGAATCACCGCCCAGTCGCCGTAACGGTCTACCGCCACGTTATATTCCGGCAGGTCGGCATCATACAAGCGATAGCATTCAATCCCTTCCTGGCGCGCCCATTTCTCCAGCTTTTTAAGATTTTTACGCAGGCGATTAGCGTAATCTTCCGCCACCGTCGCCGGTTTACTGTCCGCCGTGGTTTCCGCAATATGATAGTTTTTCTGCACACAGTCCAGCGGGCCATTCTTGGCTTTAAACTGTTTGTCGGCGCGTAATTGCAGGCTGCCCAGCAAATCGGGCGAAGCGCTGAACAGCGACAGGTTCCAGCCGCCAAACTGATTTTTCATGGTACGGCCCAACAGGCTGTGCAACGCAATCAGCGCCGGATCGCTGTCCAGACGTTCGCCGTAAGGCGGGTTACTGATCACCGTACCATACGGGCCTTTCGGCAATGGATTACTCAGTTGCGCCACATCTTTCACTTCAAAAGTGATAAGCTCCCCGATACCGGCGCGACGGGCGTTGCTGCGCGCCCGCTCAATGACGCGCGCATCGCTGTCGGAACCGTAGAAATGAGAGGAATACTCCGCCAGCCCCTTACGCGCCCGGGTCTGCGCTTCGGCTTTCACTTCCTGCCAGATAGCCTCGTCATGCTGCGCCCAGCCGCTAAATCCCCAGTGACCACGATGCAGGCCCGGCGCGCGATCGGTCGCCCACATCGCGGCCTCAATCAACAGTGTCCCCGAACCACACATAGGGTCGAGCAGCGGCGTACCTGGTTGCCAGCCGGAACGCATAACAATCGCTGCCGCCAGCGTCTCTTTAATTGGCGCCAGCCCGGTGCGATCGCGATAACCGCGCAGGTGCAGGCCATCACCACTGAGATCCAGCGCAATGCTGGCCGTTTCTTTATTCAGCCAGACGTTAATACGGAGGTCCGGCGATTCGCGGTCCACATTTGGACGCGGAAGATTTTTCCGCGTAAACGCATCGACAATCGCGTCTTTAACTTTCATCGCGCCATACTGACTATTACGGATGGTGTCGTTCAGGCCGCTGAAATGCACCGCAAACGTCGCGCCAGGATTAAAAATCTCTGTCCAGTTTATCGCCTGAACGCCGAAGTAAAGATCGAGATCGCTGTAGACCTTGCACTCACCCATCGGCAGGATAATACGCGAGGCCAGGCGGCTCCACATCAGGCTCTGGTAAATAAGCCGCGTGTCGCCCTGAAAATGGACCCCACCCTGAACAACCTGACACCCTACGGCGCCCAGTTTTTCCAGTTCAATTTTTAACAGCTCTTCCAGCCCGCGGGCCGTACTGGCAAACAGAGAATTCATATTGTCACTTTTACGCTAAGAAAATTGTTGCGCATTATAGCTAATCTCACGCCCATGTCATAAAGTTGAAGGCTTATTTTCATTTGAGGGACTGTACGGTGGCGACGTTATCACGGCTCTTTATTCATCCGGTCAAATCCATGCGCGGCATTGGCCTGACTCATGCGCTGGCAGATATCAGCGGCCTGGCTTTTGATCGCATCTTCATGGTAACCGAGTCTGACGGCACATTTATTACCGCCCGCCAGTTTCCACAAATGGTACGTTTTACCCCCTCTCCCTTACACGACGGCCTCCATTTGACCGCGCCAGACGGCAGCAGCGCGCTGGTTCGCTTTACGGATTTCACCCCGCAGGATGCGCCGACCGAGGTCTGGGGAAACCATTTTACCGCTCGCGTCGCCCCGACGGCGATTAATCAATGGTTGAGCGGCTTTTTCTCCCGCGATGTCCAGTTGTGCTGGGTTGGGCCGCAGTTGACGCGCCGGGTTAAACGGCATAACGCGGTGCCGCTGGGATTTGCCGATGGCTACCCGTATTTATTGACCAACGAAGCCTCACTGCGCGATCTGCAACAGCGTTGTCCGGCAGGCGTACAAATGGAACAATTTCGCCCAAACTTAGTGGTTTCCGGCGTAGCGGCCTGGGAGGAAGATAGCTGGAAAGTGCTTCGCATTGGCGATGTGATTTTTGACGTCGTGAAGCCCTGTAGTCGCTGTATTTTTACGACCGTCAGCCCTGAAAAGGGGCAAAAACATCCTTCCGGCGAACCGCTGGCGACACTGCAAGCTTTTCGTACCGCCCAGGACAATGGCGATGTGGATTTCGGTCAGAATCTGATTGCCCGCAATAGCGGCGTCATTCGCGTCGGCGATGAGGTGGAGATACTGGCGACAGCGCCGGCAAAAGCTTATGGCGCCACAACGCTCGACGACAGCGTTACGCCAGAGAAACACCCGGACGGGAGTGTAACCATCGACTGGCAGGGGCAAACCTTCTGCGGGAATAATCAACAGGTGCTACTGGAACAGTTGGAGAATCAGGGAATTCGTATTCCGTATTCTTGCCGGGCTGGTATCTGTGGTTGCTGCCGGATACGTTTGCTGGAAGGCGAAGTAAGTCCGCTGAAAAAATCGGCTATGGGTGACGATGGTACGATTCTGAGCTGTAGCTGCGTGCCTAAGACCGCGTTACGACTGGAAAATTAAACCGCTTGTTCAAGGCTGAAACTGTGACAGTGAACCTGCGGTTTCAGCCTGTCGTTCATAATTTTAATCGCATCGCCAAGCTGCATGGTTCGGCCTGCTATCACCACGCCTGGCTGTGCCAGCAGACACAACGCGGCATTTTCTCCCGGCTCAACGACCAGCAAATTAACCTGTTCCGCCGTATCGCTTAACCAGACGCTTGCGGCATCACCCGTGCCCGGGGTCCACATTTCGCCATGCGCCACAAAATGCCAGCTTTTCGGCATCTGCGGTTTGAGATAGCGAATCGCCACCAGCGCATTCAATACCAGCTCCGCGCGTTGCTCTTTGGTTAATTCGAAATCCCGGCATTTTTCTTCAAAGGAAAAATAGAGCGCGGCATCATCCACACAAAAACCGGTCGGGCAAAACGCGTCCGGCGTAAGCATTTTACGAGAGAAGCGCGAGCGAAAAAGCATACCATTGGCGAGATCGAGCATCATACGATCGTGCTCTTCATCATAATACCAGCGCCAGTTATCGTCAGGTTTAATTCGCATCACCTCTCTCCCGCTTTTAAGCAACTCGTAACAGCATTGTCCTTTTGCCGCTTCGTTTATTACCCCAATAATAAAAGCCTAAAATGTCTAAATAAGCAACAGTGGAGAAATATAAAACAACCAGTGCCGGAAATAAAGCCCTGGTTGTCTGATAAAGGGTAAAGTTTAGATGTGCGTTACGATTTCTTTAATCAATGGCGGGCCTTTAAAAATAAAGCCGGAATAAATTTGTACCAGCGTAGCTCCTGCCGCTATCTTCTCGCGCGCGGCGATAACTGAGTCAATGCCGCCGACGCCGATAATAGGCAATTGTCCTTTTAACTCCAGGGATAAACGGCGAATAATTTCTGTGCTTTTTAATTGTAATGGCCGGCCACTTAATCCCCCCGTTTGCTGGCAATTTTTCATTCCTTGTACCAGAGAACGATCGAGGGTGGTATTTGTCGCAATCACCCCATCAATATTATGACGAAGCAGGCTATCGGCAACCTGGATCAATTCTTCTTCACAAAGATCCGGCGCGATCTTTACTGCCACCGGCACATATTTATGGTGGATCACCTGAAGATCGTTTTGCTTATTTTTAATGGCAGTTAACAGATCGTCCAGCGCATCGCCATACTGGAGCGTACGTAACCCTGGCGTATTCGGCGAAGAAATATTAATGGCGATATAACCCGCATAAGCATAGACTTTTTCCATACAAATCAGGTAGTCATCTTTGCCATTTTCGACAGGCGTATCTTTATTTTTACCGATGTTAATTCCCAGAATACCATCAAAATGGGCTTTTTTAACATTCTCGACCAGGTTATCGACGCCCAGATTATTAAAGCCCATCCGATTGATTAGACCTTCAGCATCCACCAGACGAAAAAGACGTGGCTTATCGTTACCCGGCTGTGGGCGCGGCGTCACGGTGCCGATTTCCAGGGAGCCAAACCCCATCGCGCCTAATGCGTCGATGCACTCCCCGTCTTTATCCAGACCGGCAGCCAGCCCCAGTGGATTTTTAAAGGTAAGTCCCATGCAGGTAACCGGCTTTGTCGGTACTTTCTGGCGCACCAGCGCTTCCAGCGGCGTACCTGTAATGCGGCGTAATTGTTGAAATGTAAATTCATGAGCGCGCTCTGGATCGAGCTGGAAAAGGGCTTTACGAACGAAGGGATAGTACATGAACTCTCCTGGATTCCCGGTGTGCAAACCGGGGACGTATTATGGGCGATAACAAAGCAAAAGGGAATTGACCTATGGCAATAAATAGCAATCGTTTTCCTTCATTCTCACTTCACGTTTCGCCAGGAAGCGTCATCATCCGGCAAAAAAATACCCGGCAGCGCTAACGCTTACCGGGCATGTTTTACCTCTTTATAACGGATACTGTCAGGCTAACGCTTTAGTTATCTTCTCGTACAGATCGCCGGAAAGATTCTCCAGTCCTTTTAACTGCTCCAGCGCCGCGCGCATTTTCTCCTGACGCTTATCATCATAACGTTTCAGACGAATCAGCGGTTCAATGAGGCGAGATGCTACCTGCGGGTTACGGCTATTCAGATCGGTCAGCATCTCGACCAGGAACTGGTATCCGCTACCGTCTTGCGCATGGAACGCCGCCGGGTTGCTGCCAGCAAACGCGCCAATTAATGAACGGATGCGGTTCGGGTTGCTCATACTGAAAGAACGGTGTTTGAGCAGGCTGCGTACGGTTTCCAGTACATTTTCCGCCGGGCTTGTGGATTGCAGGATAAACCATTTATCCATTACCAGGCCGTCCTGATGCCACTTATCGTCATACTCCTGCATCAGCGTATCGCGGCACGGCAACTGCGCCGCCACTGCAGCAGACAGGGCCGCCAGCGCATCGGTCATATTATTGGCGTCGCGATACTGTTTGCTGACCAGCGTATTAGCCAGCTCCGTCTCGCCGAACGTCAGGAAGCGCAGGCAAGCATTGCGCAGCGTGCGCTTACCGATATCGCCGTGATCAACACGATACTCATCCAGATGATTGGCGTTATAGATAGCCAGGAACTCATCCGCCAGTTCTGCCGCCAGCGTACGCGTTAGCGCTTCACGAACTTGCGCAATGGCGATCGGGTCAATGACCTCAAACAGCTCCGCAATTTCATTGGCCGAAGGCAGCGTTAAAATTTCTGCGGCCAACGCCGGATCGATTTTCTCATCCAACAGTACTGCACGGAACGCATCAGCGACATGCACCGGAAGCGATAGCGGTTGCCCCTGCTGATGACGCGCCACATTCAGTTTAATGTATGTGGCCAGCAGGCTTTGCGCCGCATCCCAACGGGAGAAATCATTGCGCGCATGGCGCATCAGGAACGTCAACTGCTGATCGCTCCATTTATATTCCAGCTTCACCGGCGCTGAAAACTCGCACAGCAAGGCCGGAACAGGCTGGAAGTAGACATTATCGAAGGTAAATGTCTGCTCCGCCTGCGTGACGTTCAGCACGGCATTGACCGGGTGACCGCCTTTTTGCAACGGAATGACGTTGCCTTCGTTATCGTACAGTTCGATGGCGAATGGAATATGCAGCGGCTGCTTCTCCGCCTGATCCGCCGTCGCCGGAGTGCGCTGGCTGATGGTCAACGTGTACTGCTCGGTTTCCGGATTATAATCATCTTTTACCGTTACAATCGGCGTGCCGGACTGACTGTACCAGCGGCGGAAATGGGACAAATCGACATTAGAAGCATCTTCCATCGCCTGTACGAAGTCATCACAC
The DNA here is from genome assembly GCF_039650795.1 of Salmonella sp. K21076. Taxonomy (NCBI): domain Bacteria; kingdom Pseudomonadati; phylum Pseudomonadota; class Gammaproteobacteria; order Enterobacterales; family Enterobacteriaceae; genus Salmonella; species Salmonella sp. K21076. The sequence continues at coordinate 27,666 of NZ_JBCLYA010000025.1, forward strand.
GTCGCGGCGCTGCCGTCATGGCGCTCAAAATAAAGCTGCATCCCCTTCTGGAAATTTTCCTCACCCAGCAACGTGTGGATCATGCGAATGACTTCCGCACCCTTTTCATAAACGGTGAGGGTGTAGAAGTTATTCATTTCGATTACTTTATCCGGGCGGATAGGATGCGCCATCGGGCTGGCGTCTTCCGCGAATTGTAAACCGCGCATGGTACGCACGTTACTGATGCGGTTCACCGCGCGTGACCCCAAATCAGAGCTAAACTCCTGATCGCGGAACACGGTGAGCCCCTCTTTCAGGCTCAACTGGAACCAGTCGCGGCAGGTGACGCGGTTGCCGGTCCAGTTGTGGAAATACTCATGGCCTATCACGCGCTCAATATCGAGATAATCTTTATCCGTCGCGGTATCGGTTCGCGCCAGCACGTATTTGGAGTTAAAGATATTGAGACCTTTATTCTCCATCGCGCCCATATTAAAGAAATCCACCGCGACAATCATATAGATGTCGAGGTCATATTCGAGCCCAAAACGCGTTTCATCCCATTTCATGGAATTTTTCAGCGAGGTCATTGCCCACGGCGCGCGATCCAGATTGCCACGGTCAACGTACAGTTCTAATGCGACTTCACGCCCGGAGCGGGTGGTAAAGGTATCGCGCAGCACGTCAAAATCACCGGCCACCAGCGCAAACAGATAACACGGTTTCGGGAACGGATCTTGCCACTGAACCCAGTGACGGCCATTCTCCAGTTCACCCTGCGCAACACGGTTGCCATTGGAAAGCAGGAACGGATATTTGCTTTTATCGGCAATAATTTTGGTGGTAAATCGCGCCAGTACGTCCGGGCGGTCAAGATACCAGGTAATATGGCGGAAGCCCTCCGCTTCACACTGGGTACAGAGCGCATCGCCGGACTGGTACAATCCTTCCAGCGCCGTATTCGCCGCCGGACTTATCTCGTTGACAATGCGTAACGTAAAACGCTCTGGCAGGTCGCTGATGATAAGCGCGCCCTCTTCTTCCTTATATGCTGTCCACGGCGCATCGTTGACGTGGATAGATACCAGCGTTAAATCTTCCCCATCAAGGCGAAGAGGCGCATCAGGCGCGCCATGACGAACAGCCTGGCTTATTGCGGTGACCACGGTTTTTTCGGCATCGAGGTCAAAGGTCAATTCAATATCAGTAATCTGGTAATCCGGCGCGCGATAGTCATGGCGGTATTTGGCTTGTGGCTGTTGTGTCATAAAAAACCTTTCGCATCTTTGTGTAGAGTGTCGACTCCAGTCTATTCCTGTTGCGCAAATCGCGCTACGCAGAATGTTCATCTTTTCAGGCACAAACGGCCTATTTGCTACATTTTTATAATATGTACTCATAGTTTTTAAAATCGATAAAGATCGTCCAGGAGCGCTTTAAACAAGGGATGAGCGAGATCGAGATAAAGCTTTATTAACGAACTTTAACGAACTTCACAGACCACTTTTGCCCCATCCATGCCCCACACATAATTTTAGTCAACGCCAGACCCCATCAGCCCTGCAGGGCAAATCGATAACAAACACGCCCGCAGTATGTTCCCCAAAATTTAAAAACAAGTGGTTCATGCCTTGACAGACAAAACCGCCAAAGCAAAATACTGTATATAAAAACAGTGGCTGGCGAAGCACGTATGTTCGTAGAACTGGTTTATGACAAGCGTAATGTTGAAGGACTCGAAGGGGCCAGCGAGATCATTCTGGCCGAACTGACGAAGCGGATGCACCAGATTTTCCCTGATGCCGAAGTGAGGGTGAAGCCGATGCAGGCAAACTGCTTGAATAGTGATACCAACAAAAGCGATCGCGAAAAGTTAAACAGGTGGCTTGGCTGGTTTCAGATTACGCGGGTAGGATCAGATCACTCCAAATACCGACGACATAGAATTAGGAATTCAGTGATGAATCAATGATGGCAATACACTGTTCAGAATGCCATCGCGTATATGCGAGCACAGTGCCCGTATTAGAGAACATCGGAGACGGGAAGTAAAGTATCGGGGTCTGGTAGACCAGGCTGATGCAACGAAGCCAGCCTGGCCAGTCATCTGTAATTGGTTGAGAGGGCGGAGTCCTGCGTACCATGAGTAAGATAATCGTCTAAAACCGTAAATTTTTAATGGAATAAGTCTTAATCTGTACAAAGGCATATTGCTTTTGATATATAAACCCCCTCAATATAGACGTGCATTTATATCAATGATTATTTAAAGGAGTAGTGAAGTATGTTCTTAACATTTCCTAATGTAGCAATAACTCGAGATAACAGGATAGACAAATTATCTGAAAATGATTTAGAACTCATTCGTGATACGGCTATACAAAATGGCGGAAGAAAGATACAGGTACAATTACGTGATTTATTATATGAAGTAAGTAATCGTGCTGTTGAAGGTGATAATAATACATTCAAAGTTAGTTTTTCTACTACAGACCGAGCCATGTTTAGGGAACGTCATATTGAATGGCAGGGAAACGCTATAAGGTTAGAACGACAATTAAATACTGGACTGAATGTGTCGCGTGGAAATTTTTTAAATATGTCGACCACATCATTTTCCAATAACAGTCAGGAGTTAGCAGCCCACAGTTCACCAGGAGCACCTGCTATTTTTGATACATCTAATAAACAACAATTAGTGGATAAGATTGATTTATGCAGTTTCTCACCAAATGTTGATGAACTTTCATGTACGGAAGACAACTTAACATGCCCGGTAATGTTAGTTGTTCCTGAAAAAGGCGTTTTTGTAAAAACTGGGCCAGAGTCAAACATATGCCAATTATTTGATGAAACAGCACTTATCCAACTTATTATTGACGGTGCCACACATCCTGTTAGTAGGGCTCCATTATCACTAGATATGATAATAAATAAAAATGAATGTTATTTTGACACTACCAAAGGTAATTTTATAATCCCATAATCCAAATATTACTAATACCTTTATATATAGAGCAACTCTATTAGAGTTAGGCTATTTTCTAATCACTCCGGCAGTCTATGTTTCGATGTTGATTGCTGGAGATTTACCTTCCCTATCATCACCTCCTGGCTTCACTTCATGATGCTTTCCGGAACCTTTCTGTACAGCGTCGACAGTCTCACATCATAAATAATCGCTACCTGCTGTCGCGGTACCCCTGCCCTCGCTGCGCCCATTGCTCCGGGGTGAGCTTTGGACGTCTGCCACCAATACGCCCCTGCTCCCTTGCCGCTGCCAGCCCGGCGCGGGTTCTTTCCACAATCAGTACCCTCTCCATGGTAAACCGGGTGGATACCTCAAATTCTGACTGGCCGGATAAGCCAGCCAGTCAGTAGTCGTTACCGTGACAATTTAATTATCCATATATCACAAAATCACTTGCTTACGCGGTAATTAATCCATTTGGTTAATAAAAAGTTATTTCGTTTACCAGCATATTTTATCCCATGGTAGTTCTGGGATTAATGTATCTGGCGGCCAGATTTTACACCACGGAAACGAAATACCTGGGAATCCTTTATTACCGCTTTCAGTGGCCATTGCAGATGAAGAAAATGTTATGACTGATATGGCAAAAACCAGCGCTAACAATACACTGTTAAGTTTATTCATAATATCACTCACATAATTGATAGCTATGCTTCATCCTTAACTTTTACCGCAATCCTTTTATCAGGATAAAGCAGAAAAGAAAGTTTTCCTTGAATATCTCTTGATTGTTAAGTAAATATTTAGTTTAAAAGTAAATAATAAGTACAGTAGTTTTTTCTTTTCTAAAGAAAATTTACTTATATCTTAGTGACTTCGTACAGATACCTGAACCGAATTAACACCTAAAAACTAGCAAGTCAGTAGTAGTCGTTATTGTGGTAATTCAGGCCACCTGATTTCCGTGAAGGTGGCTGAGTCTTTCACGCCGCTCAAATCCAGCGTTTTAAGCGCCCTGATATACGCCATCCATTTAGTCAGGCTGTCCTTATCGTCGTCACCGATTTCACCCAACGCCAGTTCGGTTCGCCAGTCGGCAATGGTGCTGTTAGCGGCATCCAGTAGTTTCTGTCGGGTGGTTTCGGCCTTAGCCTGATAGTCAACGGGAACAGCCAGAACAGTGCCGTTCGAATATTTCCAGTCGCCATAGATATTAAATCCGGCTGGTAGTTTATTGACCTCAACAACTGAAAAGCCAGCCGGATAGAGTCGCGACACATCTTCTGATACGGAACGGATTATATTTTCAGAATCAATGCACAACTTATATTTTTTCGTGAATTTACTCAGCGACTCATAAAAATCCTGACCATCTTCACTACGAAAATACAGAAAGCTGTTATCATAATCCGGGTCATCAGGAATGTATCTGGTTACGTTTTTTAATTCCATTATATTCACCTAAATTATCCATTAATTGTACGCCAGCCATTACCCACCCACATTTGTAGCGGTCTATACGCAAATGTCACACCGTATGCTGTTGTTGGGTCATGTCTGGCCTGTGTTAAAAAGCAACCAGCAGGCGCTTCTGCTGGTCCATATTCATCTACTTTGCCAGGCCATACAGGAGCACCGCGCTGGATATTTTGGACATAACGATTATCTGATTCGCCTTTTGTATATACGTTTCCTGATGTTAAATAACGGGCGTCGAAATTACCGTAATTATCCGGAATAACTTGTCCATTAACAACAAACTGAATACTGCCATCGGTATTACGCTGGCTGTATAAATGCCATCCCTGGTCGTCATCCAGCTCAATAACCGTTGGTCGATTTCCGTCACCCCACAAATGAAATTGAGCATTCAGCACGGAGTTATTTGAGCTAGTCATGGTCATTCGTTTGGCATCGCCTGCGCGAATGGCTCCCAGAACCTGCATTTCACCGGGAGCGACACGAACGGTGTGCTGGCTATTCGCAAACGTATCCAGTATCCCATCGCCGTTCTGTTTAAAACCAGTGTCATTATCACCAAGAACGATCGAATTGCCGCCCAGCGCATTATCAGTACCAATGCTTAGCGGACCGTTAAGACGCCCTCCGGTAATCGGCAATGCACCCACATCACTGGCTGACGGTTTATTTGCGGTGTTGTAGTCAATAACCCACGGGCGACTGGTATTCGGTACAGTTCCCCAGTCCTGGCGCTTTGCGTTCGCGCCAATATGGGCATAATAATGCTGAAACCAGACGTCTCCGATTTTCTCAACAAACAGATATCCATAGCTGTACAACTTGCTGCCACCCGGATAGGTGGGAAAATCAACGACCGTATCAGAATTCGACACCGCCACCTTCCACCATCCGGGTGCATTAGCTGATGCCATTGTGCCGTTATCGGTAATTTCTCCAACAGCATCGGCGGAAATGGCCCCCACATCTGACGCCCACAAAGTGATATCACCGGTCAGTGGTTTACTGTTAACCCGCCGTGTCGCCGGGACGGCATTTTTTGCCAGATTTATCGTTTCGCCTAAACCGAGGTATGTGAGAATATCCGCAATACTGGCTTTTCCGATGATGTCGCGCCCAACAGAAGTAAGATCTGTCTGTCCGGCTGTATCATTCCCCGTGAAATACGGAAGTTTATCTGCACCAGTAGCCAGACCAGCGAGCGCCGTCAGCGTGGCATCAAGAGTCTGAAAATCCTTACCGAACGCAGCGGACATTTTGGCGATAAAGCCGCTCAGGTCACCATCATCGAGTACATCCTTTCCGCTCTTACTGGCTGTGTACTGTGCCAGTGCTGCAGCGATGAAGCTCGCCTGACGCAGCGCTTTATTTACCTGTGCACTTGATGCCTTGCCCGCAGTAAAACCAGACAGGAGCGCCGGCAGCGCTTCCCAGTCAGGCTGTGATGTAACATTAGCACCCTTACCCGTCGCAAACGGTTTAAAATCATTTTTAGCCATCAGAGTAATGTCCCCCATGAACCGGCATCAAACCCGCTGATATATTCGTTATCCATATCAAACCCAAAAAACCTGTTTCCTTCAGAAGGCGTTTCCACCGAAGGTATTTCAATACTTCCGCCCCATACACCAGCGGCCTTTACCGTCAGATACCCTTGTCGTATCGCAGCAATAAGTTCGAGAGAGACCGATGAAATATCTGTTTCAGGAAAAACCCAGATACCTATGGTCATATCCTGGTTATCGACGATCTGCATCTTCAGACCGGACCCGTCCAGTGCGGCGTCAAGAATGGGAGGCAGGGAGTCGTTTCTTCCGTCCCAGTTGTTAATTGCTATCTTCGTTTTTAGAACGATGCGATAGGTTTCATCGCTCAGCGAGGTATAACCCGAATCCGGATCATATGGCCCCTGCCAGACGCCCTGGTCATATCCAAGTCCGTCAGTGTCCCAACTGAAATAGACACCGCTTATTGGCTGGCTTACAACACGGCTTAACCCTATCCACTGGCCGAGAATATCGAGTTGTATTCCTGTCGCATAATCAATATCAAAAGCGCTTATTAGCCCATTTATTGCGGCTGAGGTTTCAGCTAACGGCCTGGTCACTAAATCGATGTGTTCAACGAATTTAGGTTTTGTCGCATGATAGTTAGTAATTAAGTCCGTATATTTGCTCATGCTGCCACCGTAATAATGATATTTTCCGGCTTACAGGAGGCAGATTCGTCGTAAGCAATATTAATATTCGCCGCATCAACGGTTTCAGGAGATTTGCCGATCAGCAACTCCTGAATATCGTAATAGCGCGCATTACCACCACTGACGACCCCAAGGTTAGCAGGAGAATAAATCCGGCTCAGCAGTACCTGGTCACCAATCATCAGTCTGTTAATGTAATCCGCAACAGCCTGCTGAATCTGCACACCTATCTGAGAGGTGTACCCGGCAAAAACTTTTAAGGTGATTTTTCCGTAAACAGGGACATCAGTTGGTCGCGAAAAACTGATTATGTGAGGATTACCATATTTATCCGGTACGGTTACGGATGTTTTTCCCCAGGTCCGGACCCCCTGCCCTTTATTTCCCCGGATGGTCCTCGCTATTTCGGTTACATCGCCACCATCAACAATGGCCGAGATGGAATGCGGAGGAAGCCCGTTACCGTCAGTCTTTCCTGTATCATTTTCATAGAGCTTGTGGCGCGTCACACCAGCAATATTAGCGATCGCCCCGTCCACGCCTTCAAATGGTGTGATGGATGGTATCGCGACACTCTGCCCCTGCCTGATGCGCAGTTCTGCGTCCGTTTCTGCAGGTGCGCCAACGGTGGCCGCTGCCGGGTTGGTTACTGACGTCCAGCCACGGGTCGGTGTATTGATAGTGGTAATCGTCCCGGCAGGAGCTGCAACCGCTCCGCTTTTGGAACAAATTGCAGTTGCCGTCACGGTGCCATCAACACCAATCACCACTGAATCCGGAAGACGCCAGATCACGTTATTGGTGTCTTTCACGGTGCCGTTCGTAATGGTTGTTCCTGCGGTGCCAGTGAGCAGTAAATCCACGGTAGAGTTCGTTGCACCTTTGCGCGCGATACCGTTAATTTTTACGTTACTGGTCAGCGCTGCGCCGTAACCTGTAGCAGGTGAGAAGCAGTTATAGACGGAAATGGCTGTGTTATTGGCATCGTGAATAGCTAGCGCCACCAGCGCCACCATCTGGCCGTCTTTGCTGTCCGGCTCCAGATAAGCGTCACTACCATAAATCTGCTGGAAATAGCTCGTCAGGGTATCGAGTATCGTCTGGTAATCAGGCGCACTGATCCCCTCAGCGGTTACCGTTGCCGATAAGCCGAGTGTGTCCAAATTGAGGGCCATTTATGCCTCGCTGGTTACTGTCGTTGTTCCGTAGATAGTGTCGATTTCAGCGAAAAACTGGACGCGGCGCGTCGTCGTGTTCACTGTGGTATTGAAAGAGAGGATGGATTTCACGCCCCGCGTTTCGAGGATGCGCTTGCGGATCGCCAGATTGTAGGTTTCCGGCTTTTGCTTACCGAGCACAGACTGAATCCACGGTGTTCCCTCTGTCTTATCGAGGAACCACTGCCCGTACCACAATGCAAATCGTGTTTTTACCGCCTGCGCGACAGCTTCTGGCGAGTTAATCAGCCAGGTATCATCGCCACTACCAAAAGTGTAATCACCTTCGGTATCTTCGCGTCGGTATCGCATGTCTGACCTCCTTATTCACCACCATCGGACGGCACCAATCAGGCTCGAAAGCCCGAAAAGGAAAAATACAATCCATATAAGCAGGAATTTCCAGTTGGGTAATTTTTCGCCCATAACTCGCAACTCCATTATCAGTTTGCTAAAATCAATCACATGTTCTCCCTTGCCATCCTCAAGGTGTAGAAAGTAAAAAGCCCCGAAGTGTTAGCGCACCCGGGGCTTTTGTCTGGTTGGTAGTTTTTAATTCGGCGCGCCAGTATTCCCGCCACCCGTCTGAACGCCGCTATGAGTGTGCGTCATCAGGCTCTTACCGCCCGCCTTCACATCGTTTGTCACCGTGACAGGACCGAGCATCGTTGCGCTACCGCCGCCCTCACCCATCCCCTGCGACAGATTGCCGTTAATGGTTACGTCACCGTTTAGCGTAATGATGGGTGATGTGATCGTGGTTCCGCCTTCTGCAGTAGCCGTCAGCGCGCCGGGGGTTTTAACAGTAACGTTATGGCCTGCGGCCACTTCCACAAAAGCAGCCCCATCATCGGTACGCAATTGTGCGGCGCTGGTGCTGATTCCGCTTATTTTCTGCGCCTGCGACTGCGGCCCGACGATACAGAACGCATCCGATAAATCATGCACCCGATCGTCGACAGGCTCCTGTACCCCGCCGTTCTGCCACCAGAAATCGATGCAGCGATCGGCAAAAATCACCAGACACTCATCACCAGCTTTAACCGGGAACGTTAGCGTGCAGCCACCGCCGCGAGGAAATACCACCGGCACATCCACCAGCAGCGGTAATGTCGTCGACTGGCTAACGCCATTCGAATCCGGCTCATAGCCTTTGATAGCGGGTTGAACAACTGCGGTTACGGTGTCGGGATCAAATGACTGGACGATGCCAGGCATTGAAACTCGCAGTGCAGACATGACAGAACCAACAAGCCTTGTATCAGCCTGTTCTTTACTGCCGAGTTGAGAGGAAAGTGAAACTGGCATATTTTCTCCAGACATAAAAAAACCCGCTCATCGGCGGGCTTGGTATGGTAGTCATAGCTTATGCTGTTAACGAGTCGTCGGGGTTATTCATCATTCGGTCCACTAGAGCATCTATCTCTTCAGCATCTTGTAAGGCACTAATTGCCGTAATTCGATTAATTTTGCGTTCAAGTCTGTAATCAGCATTTACGCGCTGAGCATGTAACATCTTTAACTTAATGCCAATTTTACGGACTTTATCAACATCTACGCCGTTAACTTTAGCAGCCTCACCGTTACAAAAAGCTGTATAGAGTCGCATGTGAGAACCGCCAGGTAATCTCTCACCATCAGTATCATGGGTAGGCGTCAGATTGTTAGTGATTCTGAGGGCTGAATGATACATGCCGTAGTATGACCTGCTGATAGCATTACGTGTCCATTGCTCACCATTGTGCTGCAATGATTCTCTGGCTAATTCGAGAAAACAATTATGCATAACAGGCATTAGAAGTCTCCTGCCTGGAAACAACCAACACACTCTGAATTTTCCAAACCAGCAGCGATGAGTTCATTGGCAAGGTCGTTATTCACTTTTGACAAAAGTGCTGGGTCGTCAGTTTTAATTTCTACGAAAAATGTGTTCAGCTCATTCATGACATAAAAAGCATGCGCACCAGCCAGACGTAAACGATACTTTTCAGCAATAGTCATCATCAATTGGCCGATCGCCTTAAGGTCATGAGAATGATTCTCATGATCGATAAGATAATCAAGCGACTCATTACACTTGAGCAAATCGTCTGCCTTAGCAACTTCCATCGCATTAAGCATAGGCATTACCTTTTTCAGCAAATCTAAATCCACCCAATACGCAGCATTTATAGCCACTTCAGAAAGAATTCGAGGATTACGCGAGTTGATCGCTCTCTTAATAATCTCGTATTGCTTAACGTGATACCCCTTGTTTCTCAACGCAATCGTATAGTTACAAAACGAAACAGAATCGTCCGGGGCTATCGCCAATGACTTTTCACAAAGGGCACATCCCTCTTCAACTTCGCCTAAAACAAGCTTAGCTAATCCCTCGATAGAAAGCCCTTGATAATATTCAGGAACATTCCTGGCGTCACGAATGACGGCATGAATTTCAAACTCACTGAGTAGGTTTTCTCCCTGAGTGAGTGAGGGACCAAGGATCTCTAAAAGCTCTCCGGATTTAGGCTGCGCTAAACTCATTTAGTTGTAATTCCTGACTGGGTGACATCAAAGTTGATGGCAAAACGCCTTCAAAAGTATCTGCAGTGTAATGGGTAAAGTTGGAAAACGACAGCACGATGCGCACATTTTGCTGATTTTCAGAAAGTTTGGTTAGCTAGAAATGTCAATCGATTTAGTTTCACCGAGGCACCTTCTTACAAGGAAAAGCGCGTTCACTTCACCTTCCGGCAGTCATACGTCCAGAACTCTCGCGGCTCGTCCATATTTTTGCGGATAACTTCAACATTGAGGATCGGCTTGCCATTTCTGGCCACAAAGTCCATCCCTAACCAACGTCCATTACCCGGAACCATCCATTGGATGTTCACATTGTCATAATCCCCTTTTTGTTTGAGAAAGGTGATTTTCTGTGTCTCCGGTTTCTGTCCATTAATCCTTGCAAGTCCGTCTTGCGCTTTCCAGTTGATCGTGAATGGTCCGCACCCGGTATCAGCAAAGGAAGTGAAGGAGATACAGACAAGTAAAGCTGCCAACAATAGTCTTTTCATGTGTATTTCGCCGCATCAATCCCTTTCGAGTTAAGCAATTCTTTGCCATCTTTAGCCAGGCAAAGCAGGTCCATATACCACGCCTGCCCGCGAGTGTCGCCAGTATAATCGATGCTGCCCACAATGTAATCACCGTCAGTATTAATGCTGGCAGGCTGTGACATGCCGGGCAGGCCGTTAACGTAGAGATTACCGTCGCTTTCCGATTCATCCAGCCGTGCTGGAGATTGCGCTATCTGGTCATTACTCAAAGAGGTCCGGTAGACAGATGCCTGATCCAGACGAATAAGCCCACCCAGCTTAATGTTTGGATTAATCAGGCACCTGACGTTTACGCCTGCACCCATTGTTTGCTGAGGCCTACCGATTAGCCCTGTATTGGCATTCAGCACCGTAGCGACACCGATATAGTTATCTTCCGGCACAATGTTGACCTGATTGTTCTCATACCACCAGTAAGCGTTACACTGTCCGGCGATATGATTCATCAGCCTGGCTGTGCTCTGATAGACAACCCGCCCACGGGGGAAGACCGTCTCAGGCATGTCAGGAACTGCACCTGACTCGATACCATAAGGCCCGAATGATTTCATGCCCAGGCTGAAAAGATCACTGTACTTCCAGCCGGCAGCCACTGTGGTTTTCACACTGGCGTTCAGGTGGCCTTCCCAACTGTCGATACACTGCAACATGATCCAACTGTCTGTCGCATTATCTTTCCCGGTGACAGTAAAACGGATATCTCCGTTGAATATCATACCAACGTTTTCATCGGGATAATTACCCGTTGCATCCGGTTGTCCCTTATATCCGGCTATAACCTGTATACGCGAGAATTCCTTCTGCATAATCCGGTTCTGAGTGGTAGGGGACAGGTTATAAACCTTAAAATTTCCAACGAATCCATTAAATATGGTCGCAGGCATTTTCTGAATATTGAAAGTGACTTTAAGCTCAGAAATTTTTATCCCGTCGCCCTTATCGTCAACCAGCAATAATTCAAAGTGACGCATCCAGTTTTTTGACATTGTTACTCCGTGAAGACATAGAGGTGTGAGAACGTTCCGAGATCGAATTGCGTCGGGTTTTCCTGTCCTGCCACGTCGCAGAGTACCACCAGCGAAAACCCGAGATTCATATATCGATACTGCGCCAGCAGGTCAGCCCCCGTAATCATCGGCATACCTGAGATAATGGCGGAACCATTGCTGTCAGCAAGATCCAGAACCCAGTACTCTCCGCGCCAGATGACAGACAGGTGATAAACCGTACCGTTAATTGTGGTGGCAAAAGTCTGATTATCAGCGACCAGTGGGATTTCTACGGCCTCCATGAATCACCTTCCCAGAAATAAATTGCTCAGATACCCATCGACAGTGGTGACACCTTTTTGCGCCATCTGTGGCAGCGATTTCAGAATGGAATTATTCGGCGGTACCGTTGTTTTGGTACCTGTATTCTGTACAGCAGACGTCCCTACTCCCTCGGTCATATTGTTTTTCGAGGCAACCCTGATTGACTGCGTGGAGGTAATAATCACCTCCCTGAGGGTAAGGGTCGCCAGAAGCACATTCTCACTGCTCTTGTCAGTCGTCACCTCCAGCGTTTTTATCAACATATTGTTGTAAATACGCTTGCCGGTTGTCACATCGAAAGGAATACGATCCCGCTGCAGGTTAAGCAGCTCCTGATACAGTTCTTTCGGGCTCAGCCCCAGTGAAAGACCAATAGCGGAAGTATCAGCAAAATCAAGCAGCGATCCGCCTCCGGAAAATCCGGTTTCCATCACAACTTCTGAAGGGCGCCTGAATGCGTGTTCTGATATGTAACCAGCGCCCTCACCACTGGCACCAGCATTCGTGGGTTGTTCAACCGGATGTTCCGTAATTTCCAGAGCGTCAGTATGCTTTTCGGTAATAACCACATCAGGAATAATTATTCCTATCGAGCGGGTTCGCTGCTGCAGCAAAACAGATAAAAAATCCATTACGCAGGTCCTTTCAATTGCTGTACCGCCCTGGCATTGACAGCACCCTGCTTGTCAGCGATCAGATTAGCCGCTTCCTGAGGATTGTTCACGCCGTGGACATTTATAACAGTCTGCTGGTTAAGGCTACCACCAGCGGCCTGATACGCCAGCGGGCTGTTCCAGTTTGAATACCCTTCTTTGCGCGCCATCGACTGCATCAGCGCGGCCATAGTTTCCGGGTTGGCGAGGTTCAACACAGTGTTCGGTGAAACGCCCATCCATTTTGCAACATCCTGCGCATACTTTTTCGGGTCGTTGTTGTCACCAGCCGGCGCCCAGGTACTGACAATATCCTGAATGGTCTGTAATGCCCGCCCGGTTGTTTTCCCTGTAAAGTAGCGCATAAGCTGGTTTTTCATCGCCTCCCAGCCCTGAAGGGCGGACTCGAAGAACCGGAAGCCGTTACCGCCCACCGGGCGAATGTTACCCGGATTGTTGTTCCTGTCGGCTAAAGTGCGCTTTGCGGATTGTGCATGTTGTACAGGTTCTGCTCCAGGAATATCCGGCTGAATATTAGCGCCTTTGACGGTGTGGGGATTGCGGCCAAAATCGGTATCAATCCCCAGTGCACGCATTCCATCGCCAATGTTTTGTTTGGCATAATCGATAGACGACTGCGCACTGGCGACGATATTCTCCCGATCGTCATACAGGTAAGCCGCGTAGGCCATCCAGCCTTTTAACCACGGCGGCATCGGTATACCTGCCAGTCTGGCAAATGCGCCCGTTACCTTGCTAATCCACGCACCGGCGATAAAGGTCGCCAGCAGCTCCAGTGACGTTTTCCAGCCGCCAATAGAGTCCTTAAGTTCGAGCAGGTGATCACGGAGCCAGACCATCGCATCCTTCGCTTTGTCTATCGCTGGCTGCCATTTTTCCCAGTCAATAAGACTGTTACCGCCTTCTTTCCATGTTTTGTAGTCTTCCCACAAGAGACCGAACGCCACGATCAGACCAGTAATCAGCCCTACAGGCGACATCCAGAAAGTAGAGTTAAGTATCCGCATGGCGACAACCAGACCACCGATAACCTCTATCAGGGTTTTCGTTTCTTTATCCAGTTTTCCCCACCAGTCGATAATATCCCCTACACCTTCAACAATTCGAAACGCCACGCGACCGATGATATCCCCGAGCGTCAGAATACCTTTTATGGCTTTCGTCAGGGTCTGCTCGATGCGCGGGAAGTTATCCAGGATGTGGCGGCGCAGCGTGTCCAGCGAACCCGCCAGACCACCAGCAAGATTAGAGCCGATCTTGTCACGGGCCAAGCCTGCCATCGCGCCGAACTCGCGCAGGGAGGTCATGAACCTGTTGGAGCTTTTGGCCGCCTCGTCAGCATTGAAACCGATGGCCTTTGCCATCGCGCTGTACTGGCCGGAGAATCCCCCTAAACCCCGGCGCATCGCCATAAGGGTATTTTCATCAATGCCCAGCATCTGCGCATACTGGTTAGCCCGGTAATACGGCATGCTGCTGAGCTCCTGGCCGACGCCCGTAAAAATGGCGGCCATATCGCGCATATTCCCGCTGGCGTCCCGGGTCTGTACGCCCAGGCGGTTCAGAAAGCCTTCCGCGCCGGGATTATTACGCACAAACCGGGAGAGGCTTTCCAGCGAAGTCCGCGCCGCGTCCACACTACCGCCCACCTGCGAAACTGCGTAGCCAATCGACTGAATCCCCTGAACCGTCGCGCCGGTGCGTTGAGATGCCCAGTAGAGATTATCCAGACCGGAGGCAATTTTCGCCGTAAACGCAACAACGGACAGCGCCGCACCTTCCACCGCCAGCCCTGTTTTTATGGCATTTGCGGTGACGCCAGCAAGAACAGATTCAAATTTCTCGTATCCGGCTTCATCAATGCCAAATCCAAGGGAGACGAGAAAATCTTTAATAGTCTCAGCGTTCATTAACCTCTCTCCATTTATCTACCCGAGCATCGTTATCCTCGCGCATGTCGAGGTAGTCATTGAGAAGCGCGATGCGGCAGAGATCTACCGCGCCGCTGTTAAGGTCTTTCTGGTCAATATGGAAGGCGAGAACCGGGCGAAGAATAAAATCTTCACCGCCCGGCAGGCTGTTGAAGGTTATTCCGCTGGCGGGGTGGGCGTCCCGTTGGTAGGGAGTCCTTGCAAAAAATTTCCCAGAGAATCGGCGACCACCCGCGCCACCAGCTGCAGCATGGTCAGCAGGTCGATATCGTCAAACATCAACTGACCGCTGTTAAACACCGGGGCCCATCCCCCCATATGTTTGCGTGATACCACAGCCAGGCAAGGATGAATAATCGCGTTGGTATCTTCTTCGGTCAGGGAAGACAGTTCCTCAGCGATACGCGGCAGCAGGGTTTCAAACACCGGCTTAAGCGCATCAAACTTAGCGCTGTCGATTTTGCCATCCGCAGGCAGAAGGGAGCGAATGCCCCCGAAATCTGACATCATGCCCGCCAGCACCGGCAGCAATTTACGGGTGACTTTCAGCTGGTCAAAAACGCTGAGTTTCGCCACGCGATAATCGTGGCCTTTGACTGAACATTCCATCTGTTAAAACTCTCCGAGTACCTGGTCGATTTTGCCGCAGTCAAATACCCAGGGCATCGTATTACCGGCTTTCGCGTTGGCGTTATCCGGCTGTTTCTGGAAGGCCACACTGCGCGCCGTGATGATGTCTCCGCTCACCTTATTTCGGATCACAATGACGTTGTTTCCCCAGGTTCCTGAGGACTGACTCTGTGCGTTATACGCCAGCGACAGTTTTTTGTTTGTCGGCGAGGTCTTCAGCAGATTGACAGTTACCGTACCGCTTTTATCCGCGTGCAGGCTGTGCATCACTTCGCCGTCAGCACCGATGGTCATGGTGTTTTTGGGGCCGCCCATTGCAACGGTGATCCCCTCCTCTGAACTGGCGGAACCGTAGCCCAGGTCAATCTCGCCAGTCGGGCCAGAAATGGACGCGGTGACATCCATAAAAGAATAAGTAGCCATTCATTTTCCCCTTAGCGAACGACGTTGATCTGTACGTCAGCGAAATGCACTGCGCCAGCCAGCTTACAGGAAACCTGAATAACCGGTGCCTTACGTGCTTCACGGTCTGCCTGCGCCTGCTCGGAAATCGGCTGCGCGTAGACGTAATACCCTTTTGTCAGCGCGTCTCCGGAATCCAGCTGCCCGATTGGGCCACCGTTCCATACGCCAGCAGCCACCAGCCCGTTCGTCACGGACTGATCCATAGACTGCTCAACATTGGACAGAAGACGTGTAACACCCGCATCGGTCTGAGGCACTTTGGTTGTACTGGTGTACAGCAGGTTATACAGGTTGGTCTGAACGTAGTTCTGCAGCCAGTCGAGCCCGTGGCGCTCATCAAAGAAATCACCGCTGGACATGACGCCCTGCTGCAGGATTGCCGTATCGTTCTGGTAGTACACAAACACGTTGCAGTTCTTGGCATCCAGCGCCGCCGCCTGATCAGTCGTCAGGGTTTCGTAAGTGATCCCCGGCTCCTGTTTAAATTTCAGGGTAATGGTGGTATTGCTGCCGTTGAAATTCACCGTAAACGCGCGGCCAAACGCGGACAGCGCAGCGTACTTGCTGCTGGAAGAATACTGTACGAACGTGCGCCCGTATTTTGCCGCCTTCAGCTTGTAGGACAGATCCCCGGTTGAAGTGGCGTCAAAGGTGGCGGGATCGCTGGTGGTAATTGCCAGAATGCGGCTGACGCCCGAAGCTTCTACGGCTGCAGCAACCTTCAGCCAGTCGTCATCTGCAATATCCTCTTTGTCTGCAATACCGAGACCATACCAGTTGGTGTAGCCCATTACGGCGTTAACCGCATCCATCAGCTTTTCAGCAGCACCCGCCTCACCCGTTGCCAGTGTTTTAGCCCAGCGACCTACATACACCTCTTTAGGTCGTGGTGACTGGGAGAAATAGACTGTTGCTGCTTCATATTCGGGGCTGTCCACGCCGAAATCAGATCCGATGTCCTCCTTTGAGGAGTAGAGGCGAAGACGCTCTTTCACCGGAATGACCGTGGATGTCCCGAGAATAAGCAGTGAACCAAAATTTCGACCAGTAGCCGCGCGCGGCCCAATGATCACGTCGACATTAACGACGTTTGATACAGGTAATCCCTGCGGCATAATTTAATCTCCGAAGAATGAAACTGGTGCATCCACCAGCGATTTAATGCCGTACTCGCGCACCACCTTGCGACGAAGGCGCACAGTAATGTCGTAACGGCGAACCCACTGCTGGTTGATAAGTTCCGGGAAAGGGGTCAGACCGGTGTAGTCCCCCATGGACAGGCCAAGCGCGTTCAGTTCGGCGTTGTTTTGCGCAACAGAAATACCATCGCGAAAACGTGACGCAAACGTCATGCCCGCCGGGCCATAAAATGACGCCATGCACTCAAAGGTTTCATGTCGCCAGAGCTGAGCGCCCTCTTCAGTCTGGTTAGTGAATGCGGGACTGTTATCTATGGGCCATCCGGTAACGCCGAACGCGCACCAGTTCGTTTCAGCTGGCAGCAGTGGCGGCTGATCTTTCTGCCATCGGGGGCGAACCATTCCAGTCGGCAAACCGGAAACGTTGCGTACCCACTGGCTTAACAGCCTGTCGAGCGCCTCGTCATAATCCGGATCGCCGCTGACAGGTGTAAGCCATCCCGGCTCCGTACTGGAATTATTGCTCAACGGGAAATCCTCCATCGAACGGCAGCAGCTCGCAATGCGCCTGTACAAAGCCGGCGCCATATGCGGTGTACGGGTCGACGAATGTCACACGATAATCACGGTTCTGATACGTCACGATATCGGCATCACGGCCAGTCTGCCCCTGCGTGAGTCGCTCAGTCGTCACGATAAGGATTGCTCCACTGATAACCTGCCCGGACTGCATGCGGCGGTTTTCCAGTGAACGGTCAACGGTAACAACCCCGGCAAACTGCGTTTTAACTTCGCTGTCGCTACCAATCCCGTCTTCGTCCACTGTCTGTACCCGACGCGTTACCCAAAGGTTGAAGTCACAAAAATCCGGGTCGAAAAGAACATCGGTTACATCAAGAGTCGGCATCTTTATCCCTCACTACATGGGTTATTGAGGCGAGATATTTGCCAGTATCGTAAAGAGGCTTAGCCAAAGTGGTGCCCGGAGATTCACCAGCAGCACGCCGCGCAAGTTCCGCTTTCGCACCTTTACGCCCACGGCGCGCACGCGCTTCAACGGTGCTATCTGCAAGCGGAGTAAAATTGGCAGCTTTGATGTGATTTTTCACCCCTCTTGCAGCCACTGTACCTGCGCGGTTGAGTGCTCTTTCCGCTCCCGCCGCATTACCATCAAGCGCAGCCTGTGCCGCAGCTTTAAGCTGTGGCATCGTCTGGTCTTCAACTGATTTAACGCCGGGTACAAGATGCGGACGTGGTGGGATGTTTTGTGCAGGTGAACCGTATTCGTTGATATACCCAATCCCGGCATTACCGAACGACACATCATCCCGATCGCTGTCTTCCGCAGGTATACCGACCAGCACATCCTTTTTGGTTAGCGACTTTAGCGCATCCAGTATTGCCTGAGCGTTATCAACCCTCGTTGTTACACCGCTTTTGAAACTCATAGCTGGCGTCCCCCTGCACCGAACATCGTGATCAGCTGATAAAATTCAGCGCCATACCGGGTGTTATTCCAGAAGCCTGCGTCAGGGTTTAGCGTCGCGCTGGTGTCATAGCTGACGCTTACCTTGTCAACGGACTTGGAGGACTGAACACCATTGGTTGAACCGCCCGGACCGCCAACCAGCATCGCCCGGCTATCTGCCGCCCAGAGCGTCATATAGTGCGCAACGAACAACTCGGCAAAGTACGGAAACAACTTTTTGCCGGTGACGTTTTCGCTCAGTAGTTCATCGGCCAGATTCAGACGGAACTCGATTTGTGCTTCGGGATATCTGGCAGGGTCAGCAAACTGCGGGAAGTCGCGGCGAAAATCACTTACTGTTGGCAGGCTTTGATTCTTTGGCATCTTTCGCCCCATTACCGCCAGTCCGGGCGGAAGTAATCTGCGCCTGCAGGCTGTCGTTCTGCTCCTGCAGCTTGAGCAGAGCGTCTTTCAGATCGGCAATCAGTTTATCTTTATCGGCAATCTGCGCCTGAAGGCTGTCAATAACGGGTTGCTGGTCATCAGTTTCATTCGATCCGCTTTCGGAAAGCTCAGCGTGCGCCCGGGTAAACCAGTGCGACGCGACCTCTTCTGGTACGTTATGCCGTCCCCGGCCAAACTCCTGTTTTGACTGATCACCGAGCGTCAGCGTAAACGGGGTGTGAACATGGATGGTAACCAGCTTTTCTTTCGCCATTTTTAGTTTCCTTCTGGCCCCTTTCGGGGCCATTCTGGTTATCAGATACCGTCCACGTAGGACAGGGTTTCTTTGTACACTGGCTCAACCGCACCGAGCTTGCCGTAGTAGGTCGCAATCTGGTACAGACCACGATACTGAACAGGAACGCTTTGCAGCGGAACCAGTGGATAGCGGACGTATTTCTTATCGTTGGTGTAGGCGACCATACGGTCTTTACCGCCAACCCCGCGCCCTTTCAGCCATTTGACCGCTTTGATTTCCAGCGGAACGCCATTCTGGTGGAAAGCGATAGTGTTCACAGCCAGATAAGTCAGCAGTGACTGGTTACCCGCTTCGGAAACCTTACGGCTCGCCAGCAATGAATACTGCTCTGGCGGAATGCGCAGATCAGAAGGCACGACGGAATAACCGGATGCTGCCCAGGCATTCGACAGAATGCTGTTTACGCTGTCGAGGATCTCATCGTTGGTGGAGTTAGCCCAGGTCTTCGTTGCGTTGTTCAGCGTCACACCAACGAGATTCGTCAGACCTTTCAAACCAAGCGCTTCGTCTCCGACGTAAACCTGTTCGTCGTTATCCATCTGCCATTTAAGCTGCATCCCGTCGTACTTCTGAGTGTCGATCGGACGGCCTACCTGCTGTGCCGCAGCCAGCTCAACAACAGTCCATCCCAGCTCCATCCCCCAAAGGTTCAGCGGATTGCCGTCTTTACTGATATCAACATTAACGCCAGCAATGGCAGTTGAATCTTTGCCTACCCAGTTTTTACCATTCGGATTAGCGCCAGAACCCGCCACGCCAAAACTGGTATTCGTCCAGCTGGAAATGTCATCTGCGATAGAGACGTCTTCGCGCAACTGGATATCACGTGTCCAGGTATAACCCACCAGTGGCAGATTCAGCCCCTGGTCGAGTCGCTCCAGCTCCCCGATGAGAAAGGCACCGGAG
This sequence comes from Salmonella sp. K21076, assembly GCF_039650795.1. Taxonomy (NCBI): domain Bacteria; kingdom Pseudomonadati; phylum Pseudomonadota; class Gammaproteobacteria; order Enterobacterales; family Enterobacteriaceae; genus Salmonella; species Salmonella sp. K21076. The sequence continues at coordinate 47,905 of NZ_JBCLYA010000025.1, forward strand.
CTATCAACGGTTGCCTGATCAAAAGTAATCATTCGTCTGTTCCTTAAATCTTCCAGGAGATTTCTGCGTTGCCGTTAGCGTCACCGGCCCCCGTAAAAAAAGCATCAGGTAACGCGGCTGTTTTGCCTGTCACCTCTGCCGCCGTGATCCCACCAAGCGGAACCGGGATGGAAGCATCGGCTGATACCACGATGTACACCACGCCTCCTTTTTTAACGGACGAAGCATCAGTACCCACGTTTACCGTCATGTACCCACGCTTCATGGCGTCGCCCGGGAAATTCTTATCAGTACCCACCTGGCGAACCATGTCTGGCTGCGATGTGGTCGGATACGGACGAACGTAGATACCCTTCACCTTGTCGACGGTGTCACCCTCCGCCAGCGGCACGAAAAAGCCGTCAGCGTCGTATTTGCCAGCCAGACCATACGCTGCGAAGGCGTTATCGGATTTAAGGATCACCGGTTCGACGGTTAAGTCCTGCGGGCGAGAGATAGCCCCGGCAATGCCAACAGGCATCCGGTACAGATATGCAGTCATTGGATTATCCTTTGCGGTTAGACCAGAAGTCGGCGTTTTGTTTGTTCAGGGAAGCGATGCTGGTCATGCCCATGCCTGGACGTTGTGCATCGCCCGTGGTGCTGCGGGTGTTTCTCCCTTTTGCAATCTCAGATACGGCGTTAAACGCCATATCAACCGATTGTTTAGGTAATTTGCGGATATCAGCGTCACCGACAACCTGGCGAACCAGTGTTTTGTCTGCGGCCGCCAGCACATCACGTTTAAATGCGGTCGGTTTCACCTTACGGCTCAGATCGATACCCGGGATAATGACTTCAGCGCGATAGGCAGAGTCACCCGTAATCGTGGTTTCCTCTTCGTTGTCCTCGCCGTCGCCGGTCGGGTCTTTCTTATCTTTATCATCAGGGGTGTCAGCATTATCGCCTGTTGCCGTTCCTTCCAGCTTAGCCAGCAGGGCCTTGAGCAGGGTTTTGATATCGTCCTCGCCGTCGCCGGTCACATCTCCGCCCATCTCCGGCTTTTTGTCCGGCAATGGTTGTTGTGGTGAAAGGTTAATGTTGAGATTGACGCCGCCCGGCAGATCACCTTCATCCCCCGTTACAGCCGCTGGCGCTGAGTCCAGCAGTTCGTTCATGGTGTCCGAGTCACCTGTTTTGATGGCCGTGCGCATGCGGGTCCACCAGCTTTTCTTTTGATTTGCCATTGTGTCTCTGTCTCCAATTGCACAACGATTTCCGGCTCTGCCTTTGGGGACAAGAGCCACATGGTTTCCGGTAATATCGACCTGCTCAGCCTTACCCGGCTCAGCCTGTTCATATTCCGCGTCATAGCCACACGACACTTCGCGCAGACCATCTTCGATAAGCTGAATGGCGCTTTCGTCTTTGACGATAAGGTCAGCCAGCATCAAATCAGACTGCTCACCAGTCCCGCGCCGGACATTCTGAAGATGACCGACCGCAAGCTCTTTCCAGTTCTCGGGATTGACCAACCGGACGTTCCCGTTTTCATCCTCCGGATGCAGGATCGTGATGCTCATCCCTTCGAAGGAGGCAAGCGTGGCCGGATGGAATACCTGCTCAGGAGAGCGCGTTACGACTATCTCACCGAACTTGTCAGGCTTGAGGTTTGGCAGATCAGCAGCGCCGTAAAGCTGCTTACCCGTTCGACCTATCGGCACGTCTCTACACAGCAGCGAGCCGTCAGCCAGCTGATAGCGGGTTTCCCCCAGCCGGGTATTGAAAAAATATTTCATGTTTTACCTGCGATTCAGGCGAGATAAGAATGAGGGTTGGGGAAGACGATTTCTTTATAACAGCGGCAGTTCGGGAGCTCGCCAGCGTGACCGGTCATGCCGTCAAGCGTTGGGGGTCGTCCCCATTCGACAAACTTCCCTTCCATCTCCCGATGAGAATGCCGGACGTCGCCATCTTCGGCTGTACGCCAGATATAACCATTCGAGCCGATTGACAGCGCTCGCGCCTGATCGAGCGCGCCGGTTGCACGTCCAAGTTCGGTACGGGCGATAAGGTCAGCCCTGGACTTTGCTATATCACCCGATGCTGCAATTTCTTTAGCAAAATGCTCCGCTCTCCCACCGGTCACAACAGCTTCAATCGCCCGATTCTGGATGTCGTATACCCTGTCAGCAGCCTCGAGGGGTAGCGATTTAATGTACTTAACCTGTTCGGCAACGATGGATTTCATCACCTGCCCTGGCGGGGCATTGCTCACCAGATTGCGTAGTTCACGACTGATGGTTTTGCTGTGTTTCCGCCACTGCTCATCATTCTTGCGCACAATGTCAGCGGTAAAGTTCTCAGCAACCTTCGTCGCCCACGGCGTTATAATTTCGCTGTAGCGCTCCAGGGCCTCCATGATTTCGGTGACGCTATCGTTTGAACCATCGTAGTGCCCATTTACGATATCCCCGACCGCCCGCGCTATCTGCCGTAGGCTCGTTCGATATCGGATCTCCGCCTGTCGGCTCTGGCGGTTTGTCGACAAGTTCGCCGATGCCTGGTGGCGCTTCGTCTTCGGCATTCTCGATATCCTCGTCGGTAATGGATGCGCCGATGCCAGTAACATCGGAGTTCTCACGCAGGTCGGTCATAGCGGCTTTGGTTGTCATCAGACCTGCATCCAGCGCATTGACAATCGCCGTTGTGGTATTCACAGCCACCGTTGAGCGGTCCACATCTGACATCTGCCATAGCGGGTTAAACTCAAACGTGAAATCGTCCGGCAGCGGCTTACCGAGCTCCGAACGATGCATAATGTCCAGCACCCGGCGCACTGGCAGGCGTAAGCGACGCTCCTGCAATGAACTGACCCGGTCATAATAGTTGGCAAGGTCTGCGTCACCCGTTGAGAAACCTTTAGGGGACTGCCCGAAGAGGCGCACCAATGGAATGCCAACAGCACCGCTAATCTGCTCGGCGAACTGCGAAAGAATGTCATCCAGACCGCTGAAACTGTACTGGTGGGTTTCGAAGGTATCCTTGGCATCCATTAGCGTCATGCCTTCATTGCTCTGAAACTGGCGGATCAGATCAATGTTTTTCAGCAACGCCTCGAATGCCGGGCCGCCCAGTGCAATAAGCTCACGGAGTTTTTCCACTTTGTAGGTCCGCAGATGCGCTTTGTAGACCAGCTGCGCCGCACCGACAGTGGCGCTGTCGAACGCAGTAAGCCGATCCCAGATACGCTCTACAACCGACATTCCCCATTCGTTCTCGGTCATCTTCTGCTGGAATGGCAGCGTCACCCCATCGAAGCGAATCAGGCGGCTATGGTGAATACGCCAGGCGGGGATGCCCGTTGCGGTGGTCACCACATCATAAAGCTCGGGCTTGCCGAGATTTGGCCCCATCTCTTTAATGCGGCGCGTCAGTACCGGGTTAATCATCCAGCGGTCGAGCGGGAGAATACCCTTAAACTTGCCTTCACCAATGGTTTCGAGCCGTAGCGGGGTCATGGGCGCCTGACCTTCTATCATGATGAAGCCCACCGCGCCGCCGTAGAGACGAGACCATTTCAGTACGTCGTTCAGCGCATCCCAGATTTGCAACTGATCCAGTTGCGCTTCGAGAGTGCCACGGTCTTTTGCGTCAATCTCAGAAGTGATGCGAATGCCTTTGCGGGTCATGTCGTCGGGGATAGCATCTACCGCTTCACCGATGAGCCAGGATGAGCGATAGGACCATTCCACCAGCATACGGTTGCGGCTGGTGAAGTTCGCCCGGTAGGTCGATGCGGAGTGCTGGTTAGGCGTCTGCATCCCCACGCGGGTGACAAAGTTCTCGTAGCCGTCGGCCGTGGCCTGCACCGTTCGTCGCGAGGCTTGTTTGTTTCGTGCCATCAGGCCTGTCTCCCCAACTGTTCCCAGATGTCCAGCGATGTGTCGGTTGGCGCGAAAGCCATAATGAAAGCGTCGGCGACGTTTGGTGACGGTATATCGCGTTTTGCGAGGTCTTTTTTACTTTCGACCATCACCCGTCCGTTACGGTCGAAATCGCGATGAGGCGTTGTCAGTTCCAGTTTCAGCTTTTCAAGCAACGGACAACGAGAATCTATGCTGATCAGCTCATCCACAAGATACTGTTCTCCGTTGTTAATAGCGTTAAACGTATTTCTGAAACGGTCAGCCACCAGCCACCACGCCTGCGCCTTAAGATTTGCGAAAAAGTCTTTGTTGGGGATGCCGTTGTATTCGTCATCTGGCTCATGCACACCTGCACCGGCGTTAAACCGCTGGTAATTCACACGTCGCGCGTATGCGTTCTCACGCTTCCGGTCATCGTTAATTTCCGAGAACTTTGCGCCCGCCGACGCGCCAACACCGATTGAGTCGTAAACGATATCTGCATCGCGCTCCATTGCAGCCTGGTAAGTGCGCTGGCAACTCTTCAGCAACTCGTCCTCTTTGGCCTTCCATTCATCGGCCCAGTAGATAACTGAGCCATAACGGTAGACGTTGGCGCACTTATCCGCGCCACTGTCGGCGACATCGAAACCGATGCGCTTACGTCCTTCAGGACCGAAATCCAGAACCTTATGCGCGTCAACAGCCGCTTCAATCCACGAAAGCTTAATAATTGCCGCATCATCATCAGACTCTGGTACGCCCTCATAAACATGCACAAACCCTTCCGGGTCACGACGCCTTGCCGCATCGATAACCTTCAGCATGGTATCTGAAAGGAATGGATTCTCGTCGTAGTTGATTTTGCGAATCAGCGTATCTTCTGGCGGATCGACCACAAAGTTACGCCACACGAAATCGGTGACCAGTCCAGGGTTAAAAATAAACCAACACTCTGAACCCTCTTTACGGATTGTCGGCTCCAGTATTTTCCATTGATATTCCGTCAGTGCATGGGCTTCTTCCAGCCACAACACATCGATCCCCTCCAGTGACTTAATTTCTTCGATGTTGCGCCATAACCCATAAAAAACAAATTCCGAGCCGGTAACCCGGTTAATGATTTTGTTGTTCAGAATGCGGAAACGATGCCGCAGGCCAAACCGGTCTATCTGAATTTTGAGAAGCGTGTAAACCGATTCTTCAATTTTGTTCTGGATCTGGCGAGCGCAGCAAAAACGCAGGCTGTATTTATTTGCCAAGAATATTGCAAATCCGGCTGCATCCCATGATTTTGACGATGACCGCCCGCCATAGAGCACTTTATTTCGCGCCTGCGTGGTCCAGAAGTTTCTCAGGGCCGGATTAAGCGTCGGTCTGGATATCGGCGTAGAAGTCATTCAGGTCACGTTCTCCGTTACCATCATCAATACCAGCATCACGTCGCAGCCTGTCAGCCTCGAGAGATACCTTATCAGTAGCCGCCAAACGATAATCAGTGTCGGCGTGTATTTTGCTAACGGTCGCCAGCGTTCCAACGATGGATTCAATGCGCACGGTGTTACGCATCATCGCCTTTTCGGCAGCGCTGATGTTATCCATCAGAATTTTGCGCTGCTGCTCTTCCTCCGCATCCTCCAGCAGGGTGAACCAGCGACCAATGTTCTCGGCGGCCATCAGGTTATTCGCCCGCAGCCGAAAGAGCTCATCTTCAAGCGTCAGCGCTCTGGCATCCTCAACAACTTCATCTTTCAGTAGAAGGCGCCGGGCGTAACCGCCATGTTTCAGTGCATACTGATTACCAGGCTGAAAAGGAGGATGATTAGTGACAACCTTTTTGCGTACCGCTTCGGGTTTCGTATCTGCGGGAGGTCCGGATTCTGGCCGCGAATGCTTTTGCACTGCGCCGGAGCTGGCAGGCCTCCTCGTGGTACGCACCGTGTTTTTTTGCGTACCATTTTTGCGTACCTGCGTAATATTTTTGCGTACCCACTCCAGCTTCTTTGCTTTCTTCCTTATCGCCCCTTCCGTTACGCCGTACAGCGCCCCTATGTCGCGAAGGCTCATAATTCCGGCCCGGTATGCCGTCTCGATGGCCTCCCAGTCCGGTTTTGCCATGTTGCTGTCCTATGGTTAAAGCCATTAAAAAAGCCACCCGAAGGTGGCATTTGTGATGGCAATAAAAACCGCCCGGAGGCGGCTTGTTATCAATTACTTAATAGCTGTTCGATATTAGATGGGATCGGGACACCAGGCTCTACTTTTAGTTTGTTTAGCCTTTCGACAATAGACAGTTTCTCCGCCCCACTCGCTGCTTGGTAGTAGGGTCTTACCCCTTCAATGATATCATTAGCTGTAACTGAAGAACCAACGCCAGCGCCTGGCTCGTTTTTATTCAAAGAGCTGTGAATAATTTGCTCAATAGCCTGATTCATAGTTATTACCCAAAATGAGTGGTTACATACCACAACTTGTATATATGTCCACCACAGGCCTTTATCAAGCCCACCCGTAGATAGGCTTTGTAATGGCTACTTCACTGTTTCGATGGTCGAGCCGTGAGAGTTCATCACGTAAACCTGGTCGCCAGGATAGATGAACTGGTAACGGCAGCCATCACCCGCGCCGGGGAAATTTTCACTCGGATATTCCTCAATAATGATGGCAATAGCATCAGTATCCAGCACATCAGTACGGTCACTAATAACCAGTTCTTCCTCCTGCAGCGCTTTGGTCATTTCTGGATCTTCATAGATAGCCGGGAGCCAGTATGCGAAGTCCGGGCAGGCTGAGTTATGAGTAAGTTTTAAAGTATCTGCGAACGTTTCAGAACCGGCCCTGGCTATCGAGATGGATGGCTGCTCACAAATATGCGTAACACCGTTGATGATGGTTTTAACTGTAAACATAGTATTTCCTTCTTCGTCTTCTTGTTACAACAAAAAGCCCCGCTAGTGCGGAGCTATGGGATTGTTGGTTGACTCTCTCACCGAGTTGTAAATGCGCTCACACGTCATTCCTGCGCGGTAGCTTTCGTCAGATCGCTCAGCATAATATTGAGCTTCTTCTGCAAGGCTTCCGAACATGTCGGCGAGCACTGTGGCGTCGGCTCCGGCTGTTTTGCTTCTGACGGCAGCGGCAAGATTTGCGGTGTGCTTTGCGGCGTCCAGGCGGGTGGCAAGTTTTTTTGCTTCGGTACGCAGCTGGCTAACAGTGGCAGACAGGCCAGCAGCAGTGGCAGCAGATTTAGCGGCTTGCGCTTGTGCATCTTTCACAGCCTCATCACGGGCAATAATGCGGCCCTGTTCAATAATACGGGCGGCGGTCTGGGCGTTGACTTCCTGAGAGGATTCAGCGCTGTCGCGATCTGCCCATTTTTTTGCCAGCCCCTGTCACTCCAGACATTACCGGCGATAAACGCACCAGCCATCAGCAAAATAAACGCCAGCTGCAACCAGTATCTTTTCAGAAGAGCAGATAACAGATTCATACCAGCACCGATTTTGCTTTCTCAAAGCGCTCTCGCCGATCGCCGAAGCCGTTCTGCCCTCCGTTGATGATCTGCGTAACACGTACCAGGTCGCCGGAATATTTCAGACACCCTTTAGTCACAAAAAACCACGCTGCGGATCGGGCGGCATGACGTTCCAGTTCAAGCTGTCCCGGATTCGCCACCAGATCCAGTTTCAGGGCAACGCCACATCTGGTGTAATTCTCCAGCCCGGTAATCTGGATAAGCCCACGCCCGCGATACTTCCAGCCATCTCCGGCGTCTTTGTTACCCATGCGGCCACCGTAAACCAGATTGGCTATTTGTGGCTGGTGGGCAACCTGGCGACCATCAATACGCCCCAGCATTTCGCACTGATACGGCGTCAGGCGTTTACCAAACGTCTTCTTCAGCGCCTCCACTGAATAATTGAAGCTTTCCTTCAGAACAGTAAATCCTGCTGATTCATGTCCCGCTTGTGCAATAAACATGGCCTGATCCAGTGGCGCAGTGATACCGAATTCGCTCATTGCCGCCGTAATATACGGATACCAGCGCGCAGAAAGCCCGGCGCTAATACCAGCCGCCTGCTGAAATTGTTGTTGATTCATCAGTGCCTCAGAGCATCAACCAGACGCGCCACATTACCGCGAGCCCACAGCACAGCGGCGCAGATAAGGATATTCACCATCACCACCAGCCAGTGGGATGATTCATATAAACCAAAAACAAACCGGAAAGGGACACTGGCATACACCAGCACCATGACATAGGCCAGTAACGAAATCAGGGGGCGGTGTGTCGCATCACCGCGTCGGTAAAACATCAGAACGATGACTATTACCCCACAAATTACGGCATTCAGAACTGCAGAAGGGTCATTTGCTACCATCTGATCCCCCTCCCCTGATACGAGAGAGAATACTGAACAGAGTGTTCAGATCCTGACTGTTGAGAAAAGTGAGAAACTTTATACACATTGCAGAAATAATTACTGCGCCAAGTGCATCCAGTGGTTTTTCATAATGCGTTATTGCCGCAAGCTTAGTACCTATCAGCCCGGCGCCAAGCACTCCCACAATAAATGACGTGATAAAATAAGCGACCAGCCTGATGCGTCCGATGTTGGTTGCCGTGGCGACATAAAATACCGAGCCGGCAAAAGCGCCGAATACCACACCATAATCGGTTCCGGTTGCCAGACCGAATACACTGGCCCCCATTAATCCACCAGCCAACACTGTCGCACTGGATACAGGTTCGGACATTCATCCCCCTCTGGTTGTGTGGGTCCTCTCAGTTATGAGGGGAAATAATAAATATCCTCCGGCATAGCCGGAGGATATTTATTCATAAAGAACACAATTAAGAATAATACCGATTTAATTAAAATAACTTGATCTCACAGTTGAAGAATGAATAATAGCGAGCCCTGCCAAGGCAGGGCATAGAAATAACCAACGAGAAGAAATAGGTAGGAACTAATGAAAAACACCGCTCTGGGTAAGTTCATTTTTATCGTCGGCACCGCGTTACTGCTCGGTGGCTGTAGTGGCATGGTCATGCCTCCCTATGCCACCCACGGTACATCGGTCGGAATCATTGCGCCGGCGGGAGGCTATAGCGAGTGGCACACGGATAGCCGCAACCACACCACAGGAGACAGTCACAGCCAGTCACAGGGAAACTGCACCCAAAGTGAAGATAGCCAGCTCAGCGAAAATGGTCTCACACGGACACACCAAAGCAACTGTAACACCCGTAGTCAAACCCACAGCAGTAGCACCAGCAAAACCCGCTCCAGCAGCGTCGGTTTCAGCGTCGGGGGGCCTGTTGGTGCTAGCATAGGGTTGATCAAGCAGATGGAGTCGATGAACCGTGCGCCAGCCAACGATATGAGTAGTAATGAGATGTTCAAGAATTTCGGTTTCTAGCACATAACGCCACCTGGTACCGTTGTGGTGTCTGGCCCGGCGGCTATCTGTAACGACTCACAATCGAAAAAAGTCAGACTCGCAATCAGCGCAAATTTTGGCTCACAATAACTGCAACTGAAATCGGACGTGGACTCACGCTAAGTGAGAGCGAAATCCGACGCTCAGAGCCAAATGAGAAGTTTTTTCCATTGGCAGTAATTGTGAGCCAGCAAAAATAGATTGTGAGTCCATTGAATGGGGATCGTTGTGCATTTTCATAAGCCTCACCTCCGATAGCTCGGATGGCGCAGTGTGAAGTAGGAAGGCCGCCCGGTGGATCAACGACAAAGCTCAGAGGGATTATTCCGGACGGCACAAACAGAAAAGCCCCGGCAATCACCGAGGCTTAAATTGTTGCCGGTTACCGCTCCGGCGCGATCAGCAAAAGCTATCGCGGTATCAGATTGTGGTCCTGCCCGTGTGAGCTTTGCGGTCGGCTGGAACATGTAGACTCCGCATCACTCCCCGCACTTTGTCTTATTGGCGTCGGGAATCCATAAAAGAAAACCCCGCCGAGGCGAGGTTCTTAATTCTTGTAACGTCACAGGCGTAATAACCCATCGTTGGAATCAGGTTAGCCATTTTCCGTTAATTTTGCAATAGCTAAATTATTTTGGTCATCGAGTCACGTTTCCCAGAACCTTTTCTGCATACGACTCCTCAATATGGCAATGCTCCACCAGTCGATCGAAAAACAGTTTATAGTTGTACCGCCATACCATTTCCGTTACTCCTAGTGCTTTAAAAATCTCGGTATCTTTGAGACGTGGGTAGCCTCTTCCCTTGCATCTTGGGCATTTTTTATAAACCGGCACGCCCTGCAACTCAGATTTTTTCTTATCGAGAATTTCTCCGCGTCCCCGGCAACGACATTCATTTTTCACCTGGCCTTTGCCATCACACGCCTTACACACTACGCGCACCTGCTCACGAACTGATTTCCACACCTCCCAGTCGGACGGAGAAATACCTTTCGTATCTTTTACCCATTTTGGTGGCTTACCATCCGGGTAAGTAACCTTGTTCGTGAAAACCTCAGCATCAATTAATTTAGCACCATGACAGCTACTGCACGTCACCAAGCTGGCCGCACTGAGGGAATAATCGCGAAATACATAACGCGCCATAGTGTCGAGAAATTTTGAGCGCTTACCCTTTTCCATTTTCCGTAATGCCCCATGCCGTTCTGCACGCTGCTCTGCTAATTGCCTGATGTAGGCGATGATATTTTCAGAAGATAAAACCCCGGCTTTTGCCAGATACAATTCAATACCCACTGCGGCTTTTGCAGTAAGTAGCCCGAGAGATGCCATTACGTCAGTAATAGTCAGCGTATCAGACGTTATTCCGCATGGTACTGCGCCGGGCATCATGGATTTAGGTGAAAAATATTTCGGTAAGGACTCAAGATTCATTTCGATGCTCCCGTTTTGCTTCAATGCGGACGTAATTACGAAGAATGCGGTATGCCACAGGAAAAGATCCCCGGTATCGATAAATTCGGAGACGCAACCAGCGCATGCGGAGTATCTCGATCAGTTCTGGTTTCATGCGGCCTCCAGCTTTTTTAGCGCACGCAGATCCGACAGTGCCGCGAGCCTGATTTCCTTCAGCTCCTCGACCGTCCAGCGGTGCGGGGTGTTATTGTTCTCGAGTGCCAGCACCGCCGCCTCACCGTAACGCTCAACCAGCGCGGCACGATATGCTTCGATGTTCCCTGATTTGTAGACGTTGCAGACATCACACTGAAGATGGATGTTGAAGCGAGTGAAGCGCAGATGCCCGGCGGCGGCCGTACTCCTGTAATGGCCTGCATGCCATGCGAATGCCGTCTTCGTTCCACAGGAGATGCAACCGAGTCCTTCTGCCAGTTCGGTTTCGCGGCAAATGTCATTTACGGCGCGCTGCGTCAAGTCAATCCAGTGTTTCAGCGGCTTAACCGCGGCTTTCCGCTGGCGCCAGGCGGCGCGTTCTTTTTTCTCAGCGGCGCGCTGAAGGGATTGCGCCTTACGTTGCGCGGCTTCGCGAGCTTTTCTGGTCTGTTCTTTGCCGACGGTGCTGGCGCACTGGTACGAGCAAACGATCTGCCCCTCTCGTATCGGGTGAAACCACTGGCGGCATTCTTTGTTTGCGCACTTACGGCGCGGTAATTTAGCCATGTTCACCCCCAGACCTTTTGGCGTAAGGATTTTGGCGTCCGCACCCGGTGTGCATATTCTGGTAATTTCGCGCTGACAGTCCAGGTAATGAAGTCAGGGTTCAGGCTCTTTTCTGTCCTTACGCCCCGCTTCTGATAATCCGATATCAGCGTGTCGGCCTGCTCGGTTGTGCAGTCGTGATGATGGAACCAGGAGTATTTCATCGCCATCACCCCGCAAAGCTCATGAGCTGGGCGGCGGCGTTCTCCGCCTCGCGCTGAGTACGAAATGTACGTGATAAAATCCACCGCCAGAGCACATCAAGCGCGGATTTATACAACTGCTGAAATTCGACCTCATCCATGCTGGAAAAAGCGATGCTGCGGGGATGTTTGCGAAGGGTGCCGTCCGGTAACTGGATGGCGTCATAGTGACCAGCCTCAACCGTCACCCATGCGCGGTATGCATCGAAAGATTTACAGAGGCTAATTCCGTTTGTTACCCGGCGGTTTGCAATCTGTTCCAGATACTGTTCAGCCGCATCCAGTAATGCGCTTTCATTCCCGCCATATGCAGCGAGAAACTTTGCATAACCGTTTACCAGTTTGCGCTCATTGGCAGAAATGGCGCCGCCGGTGGGTTCCCAGTATTCAAACCCAAGATTAAGCAACGCGAAAAAGCGGCGATGGAATGCAGGATTCCTCACCTGACGGAACTCAGCCACCAGCACGGCGCCGAGTTTGATTTTTGATTGCAGAATATCACTGGTCTCCGGCGTTGCGGGGATCAGAATTCCAGATGACTGCTTGATGAGTTGTAATTCGTGCGCCATGGCGTTCTCCGTGGCGCAGCAGGTGCAGGTTGTTCAGGCCTACATTTGAAGTGTATCAAAGCAACGGGTAATTCGATAGCCTGCCTTTTCTAACATTTGCGTAAATAATGTTGGAGTTCCAACTATGTCATCAGGGTGAAGGGGAACAAAAGATATCTCGTCACCACGACGATACATCAGGGCGCGTCCGCTATCCGGAATACTACCGAACCTTGCCACTACACAATGATCGTAACAACGTATAACCGCATACCCTGATTCTGGTAAGTCTTCTAACATGTAACCCCCCGTCACACTGACTTTATTTCTGGAAACGTCTGCGACTCCACGATGCTTAATATGCATAAAACCAGTCGTCAGCGCTTTCCCACGTTTCCTGCAGAATGCTCTGTATACGTTTTTTATCGCCATCAGCAGCACCGACGATACTCAGACCATCCTGACTGCCTCGACGGATGGTTAAGTTGCAGTTTTCATACTGATTCTGGAGACGGGTAATTAATTCTTTTTCAAGTGCAGGCACGGCACCTTCCGGAAGCTGTTTTGTCCGGCTGATAACAAGTTCAATTCTCATAATTCCCTCTACATTTAACTACTGTATATAAACACAGTATACCTGTTAGAAAGAATATTCAAGAGGTGAATAGCACTTTTTGCAAAAGCCATGCCATTGTATAGGAAGAGTTTTTCCTAGTATTCGGAATTTACTAAATCAGTTAGGCAAAGGCTGAAAGCGAAAAAAAACCCGCCGTAGCGGGTTATTCATTCGATTTGATTCGGATGTAACGTGAGGTCGCCACGAGAGCCTGAATCATATTACCGCCAGTTTCGCATAACGTTCTGGAATCATACTCGCGTGACCAGTGGCATAACCAATTTTCCAGGTCATCCACTGCGTAATCTTTACGAGCCAAACCCTCTGCGATGGTTACAACTTCATCACTAGGTGCTGTAAGCTCATATCCGTTCAGCAACAGGAATACGTAACCTGCCATCATAGCGGTGCGTTTGTTTGCGTTTGCGAATGGATGATTCTGGATTAGGCTTTCAATTAGAACAGCAGACAGACGAAACATATCGTCTGTCTGCTCATAATATCGAATGGTGCTTGGCCGGGACTGGGAAGAACTGAGGTTGTTCGGATTCAGTACGCCTATCGGTTCATTTGGCGTCTGAATCTCGATCAGAGACCTGTTGATGTAAACGATATCTTCAATGGAAAGATAATTGACTCCTTCAACATACTCTATCGCCATCCGTTTTTACTCAGACCTTTGAAAGTTCTTCCATCGCCTTCTCGTAACGAGCAAACCCAAACTCAAAGGCGTTTTTAACTTGACCAGTATGTGAACATGCTTTGCTGATCGCTGCACGAGGTTTCGCCACCATGGATTTGTCACGAGGCGGAATGTACAAGCGATCTGCCTTTTTTAATGCGTGACCCATGATTATCACCCTCATGCACGTTTGGCAGTGCTTTCTCAAATTGTAGGATGTAAACACATCCAAAGAATTTATGATCACTTTAAGTGGTTGAGGACAATTTAATACCATTCGTCATATTTGAGCAATGGGCCTGCGTCTGAAGATAGAAGCATGTTCGACGAAAATCTCAATGGCCACTTTGCAAGTTAACGACATTTTCGCAGAAGTTACCCCTCAGGTAATAGTAAACTATTGTCACGATCTCAGGAGATAGGCTGGTCCTGTGAGTCGATTAAAGTGGACACAAAGCCAATAAATAGCACTTTTTGCACAAAAATCATATCCTGGTTGGAATGCACAACGCCCAACATTGCTGTAGTATTTCGCCCCCTCTGAATGTAGCGCTCAGATTTTAATCGACCCAATCCCGCCCTGCTTCAACATCAAGCCCCGCATATGCGAGGCTTGTTGGGCTAACCCGCCGCAGCGGGTTATGACGCAACACTTCATGCCGGAGTTTTCCGATCCGTCTTGTTGTGAACCTCCCAGAGACTAATGCCGCAACTGAACACAAACTCAGCCAGATAATTTAAACCGGACCATTCCCGGATGCCGCCGCGCGCCGCTTCCACAAATACAGCGATATCCTGATCACGCCACACTCCAAACAGGCGCCAGCCGCCACTGTCAGTCTTAACGGCTGCTATACGCGTCAGAACACCAGTCTGGTACAGGTCAGTGAACGCAGGTTTCTTCCTGGTTATTATTCGCATATCTACAAACCTAAGAAATGTTGATTACAAATCACTGATTCGTATTTTTTGATTTTGCACTAATGCCGATCACAGGACCGGCATATAGGTGTTTCACGATTTACCTCCGTTGAGCATGGCAGCGCGACAAGCGTTCCAGATTTCTTGCGCATCGTCGTCGTTGAAAAGCGCATCAGAATGTGAAGCCATCAGGTCGCGTATTTCTTCCGGACATTCTTCCGGCACTACCGGCACTGGCTGCTCTTTGATATGCAGTCGTGGCTCGCCGTCTTTCGGTTCAGGCCATTCGCGCTTCTTGTTCACCGCCAGCTTTTCCACCATCGCCAGGGCAATCTGCTCGTCAGTAATACCAGCGCGGCGTTGTGCATCCCATAACAGGAATTGCATATCAGCCCATTCGCTCAGGTCGCCAAGTTCTGCGGCAGTTTCCAATGCTTCTTTTGAGAGGTGCTTCAGTGGACCGATGGGGCCAACATCGCCGAATGTGGCATCAGACCAGTCAGCATGTTCATGGCGAACTTGTTCTCGTTCCAGCGATGCCAGCGCACGCTTCAGCACAATAAGAATTTTGGCGTCGTCATCGCTCAGGCCAAACGGAATATCATCGCGAGTGTTTTCAAATTCAGCGATGGTTTGCTGTAGCCATTCTTTGGTAATAGTGGTCATGGGTTAGTCCTTCACAAAAATAATCCAGTGGGTTTTATCGTTCTTGCCGGTGCGCTGGCCAATAATTGGTTTCACGTCAGTAAGCGCCAAAATCTGGCTAACCGGAATCTGCGTTTCGTTCCATTTGAAAATGAGAACGCCGTGTGCCCTCAGCACCCGAAACGCCTCTTTGAATCCGGCGCGGAGGTCAGAACGCCATGTTTTTTTGTTGAGTCTCCCGTACTTTTTGCCCATCCAGGCCGTTTGGCCGACACGTTCCAGGTGAGGCGGATCAAACACCACGACCGGAAACGACGCATCAGCGAACGGTAGCGCACGAAAATCAGCAATGAGGTCAGGACTGATGACTAGGCGGCGACCGTCGCACAATATATGCTCCTCGGCGCGGATATCGGCGAATACGGCGCGTTCATCGCGCTTATTAAACCAAAACATGCGCGAGCCGCAGCACATATCCAGAATAGATTGCGATTCCATCACGACTCCTTAACCTTGATGCCAGCGGTGCGTATTTCGTGTATCGCATTATCATTACCAGCACACCAACCCTCGGCATAATCCCGGCTGAATCCGGTCATGTGCATGACTTCTCCAACGCTGAGTTTTGACAGGTTGACCTTCCGCGCCTCCAGTTCTGCCACCCGGCGAGCCTCACGGGTTGCAATTCCCGCGTATTCAATCAGGCGTTGGTCCAGTTCGGCTATGAGGCGTTCTGCTGTATCCAAATCCTCGCCTAACTTCTGCGCCATCCGAAACCAATTGGCGCGCTGTTCCTCTTTGGTTTCCAGCTCATCCAGCAGCGCCAGCATGGTGGCGGGGTTGGCTGCGGCGATAAATTCCGCGTCACGTTTCTCAACAGTATGGGCCAACGTCACTTCTTCACCGCAAAGAGAAAATGGCGTTACCGTGATGCCATTGAACAGTGATGAGGTGCGGCGCCAATTCCCCGGCGTAGCCCTCTCAGCCACTTCACGAAGCGCCCGTTTGTCGATGTTGCTCATTGGGCTCCCCCCTTGTTGATGCTCATTTTGGATGCTCCATAAACCTGCATTACCGGGCTTTTCTCCAGCACCGGCAGCGCTGAAAATCCCGTTACCTGACTACTGCTGTATCGCCTGAGGTCATAATCAATCACCGCACGCTGGTCTCGGAAAATGCCGCAGCGGCCATGACGAATGAAGCCGCCTCGCTCCAGCGCGATACGCAGATATTTCTCCGCCGTGGTTCGGTGCACGCCAAAAATCGCAACGACGTCGTTCGTCGTGATGCGCCCCTGCTCTTTCACCAGACCGATAATCCGCTCAAGAATAATCATCCGTTCGCTGTGTGTTTTAGGTCGGGCCATTTTTAACCCCTTATTTCACAATCCGGAGGTGGCTAACGTTTTTCCGGTAGCTTTCCCAGTCAAAATTCACCCACATCCCTCCGTCCATCTGGAGGCGATCGATAACCCTCGCGCCCAGTGAATCCAACAGCCCCTCGTGGTTAAGATTCGTCAGAACGCCAACAGGTCGCATCGATGAGAGACGGCGATCGATAACCTGATTGAGAATGACCTTCTCACCACTGCTCCCGCGCTGAATACCGACTTCATCCAGTACCAGCAGGTCAACTTTGCAAAGGTCATCAAGCAGGGACGCTTCTGATTGCCCACCGTCGTAGCACTCACGAACCCTGAGCATCAGGTCAGGAATGGTTACCACCAGAACGCTATGACCGCCGGCCAGCAGATGATTTCCGATTGCCGCCGCAAGATGGTTTTTCCCGGTTCCCGGACCACCGCTGAACACAAAGCTCGCAAATCCACTACCGAAGTTCTGGGCATAACTTTTTGCCATCGTGTACGCTTTTCGCTGCCCCTCCCCGCTTACTTCGTAGTTAGCAAACGTACAGCTACGATGGAGATCCTGAATGCCAGATCGCCCGAAAATCTTCTCGGTGCGGGATTTCTGATTCATCCTGTCAAGCTCTTCACTGCGTTTACGCCCTTCGGCTTCCTGCCATGCCCGCCACTCATCAGCAGTCGAGAATTTCGGCTGCACACTGGCTGGGATAATTCTTTTCAGGCGATCAAGCGCACTGCCAGTACCGATTACGTTTTTCATCGTTACCCCCTGAATCCGGTAGGAATGGTTTTGTCTGGCGCAGAAATGTGGTTCACATCTCTGCCAGCTCTTCGGTCGTTGAGAGCGAACTTCGGTTTGAATAGTCCCTGGTAGCCGTTGGCAATGCTTGTGTTGATGACGTTTACCGGATCGTGGCCTTCATCCAGGCACTCCTTCAGAAGCCTGAAAGCTTTTGTTACCGTCAGTTCGGTTTTTATGGGCTTTCCGGATTGCTGGCGGTATGTGACCCATTCGTTCCACGACGCAGCATTCAGCCATTCGGGAACAGGAATACTCAACGGATCAAACTTCACTTTTCCCTTAGGGGGATTAAAGGGGGTTAGATCTTTTATATTTGTCTTTGGAATAATGTCTTTGGTGTTCCCTGTTTTCGGGGATGCCCTTCCCTCTTTTCGGGGATAACTATCCCCGTTTTCAGGGATGGCTGAATGGGGTAAAACGCTATCCCTGTTTTCAGGGATAACTATCCCCGTTTTCGGGGATGCCCTTCCCCCTTTTCGGGTATAACTATCCCTGGTTTCGGGTACAGAAATAATCCATGTGGCAATTTCATCATCAGGAAAAGACACCGGACATTTTGAGCAATGTGGCTTGGAATAAGCCCATTTATCCAGGTTTGTATTAATCCCTATGTATCTTGTTTGACCAATACGGCGCAGGATAATGATGTTACGATAGGCAAGACTCAGCACCGCTTCGGATACATGCTTTACCTTCAGTGTTGTCTTATCTGCAATGAGGCTGTTGGCAATACGATCTGATTTTTTCGACCAGCCATAAGTCAGCCGGATAATCGCATTCAAAACACGGAACTCACGCCCCGATAGTTCAACGATACACAAGGCGTCCTGGATCTGATTAGCTAAACGTAAATAGCCATTTTCCAGATCAGCCATACGGCACTCCTGTTGCGTCGGTATCGGCGCAGGGAATTTGTATATTTCAGCGGTATTTGACATACTCATCTCCGCAATTACCTACCGTTTTTGCACCAGAAAGCCGTTGGTGACCCCTCACCGCGGCTTTCGCCTTTTTGGTTGCTGTCATTTTCAGTCCCACCCCAGCGCATCCGGCCTGGCTCGTTCAGCCTTTAGCCCGGCATCAGCGAGAATCTCTACGGCTGTGAGATAGTTTCTGGATACCAGTACCGCTTCCGGTGGCGCGGCCTGAATCCCAAGAAAAGCCAGCTCTTTCGCCATGTTGCAGAAATATCCCTCAGCTTTACGCCTGCTGACTGTCGACTCGCTGATGCCCATATGCTCGGCGTATGATTTCTGCCCTACTGATGCAAGCCGGTTGAGCAGGACACTCTCTATCTCAATCGGGTTGATTTCTGGTGGGTCTAACTTTCGTGCAATTGCGTTCTCCATGGGTAAATATCCTCTATGGTTATTTGGCTGATGCCTCTTGGCTTGGTAAGCCATCGGTTGGGTTTGGGTAGAGATCAGGACGCAGTTCGTGTGGGGTGACTTTCCAGTCAATAGCTCTTGCCACTCGAACTACAAGTTCGCCGGGAACTTTGTTTTTAAACCAGCCGTTAACGGTCTGAGCACGGCGACCAAGTCGGCGTCCCAACCCAGCCTGGCTACACACGGAAAGGATCTTGCGTTGAACAGTTACTTTCATTGGTCGGTCTCATTGAGTGAAGATACAACCAATTATTCAAATTTAATCGATACTGTCAAATTATTTCGATAGACATACCTACAGAAAAAATCTGTATAATGAAACCATGTAATTGTGCGAGAACGAAAAATGAACTTTGGAGAGCGTTTACAAAGAGTGCTTAATGAGACTGGGATCACCCAATCTGAGTTAGGTCGTAGAGTCGGCGCTACCTCTCAATCAGTTAATGGTTGGTGTCAGTCCGGCATTCTTCCCCGAAAAGATATCTTAGAGTTGTTACCTAAGGCCACGGGTAAGCCGTTGTATTGGTTCTTCATGGAGGATGATGATGAATCGGATGTGCCTGAACGTCTAACACAAGGTGGTCCAACAGATCTCAATGACCGACAAAAGCGGCTCTTAGAAATATTTGATCAGCTACCGACTGTTGAACAAGACCGTTTTATTGAGCTGGCAGGCACCAGACTTCAAGAACTAGACGATTTCATGGCTGAATACCAAAGACGCAGAAAAATCGAGCCTCCTTCTCGCTAAACCAGCTTTAAAACTACTAACCGCCTTAACTGGCGGTTTTTTTATGTCATTAATTCACCCACATCTCGCTTTCTTAATCTTCCCTGTAAAATTAATCATCAAATTTAATTGACATGTATCGATTGAATCGATAATACTTAACCTATCAACCGCAGCAACGAGTCATCAAGGCAGGACGCCCACGAAGTAGCCGCCCGGGGCATACGAAGACCGGGATGAGATGGCAAGGTTAACGCGCAGCAGGTGATAAACGTTCCGCTGGCCGGCGATAAGGCAAACGAGGGTGAGATGACTAATTACGGCACAACAACATTACCAAGAACCAGCGTTGTACCGGGAATGCTGGTTAAGTACCAGGGGCGCACATACCGCGCATCTGCAAACGTAGGAAAAGGGTTGTACTTGTTTACCCTTTTCGAACGCCTGCGGACAACCAACGACGAGATCGAGGTTTACCTCAACCAACACGGCAAACCTGCAACCCATTAGCAGGAAAAACCAGCAAAACGAAATACTGCACAGATTCTGGCAGACCACATGGTGTCGGGGATTCTGCAAACCAAATTCAGGAGTTCAGCCATGAACGCATATCTCACTTACGACCGGATCGAGGCTCAGGACTGGACCCGGCATTACCAGCAAATCGCCAGAGAAGAGAAAGAGTCAGAACTTGCTGACGATCTGGAGAAAGGACTGTCGCTTCACATGCTGGAGTCGCTGTGTATGGACGAGCTACCACGCCACGGCGCCAACAAAAAAGCGATCAGCCGGGCATTTGATGACGATGTCGAATTCCAGGAGCGCGCGTCGGAGTTTGTGCGGTACATGGCCGAGACGTTTTCCCGGCATCAAATTGATATTGAATCAGAGGAATAAGACAAATGAGCACAGCACTCGCAACACTGGCAGGAAAACTGGCTGAACGTGTAGGAATGGATTCTGTAGATCCGCAGGAACTGATCACTACATTGCGCCAGACAGCGTTTAAAGGTGATGCCAGTGATGCGCAGTTTATTGCGTTACTGATAGTCGCCAACCAGTACGGTCTTAATCCGTGGACGAAAGAAATTTACGCCTTTCCTGATAAGCAGAACGGGATCGTCCCTGTGGTGGGCGTTGATGGCTGGTCCCGTATCATCAACGAAAACCAGCAGTTTGACGGTATGGATTTTGAGCAGGATAACGAATCATGTACATGCAGGATTTACCGTAAGGACCGTAACCATCCGATCTGCGTTACCGAATGGATGGATGAATGTCGCCGGGAACCATTCAAAACCCGTGATGGTCGTGAGATTACTGGACCGTGGCAGTCACATCCCAAACGGATGTTGCGACACAAAGCAATGATCCAGTGCGCCCGTCTTGCCTTCGGTTTCGCAGGTATCTACGACAAGGATGAGGCCGAACGCATTGTCGAAAATACCACGTATACCACAGATCGCCAGCCGGAACGCGACATCACTCCGGTTAGCGATGAAACCATGCGGGAAATTAATGATCTGCTGATCACCCTGAATAAAACATGGGATGACGATCTGCTGCCGCTCTGCTCCCAAATCTTCCGTCGCGATATTGGTGCATCGTCAGATCTTACGCAAATCGAAGCAGTGAAAGCCCTCGGATTCCTGAAGCAGAAAGCAGCAGAACAGAAGGTGGAAGCATGACACCAGAAATTATCCTGGCTCGTACAGGTATTGACGTTAGCAACATCGAGCAAGGTGATGACGCGTGGCACCGTCTACGCCTCGGTGTCATCACTGCTTCCGAAGTTCACAACGTCATTTCCAGGCCAAAGTCGGGCAAGAAGTGGACTGATATGAAGATGTCCTACTTTCTCACCCTTCTTGCCGAAGTTTGCACCGGCGTGGCACCGGAAGTTAACGCCAGGGCGCTGGCCTGGGGGAAACAGTATGAAGATGATGCCCGCACCCTGTTTGAGTTCACCACTGACGTGAAAGTCACCGGGTCGCCGATCCTTTTCCGTGACGAGGACATGCGTACCGCCTGTTCTCCTGACGGCCTGTGCAGTGATGGCCGCGGTCTTGAGTTGAAATGCCCTTTCACCTCTCGCGACTTTATGAAATTCAGGCTTGGCGGCTTCGAGGCTATCAAATCCGCCTATATGGCCCAGGTGCAATTCAGCATGTGGGTAACCGGGATAGATGCCTGGTATTTCGCGAATTATGACCCGCGCATGAAGCGAGAAGGCATTCACCACGTGGTTGTTGAGCGCGACGACAAATACATGTCCCTCTTCAATGAAATGGTACCGGAATTTATCGAAAAGATGGACGAAGCGCTAAAGGAGATTGGCTTCACGTTCGGGGAGCAGTGGCGATGACGCACGCACAGGACGAAATCAGGGTTGGCGCGATGCGCCATCCCATGTTGAAGAATTAAATGTTAGAGGACGGAAGTATGAGCAAAATTGGTGACTATTTCTTTGAATTCCCGGCATCAAGAGGCTTACAGGGAAATACGGTTGTGTTGATGATGACAGTCCCAGCGCGCGCGCTAACTCGCGTTCTGGCATCAGATAACCACGGCAATACGCTTGAGCGTTCTCAGCGAGAACTCAATCCAGCGCGTGCGAAGAAGTTTTATGAATACCTGCGAACAGCTTACGAGAAAAAAGAGCCGTTCATCATCCCGCCGCTGGTTGGAAACTGCGACTCATTCATTGAGTTCGAAGAGTTTGGCAATACGAATGTGGGTGTCGCGCGATTCCCAATGGATGCGGAAATTAAACTGTTTGACGGTCAGCATCGCGCCGCAGGCATTGCAGAGTTCTGCCGCACTTACGGAGAGCCTATTCACATCCCAATGATGCTGACACACCAACTGCCGCTCAAAACGCGCCAGCAGTTCTTTTCCGACATCAACAACAACGTATCGAAGCCATCAGCGGCCATCAATATGGCCTATAACGGTAGGGATAAAATTGCTCAGGATATGGTTTCGTTTTTGTCATCCCATGCCATGTTCTCAGAAATAACAGACTTTGAACACAACGTGGTTCCGGCGAAAAGCGATCTCTGGATTAGCTTCAAACCCCTGAGTGATGCAACTGCAAAATTCTCTGGTAATGGGGATGAGCTTGCTACTAGTGACATCTATGACATTTGGGAGGCATGGCTCAAGCTAACAGCCATCAAGGGAATTAGGCATGGTTGTACGCCTGTTGAATATAAGCGGGATTACATCCAGTTCCACGCGGTGATGATCAATGCGTTTGGCTACGCAATGCAGGAACTACTACGGCATCGCCCTGCACACATCATTGTTCAGATGATTGAGGAGTTAGTAAATAATTCCACTATGAGTGAGCTGGAGAATTTCTTCCTCATTTCATCCTGGTCCGGTGTCTGCGCCAGCACTGAAAAAGATAGAGCGACAGTTATTGCCAGCGTTGCTTCACAAAAAGCTGCTTCGGTGAGACTAATCCAAGCTATTACGACAAAGAGCTTTGAGGTCGCAGCATGAGATACGGCTCTGTTTGCAGTGGAACTGCGGCGATGCCCATAGAGGAACCGGCGCTGCGCACCTGGCGCCGCCCGTTCCTGAAATGGGCAGGCGGTAAATATTCGCTGCTGCCGGAACTGGATCGTCTTATCCCGGCAGGTAAACGACTGATAGAGCCATTTGTGGGCGGCGGATCGGTGTTTCTTAACTCAGACAAGCACGAACGCTTCCTTCTGGCTGACGTCAACGCTGACCTGATTAACCTGTACCAGATGCTGGCCGTAGTGCCTGATTCGGTAATCGCAGAGGCTATGAAAGCTTTCAGACATCTGAATGATGCCGAAAACTACACAGTAATTCGTGAAGCATTCAACGCCCAGAAACTGAATGCGACAGAACGAGCGGCCGCATTCCTTTACCTCAACAGGCACTGCTTTAACGGTCTGATGCGTTACAACCTTGACGGTTTTTTCAATGTTGGATGGGGAAAGTATAAAGCCCCATATTTCCCGGAAGAAGAGATCAGGGCATTCAGGCAGAAGTCTCACGCGTGCGTATTTATGACTGCGGGTTTCGAACGTACTCTCAGGCTGGCGGGTGATGGTGATGTCGTTTACTGCGATCCGCCATACGAGCCAATGCCCGGCACCGCTGGCTTCACTAACTACGCCTCCGGTGGGTTCTCATGGGATAGCCAGGTAGCGCTTGCTGAAAGCTGTGTGGCAGCCCATCAGCGTGGCGCAAAGGTGTTTATCAGTAATTCTACCGCACCACGCGTTATTGAACTTTACGAGAGGCACGGCTTCACTCTGCACCGGGTCAATGCCCGCAGATCAATATCGAGTAAAGGCAGTACCCGAGAAACAGCGAACGATATCGTCGCCTCACTGGGGATTTAGTGATGATGAAACTTATTAACAGAAGTAAGCAATCACCAGTCGGTCGTCGCGCATGTGATATTGCACTGGCTGCGCATCATGAGAAGTTCGGCGATTACGGCAGACAAAAGCACGTTACCAATTACACCGTTGTAGTGGATGGCGTAAAGGTTCCTGTCGAAGTAGTTAACCGGGCCACCAGCTACGTAGCCACCGCAATGATCGGCGTCCGGAAACTTAGAAATCTGCCAGCACAGGCAAACTGAATATTAGCGATGGCCCGCTGCGGGGCCACTGGAGAAAACGATGAGCAACATTATCCAACTGACGCCAAACAAGTGGGTTAGCGAAAAAGTTCTGATTGCGGTTACCGGGCTTAAGCCCGGAACCATTACCCGCGCCAGAAAAGAATCCTGGATGCTGGGCCGCGAGTACCTGCACATTTCACCAGACGGAAATCCGAAGCCTTCGAGCGAATGCATATACAACAGAGAAGCCGTTGATCAGTGGATCGAGGCGCAGAAAAAAAATCAACCAGGTGCGAAGACAACATGAAAAGCAGTACACTCGTCAATGCTCCTGGACGTCAGGAGGGATTAATGGCTAATGCATCATACCCGACAGGCGTCGAAAACCACGGCGGTTCGCTCCGCATCTGGTTTCTGTATAAAGGTAAACGTGTCAGGGAAAACCTTGGTATCCCTGACACTGCAAAAAATCGCAAGATAGCTGGCGAACTGCGTTCTTCGGTTTGTTTTGCGATAAGGATGGGGAATTTTAACTATGTGGAAAAATTCCCAAACTCAACGAACCTTGCCCGGTTCGGTCAGGATAGAAAGGAAATTACTGTGCTGGAGCTTACCGAAAGATGGTCCGAGCTGAAGAGAATGGAGATCAGCTCTAATACCATGAGTAGGTACGAATCTATCATAAAAAACATGCTTCCACTCATCGGCGAAAACAAAATGGTTTCTGCGGTGACTACTGAGGATTTGCTGTATGTCAGGAAGGAGTTGCTGACGGGCTTTCAGGTAATGAAGAAGGATCACCGGACTCAGGTTAAAGGCCGGAAATCGTCCACAGTGAATAATTACATGATGCTGATGGCCGAGATCTTCCAGTTTGGAACAGATAACGGCTATGCAAAGGAAAACCCGTTTAGCGGAATTAACCGTCTCAAGAAAGCGAAAGGGGAACCAGATCCACTCACGACAGACGAGTTCATCAGGTTTATCCAGGCATGCGGCCACCAGCAGATGAGAAATCTCTGGTCACTGGCAGTCTATACCGGAATGAGGCATGGGGAGTTGTGCGGTCTGGCCTGGGAAGATATCGATCTGCATGCCGGGACGATCATTGTGAAGCGCAACCTTACCCAGACGGATGAGTTCACCCTGCCAAAAACCGACGCAGGTACTGACAGGGTGATATATCTCATTCAACCAGCTATTGATGCCCTGAGGAATCAGGCCCAGTTGACACGCCTTGGCCGGCAGTTTGAGGTTGAAGTGAAGTTGCGGGAATATGGACAATCTGTCATTCAGCCCTGCACGTTCGTATTCAGCCCTCAATGCGTCAAACGTGGACCTCGCACAGGATATCACTACGCGGTTAATTCCATTAATAAAATTTGGGCCCCGATAATCAAGCGTGCCGGCATTCGTTACCGTAACGCGTATCAGTCACGACATACCTATGCATGCTGGTCATTATCAGCTGGTGCTAACCCAAACTTTATAGCAACGCAGATGGGGCATACCGATGCACAGATGGTTTACAAGGTGTATGGAAAGTGGATGTCAGAGAAGAGCGCAGAACAGGTTTCTCTGCTCAACCAGGCACTTTCCCGCTATGCCCCATCACTGCCCCAAAGCATGGTAGCAGCGCAGTAGAAATCCTTAAATTCAAGGGGTTAGCAGTCGCATCGCTACATTTTTATAACATGGGGCACGAAATGCGCTCGACCCTAAAGACAGCTTATGGTGTGATCGGGGTTCAATAAATCGCTAAACAAGGTATACTCCAGCGGTTTTCTTAGTTGTTTATTGTACTAAACACTCCCGTGAGAGGACGCAACAGCGCACCTATGACACAATTCGCTTCTCCTGTTCTGCACTCGTTGCTGGATACAGATGCTTATAAGTTGCATATGCAGCAAGCCGTTTTTCACCACTACTATGATGTGCAGGTAGCGGCTGAGTTTCGTTGCCGTGGCGACGACCTGCTGGGTATTTATGCCGATGCTATTCGCGAGCAGGTGGACGCGATGCAGCACCTGCGCCTCCAGGAGGACGAGTTCCAGTGGCTCTCCGGCCTGCCCTTTTTTAAACCGGATTATCTGAACTGGTTACGCGAGTTTCGCTATAACCCAGCTCAAGTCTGTGTCACCAACGATAACGGCAAGCTGAATATTCGCTTAACCGGCTCGTGGCGTGAAGTCATTATGTGGGAAGTGCCGCTGCTGGCCGTGATCAGTGAGCTGGTTCATCACTACCGCTCGCCAAACGCGGGCGTTGATCAGGCGCTCGACGCGCTGGAAAGTAAGCTGGTTGATTTCACTGCGTTAACCGCCAATCTCGATATGTCCCGCTTCCACCTGATGGACTTCGGCACCCGCCGCCGTTTCTCTCGTGAAGTGCAGCAGGCGATAGTTAAACGTCTCCAGCAGGAGTCATGGTTCGTCGGCACCAGCAACTATGATCTCGCGCGTCGCCTGGCGCTGACGCCGATGGGCACTCAGGCGCACGAATGGTTCCAGGCGCATCAACAAATCAATCCGGACCTGGCGACCAGTCAGCGTGCCGCGTTGGCCGCCTGGCTTAACGAATATCCGGACCAGCTTGGTATCGCATTGACAGATTGCATTACAATGGATGCGTTTTTACGCGATTTCGGCATTGAATTCGCCAGCCGTTATCAGGGGTTACGCCACGACTCAGGAGACCCTGTCGCATGGGGCGAAAAGGCGATTGCCCATTATGAAAAGCTGGGGATTGATCCGCTGACAAAAACGCTGGTCTTTTCAGATAACCTTGATCTGCCAAAGGCGGTCGAGCTCTATCGCCATTTCGCCTCTCGCGTGCAGTTAAGCTTCGGCATCGGTACCCGACTGACCTGCGATATCCCTCAGGTAAAACCGCTCAATATCGTGATTAAGCTCGTGGAATGTAACGGAAAGCCGGTGGCTAAACTTTCCGACAGCCCCGGTAAAACGATCTGTCATGATAAAGCGTTTGTGCGCGCGCTGCGTAAAGCGTTCGATCTCCCGCAGGTGCGTAAAGCAAGTTAACCATGCCTGTGCGAAGCGCCCGGAAAGTGGGCGCTTTGTTACTCTTCTGACCATCTTACCTGTTCTGGCCGCGATGGTGACTATTCTTCCCCTTCACTCTTCGACATATTTACGTGCGTGATTTGCGTTGTTTTTTCAGAATTAGTGTCCCGCTGTGTACGCGTTCTGAATAAATTGAATTCGCTAATAAATTCTTTACGCAGCAAGAACAGAGCAATTACGTTGGGGATAACCAGAAAACCGACAGCAATATCAGCCATTAACCAGATTACCGGGATTTCCATATTAACGGCAATCAGTGGCGGCAAAAAATATAGCCATTTAATGATGCGTTCTAGCTTATCGCCAAAGATATAGTTTATTGAAGTGCGAAATTTAATATATGAACCAAGATAAGAAGTAAACAGAATCAACGCCACACCGAGACAGAGAACCTGAACAATAATCGGATGCCATGTTTCTTTTAAGGCGGCAAAGATAATCTGAATACCTTGATAACTGGCGTCTGTCCACATACCAGAAGCAAGTACAGCAAATGCGGTAAAGTTACAGGTAATCATTGAAACAAAAAATACTTCCACTGCCCCCCACATTCCCTGACGGAAAGCATAATCCACGTTGGCAGTAGCATGTACTGTGGCCGAGGTACCCATGCCGGCTTCGTTAGTGAATATTCCGCGACTGGCTCCTTTACTGATGGCCATCATGATGGTTGACCCGACAAAGCCACCGGCTGCTGGCGCAGGGGCAAAGGCATAATAGAAAATACTTTTTATAACCTGTGGGATAGCCTCGATATTCAATACCACTACACCAGCGGCACCAATGAAATAGGCAATGGTGATCGGTGGAAGTGCAATCGTACAGAATTTACCAAGACTGGCGAGTCCTTTTAAAATAACCAACGCGCCTACGATGACAATAAATCCCCCAATGACGCTTGTTGGGATGTCAAACGTATAGTGAATGACCGCCGCCATCGTATTAGTTTGCACAAAACAGGCATCCGTAATAACCAGAATCATTAATGCAAACGCATATAATCCTGCCAGGGGATACCATTTTTTATTGAGCTCTTTCTTAATATAATGCATTGGGCCGCCATAATATTCGCCATTCTCACCTTTACTTCGGTATTTCACCGCCAGCGTCACTTCAACCATTTTGGTCATCATACCCACGACCGCAATGATCCACATCCAGAAAATTGCCCCAGGTCCGCCAACCGCAATAGCCGCAGCAACACCTGCGATCGTTCCCGCGCCTAATGAGCCGGATAGCACAGTGGCAGCCACCTCTATTGATTTTAAGGATTTTTTAGACGCTGCCTCGCCAGTAGTGTTTTGTTTATTTTTTCCGGCAAGTGTACCAATTGTATTACGGTAAATTTCTTTTAAATTGATAATCTGGAAAAATTTGAGGCGTACTGTAAAATAAAAGCCAATGCCGATGACACACAAAAATAATGGGCCACCCCATAGAAATTCAAAGAGTTGTGAAAGTTGCTCTAACATAATGACCTCGGATTTAAATTAATTCGTTCAGTCTCAGAAATAATCTTTCCAGTTCAGCGTAATCCTGAATTTTGCCAACAACACTAAACTGGAAAGTCAGCGGGTAGGAGCATCCCTTACTCACTAAATGCCGTTTTAATGGTATATTGTTATGAAGTTTTGCTTCCTGCATTAGGTTTATTATGCGTATAAAAAACGCGTTTTTTACATGCTGCCTTTATTATCTAATTTTTTAGTCGTAATGTTTAAGCACTGCGTCCGTTCCAGACTATATCTTCATAAATATCTGGGGACGTATCGCCTTCGGTGCTAATAAGCAGAACATGAGCATTGGCATCAAGCTGTAAGCGATTAGCAAGATCCTGATAATGCATATTGTTCATCAACTCATAAAGTAACCCTACGCCAATAGCTCCG
Source organism: Salmonella sp. K21076 (assembly GCF_039650795.1). NCBI lineage: Bacteria > Pseudomonadati > Pseudomonadota > Gammaproteobacteria > Enterobacterales > Enterobacteriaceae > Salmonella > Salmonella sp. K21076. The sequence goes on from NZ_JBCLYA010000025.1 coordinate 76,941, forward strand.
GACTCGCCGGAAATAAAAGGCGTATCAGTGCCTGGACGCGGCGCGGCAGCAATGCGCATACCCTTAGCCGCCAGACAATCATCAGCGGAAATAAAACAACTGGTGTTGTCCCGAATAATAGGCCAACTGATAATATTCGGCTCCCCACACGCAAGCCCGGCCATTATCGTCGCCATATCGCCAGTGACGCAGTGAGGTTGACCATCATTCATAACTGCGGATTGATAAAGACAGTTGGCCTGATGCGGCTCAACCACAATAATATTAGGGGTATTTTCCTGCATTTTTTCAACAAAATAACCCATAACACTGCCAGCAAATGATCCCACCCCCCGCTTGTAAAATAAGGTGGGTTGGCAACGGACTGTTTGTTTCTGCGAGCTGCTCATAAGCTTCAACCGCTAGTATCATATAGCCTTGCATAATCCATGTTGGGATCTCTTCATACCCTGTCCAGGCTGTATCCTGCAAAAGCACCCAGCCTTTTGTTTGCGCCATTCTATGGGCCAGTCGCACTGCATCATCGTAGTTCAGATCGGTGATGGTGCATTCAGCTCCATGATGGCGAATATTCTCTGCCCAGATTAACGATGATCCCTTAGGCATATAAACGACGGCTTTTAGACCTAATTGCTCCGCCGCCCACGCCACACCACGGCCATGATTGCCATCCGTCGCGGTAACAAAAACACAATCTTTAATTTTTTCTTTAATCTCAGGAGTGTTAAGGGCAGCAAAACTTAACGAGTTAATATCACATTGCAATTTATCAGCGAGATATTTTCCTACAGCATAAGAGCCGCCCAGACCTTTAAAAGCATTCAGACCAAAACGCCAGGACTCATCTTTAATATGGATGGACCCTAGTCCAAGCCGCCGGCTTAGATGCGCCAGATTATGTAACGGCGTAACGGCATAATTGGGTAATTTTTTATGAAATGCTAACACCTCACGCCCAACATTTCCGTTAAGCAAACTTAAAGCCGCTCCTGTACCATATTTTTTCCGACGTGTATTAAACTGGTATTTAATAAGCTCATGCATAATGATACCTTTTGTTAAAGTTTATTTATTGAAATAATATGTTTTTGGCAATTATTGAGTAGAAACAAGTAAAGAACTCGCGTTTTGTGGCTGTAGTAGTGGTTATCCTCACTTTAATAAACCGTACTGATAAAAGAGTCGCACAATATCTATTACGTCCTTTTCTTTATTCCGCTGATTATGATAGTACTATGCTTATTGCTGTTAAATGGCGCGAAAATGCCCATCGTCGTGCAATTTTCACCTTTTTTTAACGGCCTGGACGCGGCAAAATTGCGCACAGTGATAGTCATCACATTAAAGAGGTTATTTGCGATATGAAGCTTGACGCCTGGGATAAAAACATTCTGACATTATTGCAACGCGATAATCGTCTTTCTCAGCGGGAAATCGCCGAACAGGTCAATCTTTCACCTTCGGCAGTGAATCGTCGTATCGCGGCACTGGAGGAGGCGGGCATAATTAAAGGCAATGTCAGCCTTGTTGATGCTGGCAAAGTGGGACGCCCGGTCACGATTGTGGTGCAGGTGGTGATCGAAAACGAGCGATTCAATTTACTGGAAGAGGCTCGTCAACGGTTTGTCAGTTGCCCGCAGGTGCAGCAGGTCTACTACGTAACGGGCGATTTCGACTTTTTACTGGTGCTCAATGTTCGTGACATGGCGGAATATGAAACACTTACCCGTGAGCTTTTCTTTTCCTCAGGCAATATTAAGTCTTTTAAAACGATTGTCGTGATGCAAAACGCCAAGCAAGAGATGCGCGTCCTGATCGAGTAACGTGCGCAAAGCTTACAAAACCAGCCTAAATTCTCAATTGTTCGCGAGCAGGTGCGAACTTTTTACAGGTTTCTTTCTGAAAACCTGCTTCCAGATGCGATTTCTGCTTGTCTGATTGCAGATGCCAGGTAACATAGGAATACCCCCATTTCGGGTGGACAAGTGTTTATTTTTTCCGACTATTAACTAGAGAGAATATTATGAGCGTTGTGCCTGTAGCCGACGTACTCCAGGGCCGCGTAGCCGTTGACCAAGAAGTCACCGTGCGCGGATGGGTGCGTACCCGCCGAGATTCAAAAGCTGGCATCTCCTTCCTCGCCGTTTATGACGGCTCCTGCTTTGATCCTGTACAGGCTGTCATTAATAATTCTCTGCCCAATTATAATGAAGAAGTATTACACCTGACGACAGGCTGCTCCGTGGTAGTAACAGGTAAGGTTGTCGCGTCGCCGGGACAGGGGCAAAGTTTCGAAATCCAGGCCACGAAAGTAGAGGTCGCAGGCTGGGTGGAAGATCCGGATACCTACCCGATGGCGGCAAAACGCCATAGCATTGAGTATCTGCGTGAAGTCGCGCATCTGCGCCCGCGCACCAACCTGATTGGCGCGGTAGCGCGCGTCCGCCATACTCTGGCGCAGGCGCTGCATCGCTTCTTCGATGAGCAGGGTTTCTTTTGGGTCTCTACCCCGCTGATTACCGCTTCCGATACCGAAGGCGCTGGCGAAATGTTCCGCGTCTCAACGTTGGATCTGGAAAACCTGCCGCGTAACGACCAGGGCAGAGTAGATTTTGACAAAGACTTTTTTGGCAAAGAATCATTCCTGACCGTCTCCGGCCAGCTCAATGGTGAAACCTATGCCTGTGCGCTGTCCAAAATCTATACTTTTGGGCCGACCTTCCGCGCGGAAAATTCCAACACCAGCCGCCACCTGGCGGAGTTCTGGATGCTGGAGCCGGAAGTGGCGTTCGCCGATCTGGAAGACAACGCCCGTCTGGCGGAAGCCATGCTGAAATATGTCTTCAAGGCGGTTCTGGAAGAGCGTGCGGATGACATGAAGTTCTTTGCCGAACGCGTGGATAAAGACGCTATCGCTCGTCTGGAGCGTTTTGTCTCCACCGACTTTGCTCAGGTGGATTACACCGATGCGGTCGCCATTCTGGAACGCTGTGGTAAGACATTTGAAAACCCGGTGTTCTGGGGCGTCGACCTTTCTTCCGAACACGAACGTTATCTGGCGGAAGAGCATTTCAAAGCGCCGGTAGTGGTGAAAAACTATCCGAAAGAAATTAAAGCGTTTTACATGCGCCTTAACGAAGATGGCAAAACCGTGGCGGCCATGGATGTGCTGGCGCCGGGAATCGGCGAAATCATCGGTGGTTCCCAGCGTGAAGAGCGTCTGGATGTGCTGGATGCCCGTATGGCCGAAATGGGGCTGAATAAAGAGGATTACTGGTGGTATCGCGACTTGCGTCGCTACGGTACTGTACCGCATTCCGGCTTTGGCCTGGGCTTTGAACGCCTTATCGCTTACGTCACGGGTGTGCAAAACGTGCGCGATGTTATTCCGTTCCCACGGACCCCACGCAACGCCAGCTTCTGATTTTTACGTCACACTCAAGGCCAGCTATGCTGGCCTTTTTTTTCGCCTGAATGTCAGTTTTATTATCAATAAGTAAATAAATTTAATTACAACCCTCTGAATTACAACATCTTGTTACTGTATATTTCACGAAAATATTTACACATAAAAATTAATCCTTAATTTTATTGCGGATTAGATTTTTCTGCTCTAATAGCACAATTTTTCACCACAATTTCGGACATCAAGACTTCTAAATGGCTATTTTTATGAAATAGCTCGTCTGCTGTTTTTTCAGGCACAACGGTGTCGCAAACCAATAAATGTAATAAAATCATAGTGATAAAATAAAAATAATCAAATCAAAGCGAGAACTCAGGGGAAGTTTGACGTTGTTCACAAAGTTCCGCGAAAATAACATTTATTTACATATTTTTCCTTTTGAAACCAAATATTTATATTTGTAGCACTTTCACAGTAGCGAAACGTTAGTTTGAATGGAAAGTTTGAATGGAAAGATGCCTGTCAGACACATAAAGACACCAAACTCTCATCAATATTTCTGTAAAGTTTTATTGACAGAATTTATTGACGGCAGTGGCAGGTGTCATATAAAAAAACCAATGAGGGTAATAAATAATGATGAAGCGCAAAATCCTGGCAGCGGTGATCCCTGCCCTGCTGGCTGCTGCAACCGCAAACGCAGCAGAAATTTATAATAAAGATGGTAATAAGCTGGATCTGTACGGTAAAGCCGTGGGTCGTCACGTATGGACAACGACCGGCGATAGTAAAAATGCCGACCAGACTTATGCCCAGATTGGTTTTAAAGGGGAAACGCAGATTAACACCGATCTGACCGGTTTCGGTCAGTGGGAATACCGTACTAAAGCAGACCGCGCTGAAGGCGAACAGCAGAACTCGAATCTGGTACGTCTGGCTTTCGCGGGTTTGAAATACGCGGAAGTGGGTTCAATCGATTATGGTCGTAACTACGGTATCGTTTACGATGTTGAATCCTATACCGATATGGCCCCCTACTTCTCCGGCGAAACCTGGGGCGGCGCCTATACCGATAACTACATGACCAGCCGTGCTGGCGGTTTGTTGACCTACCGTAACTCTGACTTCTTTGGTCTGGTGGACGGTCTCTCTTTCGGTATCCAGTATCAGGGTAAAAATCAGGACAACCACAGCATTAACTCTCAGAATGGCGATGGCGTAGGTTACACCATGGCATATGAGTTCGACGGCTTTGGCGTCACCGCAGCGTACAGCAACAGCAAGCGTACTAACGATCAGCAGGATCGCGATGGTAATGGCGATCGCGCAGAATCGTGGGCCGTTGGCGCGAAATATGATGCAAACAACGTCTACCTGGCTGCCGTATATGCTGAAACCCGCAATATGAGCATTGTTGAAAATACGGTTACCGATACCGTGGAAATGGCAAACAAAACGCAGAACCTGGAAGTGGTCGCTCAGTACCAGTTTGACTTCGGCCTGCGTCCGGCAATCTCGTATGTGCAGAGTAAAGGTAAGCAGTTGAACGGCGCCGACGGCTCGGCCGATCTGGCGAAATATATTCAGGCGGGCGCGACTTACTACTTCAACAAAAACATGAACGTATGGGTTGACTACCGTTTCAACCTGCTGGACGAAAACGACTACAGCTCCAGCTACGTTGGCACCGACGATCAGGCGGCTGTCGGTATTACTTACCAGTTCTGATCAGCAGACCCCTTTGTTTTATGCCTCAAAAACAGGACTTCGGTCCTGTTTTTTTATCTCTCTTAGAGAAAATGTGCGTCTTTCAAAAACAGGCGGGCTTTTTAGCGCTAACGGTTGGCATTTTGTAAATCTGCCGTTAACCTGATAGCGGATTTCCCTTCTGTAACTATAATGGAACCTCGTCATGTTTGAGAACATAACCGCCGCTCCTGCCGACCCGATTTTGGGCCTGGCCGATCTGTTTCGCGCCGATGACCGTCCAGGGAAAATTAACCTTGGCATTGGCGTATATAAAGATGAAACCGGCAAAACACCGGTGCTCACCAGCGTTAAAAAAGCCGAGCAGTATTTACTGGAAAATGAAACGACGAAAAACTATCTCGGCATTGACGGGATTCCGGAATTTGCTCGCTGCACTCAGGAACTGCTGTTCGGCAAAGGCAGCGCGCTGATTAATGATAAGCGCGCACGCACGGCGCAAACGCCGGGCGGTACCGGCGCGTTACGCATTGCCGCCGACTTTTTGGCAAAAAATACTCCGGTAAAACGGGTGTGGGTGAGCAACCCCAGCTGGCCGAACCACAAAAGCGTGTTTAACGCTGCCGGCCTGGAAGTTCGGGAGTACGCTTACTACGATGCGGAAAATCACTCGCTGGATTTTGAAGCGCTACAAGCCAGCCTGAGCGAAGCACAGGCCGGCGATGTGGTTCTGTTCCACGGTTGCTGTCATAACCCAACCGGCATTGACCCTACTCTGGAACAGTGGCAGGTTCTGGCTGAGCTTTCCGTTGAAAAAGGGTGGCTGCCGCTATTCGATTTCGCCTACCAGGGCTTTGCCCGCGGCCTGGAAGAAGATGCGGAAGGTCTGCGCGCCTTTGCCGCGCTGCATAAAGAGCTCATTGTCGCCAGCTCCTACTCCAAAAACTTCGGCTTATATAATGAGCGCGTCGGCGCCTGCACCCTCGTTGCCGCCGATGCGGAAACCGTGGATCGCGCTTTTAGCCAGATGAAATCCGCCATTCGCGCTAACTACTCCAACCCACCAGCGCACGGCGCGTCCATCGTCGCGACTATCCTGAGTAATGACGCCCTGCGCGCTATCTGGGAACAGGAACTGACGGACATGCGCCAGCGTATTCAGCGTATGCGTCAACTGTTCGTGAATACCTTGCAGGAAAAAGGCGCGAACCGTGACTTCAGCTTTATTATCAAGCAGAACGGGATGTTCTCATTCAGCGGTCTGACCAAAGATCAGGTGCTGCGTCTGCGTGAAGAGTTTGGCGTTTATGCCGTGGCTTCTGGTCGCGTGAACGTGGCGGGCATGACCCCGGATAATATGGCGCCGCTGTGCGAAGCCATTGTCGCGGTACTATAAAAAGCTGCCGACTGGCGTGACCGATAAAAAAGCCTGCACATTGCAGGCTTTTTCATTCTGCTTACCAGACCGGCATCTCATCTTGCAGGAAGGAATTATGCAGACGCTCGTATCCGAGCGTAGAGAGCGGGCCGTGGCCAGGAATAAAGGTCACATCATCGCCAAGCGGCAATAATTTACGCTTAATGGCGTCAATCAACTGGGTGTGATCGCCGCGAGGAAAATCGCTGCGCCCGACGCCACCTTTGAAAATCACATCGCCGGAGATCAGCAGTTGCGACTGTTCATCAAAGAAAACCACGTGTCCCGGCGTGTGTCCCGGACAATGTAACACCTGTAACGTCACATTCCCCACGCTGACGCGATCGCCGTCGTTCAGCCAGCGATCAGGCGTCAGCGGCTGACACTCATCCAGACCAAACATGCGGCTTTGCGCCGGCAGTCCTTGCAGCCAGAACTCATCTTCTTTTTCCGGACCGATAACAGGAACGCCGTAATGCTGCGCCAGTTCACTCGCCGCGCCGACATGATCGAGATGCCCATGCGTGAGTAAAATTTGCATCAACGTCACGCCGCTGGCGTCCACTTCCTGTTTAATTTTTTCCGCGTCGCCGCCCGGATCGACCAGCGCCGCCAGCCGGGTTTGTTCGCACCAGATTAATGAACAGTTCTGGGAGAACGCGGTGACCGGAATAATACGATAGTTCATACTGCTCCTTTGATTAAGCCTCGCTGATTACCAGTGCCGCGCTGGCCCGGTATCAATATGCACAAAGTTACTACGTGGGTAATATCCTACACCACCTGCGCGCATAGATAACGCCGCTTTGCGAATATTGCTCAGCGCCACGCCCTCAATATGAAAATCCATCGCCTGCCCTTTTGTATGGTAGCTTTTTTTCGCTACGCCGCTGCTACGGGCGCGTAATTCATTATTGGTATCAAGAGAACGGTAGCCTGAGATGAGCTGCACAGGTTTACGCGTCCCTAACAGCCCCTGAAGTCGGTAAAGTTGGTCAAACAGGCGGGGATCGATTGATCGGACTTTATTCGCGCGATAGTCACGGAAAAAATGGTTTAACTTTGCTAATTCATCCTGAATGTAGGCTCTTCCATCGAAAAACTCCGCCTTGATTGACTCTCCGGTATGGAGATTGTTTAACGTCAAAATGCGCGGGCGTGGGGTCGAGAGTGTGGCAAACGCTGGCGAGGGCAGGATGGCGGCGCCGAGAGCGACACCACCAAGCGCCAGCAGCTTGCGGCGATTAGCGTCAAATTTGTCCATGATAATCAGGTCTACAGGTCAATGTTATCGTTAATACACTTCTACCTTTAAGCAGACATGATACCGGCTGGCACAGACTTCTGAACGGCCCGGTCGACTTAAAGGTTGTTGTATATGCACTTCTGGCGCACGAAAGGCACCTTAACTGGCGATAAAGCCCGCGTCAAGATGGCCCTCCCCCAGCCACAACGGGGGTCTACAGCGAAACGCCCCGTTGAAGCCAAACATTAGGACAACATATTTACCAGAACTTCTTCATTTACCTGATTAATTGTTCAACCTTTGGCACAATTTGTGCGCTGGATCGCGCTGTGAGATCGTAATTGTAAATATCTGTACGATATTGCATACGTCCATCTGCGCCGACAAACGCGGTCAGATAGTAAAGATTTACTGGAATGTTCTGCCGGATATTGACATACCGCGTGTCGCCTTGCTTCAGGGCGCCAGAGATCCGCGCATCGTTCCAGCCAGCATCCTGCAAAAGCATATTCGCCAGTTCAGAGGCCTTATTGACCCGCACGCAGCCGGAACTTAACGCCCTGGCGTCACGCTGAAAAAGATTATGGTTAGGCGTATCGTGCAGATAGATCGCATCTGAACTCGGCATATTAAATTTATAACGCCCCAGCGAATTGTGCGCGCCTGGCGCCTGCTGGAAACGGAACGGAAGATTCGATGGCGTAATGGTGGCCCAGTCAACCTGCCACGGATCGATCGCTTCTTTGCTGTTCCAGCCGCGCATCACGGTGTAGCCATGGCGCTCCAGATAGCCTGGGTCATTCCACACCTTCGGTAAAATGTCTTTACGCGCAAGCGTGGGCGGAACGTTCCACGGCGGGTTCACCACCACATTATTCAGCGCGCTGCTCATCATCGGCGTTTTACGATCGGGACGCCCGACGATCACCCTTGAAGCCAGCACCTGGTTGCCATTCTGATAGTAGACCAGCGAATAAGCGGGAATGTTTACCATAATACCGGTAGAGAGTTCCGCCGGCAGCAGGCGTAAACGTTGGATATTCAGTGCCAGTACGCCTGCGCGTTGCGCGGGGGTCATATTAAGCCAGTTACGCGTCGCCGGGCCAATGACGCCATCCGCCCCCAGTCCTTGCCATGCCTGAAAACGCTTTACCGCCTCGACCAGTTCACGATCGTAGGCGCGTGCCGCCGGAGCCGGCTTACTACGGCGGGCCGTTGGTTCGTCGACCGGCTGCGCCACCGATGTTTCGTCGACTACGGCGGAGGGGCTGACGACGGCACTATCAGAGGTGTTATCGCCGGGTAAGGCTATCTTTGGACCGCCATCCAGCATCCCCGTACGCTGTAATATTTCGCGCAGCGCAGGCACATCGTTACTCCATTGCCCCGGGCGCAGCGTCGCGGTATTGGTCAACTGCGGCCACGGGCGAGAGTCCGCCACCAGCTTCAGCAGTGCGTCATGCATGGGCGCATACTGTGGATGCTGCGGCGCCAGGCTGGCGACAAACATCGGCAACTGCCCCTCTTCCAGCGCGATTTGCCACTGGTTAATCACCGAGACTGGCGGCGTCGCCAATGCGTAAGGTTTGTTGCTATATAGCCAGCGTTGGCCTTTGACGGGGATATTCGCAATGAAATGGAGATAGCCCATCATGGCGTCTGACAACACAACATCGCGCGCCATACCGTTTACGGCGGGAGCGGTCAACAATGCCACCCAGGCGGTAAACTGCGGCTGGAATCCGGCGATCGCCACCTCCGCCAACTGTTGCTGGAAGGCTTTCACCGCATCGCGATTATCCCACATGGGCTTCATGTCGCGCGCGGCATACAGCAATGTCAGCTGGCTCATATAGACCGGCGTATAGCCGGAAGGAAGCTGCGACTGTAAATCAGCCCGAACTTTCTCGGCTGAAACGCCCTCCGGCAGCGGCTGAATCCCGGCCAGAATCGCCGTCGCGGCGGATTGCTTCTGCGGCCCAGCCTGACCCGTCGCGGCAACGGCGCTATCGCCAGGTATCATTTCAGGCTCATCGGCCTGCGCATTGAACAGTGGAGCGAATGTTACGGCCAGGCATAAACTGATTGCCGACAGACAACGACCACACATCTTATTAAGCAACATCCCTTGCCCCCTGTTTTCGTTATCATACTCCGCATGACTGTGCTGCCCGCAGCGCGGGTCAACCTCAACCAATGCTTTTGTTTAGTATGACGAGTCAGCCTGCTCACTCGTCAGGCTTAACTCCAGTATATAAAGTTCGTTACGTTTTTGCCTAACCTAATGTAAAGAAGTTTAAAGAAAATACACTACCCGGAGAGATTTTTCAGATAAAGAAAAAGGCGGCTTTCGCCGCCCCAGGCTAATGATAAAGCAGAACTTGTTATGCCGGATGCCGGCATAACCGACTTATCCGGCCTTGCCTGATAAGCGAGGCGCCATCAGGCACTTCATCGTTTCTGCCGTGTTTAACTCGCTTCTGAAGGCGTATCTTCCGCCTGCGTACCGGGAAGCGTTTCCGGAAGCTGCGGCGCAAAGCCACGCAGCCCGACAACATGAACATGCTCAGTATTCTGAAACACTTTACGCACCAGTTTATACGTCGTGCCCTTCTCCGGACTGATGTTTTCCGGCGCAGCGATGATGAGCTGCATCTGCAAACGTTCGCATAGTTCAAACAGCGTGGCGATAGAGCGCGCATCCAGACGCGCCGCTTCATCGAGGAACAGCAGGCGACATGGCGAAATATCTTTCCCGCGCAGTCTGCGCGCTTCGTCTTCCCAGCTTTGCACCACCATCACCAGAATTGACATCCCTGTTCCGATAGCTTCACCCGTTGATAGCGCGCCGGATTCCGCACGCAGCCAGCCGTCAGACCCACGGTTAACTTCAACTTCCATTTCCAGATAGTTACGGTAGTCCAGCAACTCCTCGCCGATGGTCTGCGGCGTGCGTTGACCCATATCGATCTGCGGATTCAGGCGCTGGTACAGTTTCGCCAGCGCTTCGGAGAAGGTCAGACGATTGCTGTTAAACAGATCCTGATGCTGCTCCTGCTGTTCTGAAAGCACATCCAGCAAGGTGGCATGCGTTTCACGCACGTTGACGTTTAACCGCACGCTATTCACCTGGCCAAACGAGACGCTTTGCAAACCCTGGTTCAGCATACGGATACGGTTCTGCTCACGCTGGATAGTTTTGCGGATGATGTTTGCCACGCTGCGGGAACTGATCGCCAGCTTTTGCTCACGCGATGTCAGCTCTTCCGTCAGACGGCTCAGCTCAATCTCCATTTGTTCAATGGCTTCAACCGGATCGTCGGTACGAATAATATCCTGACGAATACGCTCGCGCAGATGCTGGTAAACGGCCACAAAGAACTGGATTTTACGTTCCGGGCGTTTCGGATCTTCCGACAGACGCAATACGTCGCGCAGATGTTCGTTATCCGCGACGGCCAGACGCAGCGCGCCCAACGCCTTATCCGACATGGAGCGCAGTTCATCCGCCGACAGATAAGCCAGCTCACGACGGTGCAGACGGCGTTCCACGCCATTGTCTTTCACCATCCGCATGACCGCGCACCAGCCGGCTTTCGCGGTCACGACCTGCTCGCGCATTTCATGATAATCGCGCTCCAGCTTGCGCAGCTTACGGGTCAGGTTCTCCATCTCCGCTTCGCAGAAGGTGAGCGCTTTCTCAAGCTGATTGCGACGCGAACGGTTATTGCTCAACTGAGCGTGCAGTTCATCCCGACGCTGGCGGGCGCGCTCTTCCGCCCCGCTGTCGGCGCGAACGCCAATGTCCTGTAATTCGCGCTGCAAATCGTTAAGCAGCTCTTTTTTCGTGTCGTAAGAGCTTTTTAGCGAGGCCAGAACCTGGCTGTACTGACTTAACTGCGCGGCATGGCTGCGCAGCGCTTCGCGGGCGCGGGTACGCTCGGCTTCCGCCTGCTCCAGCCGCTGGCGCAGCTTTTCGTTGAGATCGCTGTTGCCGCTCAGCATTTCCGCCGAGTCGGAATAGCTGAAATGCGCCCGACGTTCGACAACTTCAGCCAGAGCAAAAGCCTGCTGGCGCGCGTCGCGCTGCATTTGCTGCGACCATGCATAGTCTTCTTTTAATTGCTCAAACTGTTCCGGATCGCTTTGCAGAACGGAAACCATTGGCTCCAGTTTGGCTAACTGGTTGCCATATTGCTGCACAAATCGCGCCGCTTCCTGCGCCTCATCCAACCGCTCCTGAATTTCATCGACCCGATCGGCCAGCGTTTCATCGGCCAATAAATTCAGCCGCGGCAGCAAACGGTTAAGCGCGGAAACGCCCTCTTTGGCCTGCTCAAACTGAAGGCGCTGCTGCTGGTTGTCGCTTTCATGCGTCGCCAGCGCGCGCTCCAGCTCGACGCGACGCCCGTTCAGTCGGCGAATTTCCGCTTCCGGATCGTCCTCAAAGGCAACGGAAAGGTGGCTACCGATAAAACGGCTGAACGCCTGGTGCAAACGCTGGGTTTTCTGCACGTCAAACGAGAGCGTGGCAAAGCGCTCGGAAAGCACTTCCCGTTCCGCATGGAGACTCTCAATACGGTTCTCGCGCGCCGCGCGGCCAAAAATAGGTAGCGACGGGAAACGCGAATAACGCCACTGACGGTCGGCAATTTTCACGACCACCGCCTTTTCCAGCTCGTCAACGCTGAATACGCTGTCATCAAAAGACTGCGGATCGCCTTCGATCAGGTACAGATCTTCCGGGCAGTCGGTCAGACCTTCAAGCTGTTCGGCTATTTGCGATAAATCCGGTACGACGATCGCATGGCGCGACGGGCCATACAGTGCGGAGAAGTACGGCGCATCTTCAAGACTGACATCGTCGTAGATTTCCGACAGCAGTACCCCGCCAAAACGCTCCGCCAGCGCATTCAAACGCTGATCTTCCGCACCGCCCGGCTGGCTTAAACGTTCGATCTCTTCATCAACCGCATTTTTACGTGCGCCCACTTCGTCGCGTTCGACAATGGCTTCGCGCTCACGCTCCAGTAGCTGTTGCAGGTATTCGGTCACTTCCTGGCTGGACGTAAACTCCTCGCCGCACTGTTCGCTAAGCTGGTTCAGGCTATTCTGCGCCGCCAGCCAGACAGGAGCGCGTTGCATCAGATGCTGGATACGGGATTGCAGCTGTTCCTGTTCCTGACGCAAGGCCATACGCTGTTCGCTGGCTGACGACACGCTCTCAGACAAGGACGCGATGCGGGCTTCCAGCTCCTGATGCAGCGCTTCCAGTTCGTCAATATCAAAATTTTTGCCCTGTCGCTTACAGAACTCCGCCAGCAGACGTTCCGCCTCTTGCTGCTCGCGCAGCCGCTGTTCCAGTTCGCTCAGGCGCATCCGCAGCGGCTGTACCTGTTCCGCCAGATGACGCTGGTTCACGCCGTCCCGTAACAGCTCGCGCGCCACGTCCCAGGCTTCGCTACGCGCCAGCGGGCCGTTGATCGCCGCCACCAGCTGGTAAGCCTGCTCAAACTGGCTGTGCGCGGTTTGCGCCACGCTCATTTTTTGTTCCAACGACAGCAGTTTTTCCGTAGCTTCCTGCTCTTTTGCCTGGAAAGTATCCAGCCATTCGGCGGCGCTTTCCGGCGTTAGATCCGGTAGATGGCAAAGTTCTTTAGCGCGGGCAAGCGCTGATATCGCCTGGTTATACTGAATCGCGCGCGTTTGCTGTACATCCAGCGCCTGCTGGTAATCCGCAAGCTGGCTTTTGAGTTCATCGACTTCCAGCTCGGCGGCTTCGGCACGCGCTTCATTTTCGTCCTGCATTTCGGCGGCTTCCGCCACCACTTCATTTTGCTCTTCGAATCGAATCTGCAGCTCTTCAAGATCCGCTTCGTAGCGTTCAATTTTTTCCTGCTGGCGCAGCGCGGTTTGCACCAGATTCAGGTGATCGCTCGCCGCCTGGTAATCCGCTTCAAGAGAACCTTCGGCGCCGTTATGTTCGCCCAACTCACGGGCCATATCGACGTGCTTGTACTGCTCCGCCGCCAGTTGTTTGCGCGATGTGTACAGTTCGCGTCGAAACGCCAACGCCTGATCAAGGTGAACCCGACGCTCATTGGCGTGGCGCATATAATCCGCCGCCACATAATCGGTGGCTTCGCTGATCAAATGCTTAAACAGATCGCGATCGGATTGGGTAACACGAATCGCTTCCAGCGTGAGTCGGTTCTCGCGCAGCGCCGCTTCCATATCCTGGAACGCCTTGCGCACGCCGCTGTTTTCCGGCAATAAATAATCGCGTAGCGATCGGGTAATGGCGCTGGAGATCCCGCCGTACAGCGAGGCCTCTATCAAACGATAGAATTTACTACGATCGGAAGCGGAACGCAGACGACGGGCGATAATCCCTAAGTCAAACATCAGCGAATGATAATCGGTGATGGAGTTAAACTGCTTAAACTGCACGCCTTCCATCTCGTCAAGCTTGTCTTTCAGCTCAGCAAGCGACAGTACGCGCGCCTGACGTTCGTTTAATGTCTCCGTCACCAGTTGTGTCGGCTGTACCGACATCGGCAGCCCCTGAATAGCGAACGGTTTGATGTCCACTTTGCGATCGCGCCCAGCGACCTGCTGCAGACGCACGCCGACCACCACCCGCTGATGGCGGGAATTAATGGTGTCGAGCATGGAGTAACAGACACCCGCCTTCAGCTTACCGTGCAGACCTTTATCGCGCGAACCGCTGGTGGCGCCGGCTTCCGTGGTGTTACGAAAGTGCAGTAATGTGAGATCCGGGATCAGCGCCGTGACGAACGCCGCCATCGTCGTGGATTTCCCGGCGCCGTTGCCCCCGGATAACGTCGTGACCAGTTCATCCAGGTCAAAAGTGCGGGCAAAAAAACCGTTCCAGTTAATCAGCGTTAGCGAGCGAAATTTACCGCGTTCAATCATTATTCTTCCTCTCCACTGTCCGGCTGACTCTCTTCGGTCTCATCATTAAGTTGCAGATGGTTTTCAATGGGCATCGCTTCCCCGTCGCGGATGAGACGACGCTGCGCCTCGCGAGGATCGTCGCCGGCGCGGACATCCGCGCCAAAGCGGAAGACCGATTCGGTAATGCGGAATTTGCTGCTGTCGTGGCCCATAAACCATACCATGCCCAAACGACGCAGGCGGTTTAAAGAAGAACGCACCTTTTCCTGCAGTTTCTGACGATCAACGTCAGATCCCGTCGAACGGTTATTCACCAGCTTTAGCAGTTTGGCTTCGTCCGCAAGGGTAAGCAGCTCGTCGTACAACTCCTGCTGAGTAAAGATCCCTTCGTTGGCCAGACGCTCCGGGCTAAGATAGAGGTAGCAGAGAATTTTACCGACCATCATATCCAGTTCGGATAACACCGAGCGCGGGATAAGCGTGGTAGAACGCGGACGCAGGTAAAAGAACCCCTCCGGCGCACGAATCAACTCCACGTTATAACGCGCGTAAAACTCTTCCAGGTATTCCTGAAAATCCATCAGAAAGGCATGATTATCCAGTTCGTCCAGCCCGATGTGGCGGCCCGAACGTAATGCGCTATCCAGCGCCGGAAATAACGGATTCGCCAGCGCCTGCGCCAGCTTAACCGGCATCACTTGTTCAATATTTGTCAATGACATGCGCCTGTACCTTGGCTCCGTAATCATTAATCGGCTGCCATTTGGCTGGCAGTCCGGTGAAATCTGCTTGCGCTACGCCAAGACGTACCGCTTGATCGATAACAATACGCGCCACGTCGAAATGACGCGCGCGCGGGTATTGCGCCAGATACTCGCGCACCACCAGCCCAAGATCCAGTGGCGTTTGTCTGGTTTTGTAGATAGCCAGCTGTTCTTCAATGATGGCCGCTAACTGCTCGCGGATCTCGTTAAACTCTTCATATTCCAGATCCGGCGGCAACTCCCCGGTGACTTCATCGTCACGCAACGCCATCTCTTCATCGCGCATATCCAGCAGACGATCGGCATTCGCGTAGGTTAGCGCCCACGGATCGTCAAAATAAGTCTGCACGGACTGGCGCAACCGCTGGGCGAAGATACGGTTTTTATCCATATCGATCGCGGTACGGATAAATTTATGCACGTGACGATCGTAGCCGATCCATAAATCAATAGACTGCTGACCCCAACTGATAATGCGGTCGAGTTTACTTTGTAAGTCAAACACCAGCCTGTCGACAAAATGCAGATCGTCGTGCGTCATCGTGGCATCCTGAATGCGCAGCAGGTTAGCCTGCAGCTTATCGCCCGCCGCCTCCAGCGTATCCTGCAACTCGCGCAGCGTACCGGACGTTTCGGAAAGCAGCAGCTCACAGCTGGAAATCGCCGCCCGCCAGTCTTTATTCAGCAGTTGTGCGATATCGTCTTTCACCTGCTGCTGCTGTTCATCCATAATGCGCTGGGTGAGATCGATACTGTCGAAAATCTCCGCCACCGAATATTTCAATGGCGCGTAAACATTGCGATGCCAGTGGAACTCATCGCCCCCCTCCGCTGCCGCATCCGCCGCGCGCTTCAATTCGCCGGCCACAATCGACAACTGCATAGAAAGACGCAGCGTAGAGAATTCGCGTTGACGAATGTAGTAATCGGTGATGCCAATCCCGAGCGGGGTTAATCGGTAAATCGCATTGCCTTCCGCCTGCTCGCTGGTAAAGCGGTTCAGCAGACGTTGACGCACCATATCGTTAATCGCGTTGTTCGCGCGCACGCCGATGGTTTCGCTGGTTTGCTCAAACGCATCACTCACATGGCGGAATGCATCCACCAGCTCGCCTTCACTCATCTCGCCGTCAAGGCGTTCGCCGTTCAACGTGGCGACCGCCAGCAGAAAGGAAAGTCTGTCTACCGGCAGCGAGATGGAAAAGTCGTTTTTTCTGGCCCAGGCAACCAGTTCGGGGACTGTCTGGGAAAATTCACTCATAGGTTATCCTTGCATCTGCGGCTAGCGCCGGGCTTTTAATCGCGGTGACATGAATGTAGCGCCCAAGGCTAATATACGGCTCCTGGCGGCAATAACGCGTTTCCAGTTCGACCAGGGTCTCATAACAGTCACGCTGCTGGTGTTTTTCACGCAGATAATCATGAAACACACGCACGCCGGTTTTACCGGTAATCTGCCAGCCAATCGCCTCCAGCCACTGGTACACCTGCGCGGGGTCGCGCGGGTAGTCAGGCGACAGCGTGCGCTTCTTGCGTTTAGGCATCCCCGCCTGCACGTAGTCAAAATTACCCGCCACCATATTGTGCATCAGCAAACCGTTAGCGTTATAGAACATCAACGACAGCGCGCCGCCAGGGCGCAATACTGACCAGAGCGTTTCTAATACGCCGACAGGATCGGCTACCCACTCCAGCACAGCATGAAACAATATCAGATCAACCGGGCTTTCCAAATGCGAAGCGACGTCCTGAGCCGGGCATTGTATAAAATGCATGTCTTTGCTCACACCTTTTGCCTCGGCCGCCTGCCGCGCGCGGGCGATCATTTCGCCAGACAGATCGCATAACGTCACCTGATGGCCGCGTTCCGCCATCTTAATCGCCGTTTGCCCTTCGCCGCCGCCGGCATCCAGCACCCGCAGTTTCCGCCCGCCAATCTCCTCCAGCACGCGATCCAGGTCTTGCCACAGAATGGCTTGCCGCAGTTGCCCTTTGGTCGTGCCGTAAATGTTACGGGAAAACTTTTCAGCAATGTCATCAAAATTGCGATCCTGCATCGGACTCTCCACAGGCTGGCTCAGGCGTTATCTGATAAAACCGCTATTTTGTCACAGCCGCGGCGAGAATGAACCTGTCTGGTGTAATATCACCGTTAATCCTCCGCTATATGGTTAAAAAAGGAACCAAAAAGGATGCTTTTTACGCTAAAGAAAGTGATTGGCGGCATGTTATTGCCGCTTCCGCTGATGTTGCTGATCATTGGCATCGGCCTGGCGCTGCTCTGGTTTAGCCGCTTTCAGAAGACCGGAAAAGTATTTATCAGCGTAGGTTGGCTGGCGCTATTGCTATTAAGCCTGCAACCCGTCTCTGACCATTTGCTGCGTCCGATAGAAAACCGCTACCCTACCTGGCAGGGTCCGCAAAAGGTGGAATATATTGTGGTTCTCGGCGGCGGCTATACCTGGAACCCGCAGTGGGCGCCGAGCTCTAATTTAATTAACAACAGCTTGCCGCGGCTGGCGGAAGGCATTCGGCTGTGGCGCGCGAATCCGGGAGCCAGGCTGATTTTTACCGGCGGCGTAGCAAAAACCAATACGGTAAGCACGGCGGAAGTCGGCGCGCGGGTGGCGCAGTCGCTGGGCGTACCGCGTAGCGATATTATTACGCTGGATAAGCCAAAAGATACGGAAGAAGAAGCCGCCGCCGTTAAGCAGGCCATCGGCGACGCCCCTTTCCTGCTGGTAACCTCCGCCTCGCATTTGCCGCGTGCGATGATTTTCTTTCAGCATGCCGGGCTGAATCCGCTTCCCGCGCCGGCGAATCAGTTGGCGATCGATTCGCCGCTCAATCCCTGGGAGCGGGCAATTCCGTCCCCGGTCTGGCTGATGCACAGCGATCGCGCTGGGTATGAAACATTAGGGCGACTTTGGCAATGGCTGAAAGGCATATCAGGCAAGCCAGGGGAGTAATGATTTCGCCGCCAGATCAAAATTGGTACGGTTAAAACGTCCGGTATTGACCAATTGCGCAACCTCGTCCCACAGCACATAGAGCCAACGCCGCCAGATGAATGACTCCGCCACTGGCGCGCGTTGCAGATAATGCCAAAGCAATCCCTCCGCCAATGGATTATCCATCAGGCGAAACAGTTCGAATTCTCTCGGCGCCCACAGCATCAGCCCGGGGCCGACCATCGCCAGAAGCTGATCGCTACGGGCGTCTTTAAGCATACTGCGCAAGCAGAAGTTGCCATGCACCAGTACGCAGTTGTCGTTAAACCCTTCAAATAACGAAGGAAGATATTCTCTGGTACGAAACAGAATGCGTTTGTCCTGCATCGTCAGGCCGGTATTGCTGAACTGATTTAGCGTCGTCCACAGCACCTCCACACGCTGACGATACCAGGAAGGCCAGATATTCTCCTGAGTATGGTCTACGGCGCCCACGCAACCGCGGCTATCCTGCCGATGCCAGGCTAACAATCCTTCGACAATCTGATCTTTTAGCTGTTCCCAGCGTTCCGGAGTGCGCGCCGGCGCCTCGACCGGCACACCGCGCAGTCGTTCCAGTAGCAGCACATCCAGACCAGGATGCTCTTCATGCGTCAATACGCCATAGATTACCGGCATCCTCACCGTACCGCTACGCGCCAGCATTGAGGTTTTCCATGCCAGTTGCTGCGCAACGCCAGGAGTGGTAAAACTTCGCGCCATCAGCGGCATCGGATTTCCCTGGCTGTCATATAATGACCACAATGCGGAATCCGCTTTCTCATTCACGCACTCTATACGGCTAAGTTTTTCACCCAACAAATGACTGAGTTCGGCCCGCAACTGTTCCATTCCAGATTACCCCCATTAGTGCTACTGCTTTAATAATGAGCGTCGTATGGACAGATGTCACCCGTATCAGATCAAGGGAAGAAAAGAAAAATGAGGAAAATCGTAACGGTACGAGAAAGCCGCCACTGATGAGCAGACGTGAGTATTCATCTTTGCGCTATCATACCGCGCTGTTCATGACCGTCTAAGACGATCATGAACAGGATCATGTTAACGCATTTCAGCGCGCACGCGCTCCAGGTCGTCGGCGGTGTCTACGCCCGTGCCGGGCACCGCTTTGGCGACAGCGACATGAATTTTTTCGCCGTACCACAGCACACGGAGTTGCTCCAGCATTTCAATATGTTCCAGCGGGCTGGGTTGCCAGCTCACGTAACGGCGGATAAATCCCGCGCGATAGCCATAAATGCCCAGGTGACGAAGGCAAGTATCCCCTACCGTTTCCAGACTTTTTGCAAAGCGATCGCGATCCCAGGGAATCGTCGCCCGGGAAAAGTAAAGCGCATAGCCTTCAGCATCCAGCACGACTTTTACCGCATTCGGGTTAAACGCTTCTTCGGCGCTGTGAATCGGCACCGCCAGCGTCGCCATGCCAACCTGGCGCTGCGCCAGATTTTCCGCGACCTGGCGAATAATAACCGCCGGGATCATCGGCTCATCGCCCTGAACGTTCACAATAACGGTATCGTCGGTGAATCCGCACTTCTCTACCACTTCCGCCAACCGTTCGGTGCCGGACTGGTGATCGGCGCGCGTCATGCACACTTCGCCGCCAGCCGCTTCTACCGCACGAGCCACGTCTTCATGATCGGTCGCGACAATAATGCGTTCCGCGCCAGATTCGCGCGCCCGCTCCAGGACATGAACAATCATGGGTTTACCATTAATATCCACTAATGGTTTGCCTGGCAGTCGGGTAGATGAAAAACGGGCCGGAATGATGACGACGAAACTCATGATTTACTCTCATCAGATGTCAGGGCGCGAGCTTCATTTTCCAGCAATACAGGAATGCCGTCGCGTAACGGGAAAGCGAGATTATCCAGTTTGCAAATTAATTCTTGCTGTTCCTGGTTATACCAGAGTTTGCCGTTACATACCGGGCAGGCGATGATTTCAAGCAGACGATGATCCATAGTTCCTCCAGATGGACCGGATTGTGAATCCTTCAATATTAACATAATCGGTTATGGTGCAGGGTCTATTTCCCAGCCATGACGCATGGCGCTAAACAGGCCTGGCGGACATTGTCCCAGCGTCACGCGCGATGCTCGTTGCCAGGCAGCAAACGCGCTAATGGCCTGCCAGATTCCTTTTTGCAGACTAACGCCAGGGCGAATATCGTCCTCCAGATACAGCGAGATAACCTCAAGCACCCCCGTTTTACGGTGCATTTTGGCGTCCATTCGCCCGACTAAACGGCCCTGGTATAATAGCGGCAGCACAAAATAACCGTACTGGCGCTTCGCCGCGGGCGTATAACATTCCAGCCGGTAGTCGAATGCGAAGAGCTGCGCTGCCCGCTTACGATCCCATACCACAGGATCGAAAGGCGACAGTACTGCGCTATGGGTCGCCTTTAAGGCGTTATTTAGCGCCGGTTCAAGCTGCGAAAGAAGATCGGCATGAAGCCACATCCGCCCCAACGTTTCCACCTCGACCGGAATAATCTGCTGCTGTTCCGCCCGGCTCTCCCGCTATCCTTTCAGGTCAGGACGTTTCAGGCGGTAGTAATCCGCCAGCCACTGTTCACGGAAAATCCCCAGACTGCGCGCGCTATTATCCAGCATCAGGCTTTCCGCCTGCGGCTGTGACAGTCCATCGCGTTCATCATCCCAGTGCGGCATCACACGGGGCGTTAAATCATATACACGTTGAAAATTACGCCGCTCAACAACCATGACTTTTCCGGCGGTAAATAAACCCTCAAGGTGGCGTTTATGTGGTTTCCATTCCCACCAGCCGCTGACGCCTTTCTGCGCATGTTCAAAATCGGCAGAACGCACCGGACCATGCTCCTGAATATGCCGCACCAGCTGTTCTATTTCTTCCGCGTGCTCATGCATCCATGCCGCGCGATATTTCCAGCCCATTTTTTCCGGCGACAGCATACGATGGCGGATAAGTTTAAAGTCGCGGCGTGGTAAGAAACAGGCCTCATGCGCCCAGTATTCTATTAACTCGCCGCGTCGCAGCGCCTCATCCAGCCAGGCCTGCGGGTACGAACCGAGACGGCTAAACAGCACCAGATAGGGGCTACGTGCGACAACATTGATGGTATCAATTTGCAGCAACGCCATGCGTGAGATGGCGGCAAGAACATCGCCAGGCATCGCGTTACGGCGCGGCTTTTTCAATAGCCCCTGCGCAGCAAGGTGAAGACAACGGGCCTGGGAAAGAGAAAGGTACGGCAATGACATTCATGACTCCATAAATTCATCACTGCCGCTGCATTGGGGTACGCTAGCGAACCAGCGAGGTGATATGTTCAAGCAACTTATCAGGCTGCTCGCCGGACAAACGCGCATCAACCGGTAAGAACCACCAGTTATCTTCGGCGAAAGCACGGCATTTCACCGCGTCTTTTTCCGTCATTACCAGGGTCTGCCCTTCACCGACCAACGCCTGAACGTCAGCAGGGGCGAGCGTTTGATGATCGGCCAGCGGGACGCACTTTTGCGGATGCGCGCCACAGGCTTCCAGCGTGGCGAAAAAGCGCGGCGGATGACCGATGCCCGCCATCGCCACAATATTGCTCAGTTGCGCCACATCGCAACGCGCTCCCGTACGTAAGTTCACCGCCAGTCCAGGCGCTAGCTGCATGGGGATTTCGCCCGCCCGGGCGACGCCGCCATTCACGATAGCGGCGTCCACGGTTTTCAGGCGACTGGCGCGTTCGCGCATAGGGCCGGCAGGAAGCCACCAGCCGTTGCCAAAACGGCGCACCCCGTCAATCACCACAATTTCAATATCTCGCGCTAGTCGGTAATGCTGCAACCCATCGTCGGTGATAATAATCTGCACATTATGCGCCGCCAGAATCGCTTTCACCGCCGCGGCGCGTTCAGGCGCCACCGCGACAGGCGCGCCGGTCCGCTGATAAATCAATACCGGTTCATCTCCCGCTTCTGCGGTTGTCGTCTCAGGCGTCAGGAGCAGCGGATAAGCGGCAGCTTTCCCGCCGTAGCCGCGGGAAACGACCCCCACGCGCACGCCACGCTGTTGCAGCTTTTCCACCAGCCAAATGACTACGGGTGTTTTACCGTTACCGCCAGCCGTAAGATTCCCTACCACAACCACCGGTACCGGCGCTCGCCAGGCGCGTTTCAAACCAAGCTTATAGCTCAGACGAATCGCCCCGCTCACCAGGCCATACAGCCAGGAGAGCGGCAGCAGTAACCGCCATAGCGGGGATTCACCCGACCAGATACGCGCAATCATTGGCCAAATTGCATCTTATGCAGCTGGGCGTAAACGCCGTGTTGCGCCAGCAGCTCGCTATGAGTGCCGCGCTCAACGATAATACCGTCTTCGACTACAACGATCTCATCCGCCTGTTCGATGGTGGAGAGACGGTGCGCAATCACCAGAGAGGTACGGTTTTTTTGCAGCTCATCCAACGCGGCCTGAATCGCACGTTCGGACTCGGTATCCAGCGCGGACGTAGCTTCATCAAGGATCAGAATCGGGCTGTCGCGCAGTAAGGCGCGGGCAATCGCGATACGCTGGCGCTGACCGCCGGAAAGCAGTACGCCGTTTTCGCCGATAATGGTATCCAGACCATTATCCATCTTGTTGATAAAGTCCATGGCATAGGCCATGCGCGCCGCCTCTTCAATCTGCTCGCGGCTGTATTCTTCCGTCCGGGCATAAGCAATGTTATTGGCGACCGTGTCGTTAAACAGATGCACGTTTTGCGAAACCAGCGCCACCTGATTACGTAGAGAGGCCAGAGTGTATTCGCGTAGATCGTGACCATCCATCAGGATGTGTCCTTCATCAATATCGTAGAAACGGGTGATCAGACTGGCGATAGTTGATTTACCCGATCCGGAACGCCCCACCAGCGCCACGGTTTTCCCGGCAGGAATTTTCAAATTGATGTTACGCAATGCCGGCACTTCACGGCCCGGGTAAGTAAACGTCACATTGCGGAATTCGAGATCGCCGGTCGCGCGGTCAATGACACGTTTACCTTCATCTTTCTCCTGTTCGCTGTCCAGAATCGCAAACAACGTCTGACAAGCCGCCATCCCACGCTGGAACTGCGCGTTAACGTTTGTCAGCGATTTTAATGGACGCATCAGCGCGATCATGGAGGAGAACACCACCGTGATGGTCCCTGCCGTCAGGCTATCCATTACGCTTGGGAAGCTCGCAGCATAGAGAACAAACGCCAGCGCCAGCGAGGCAATGAGCTGAATGATAGGATCGGAAATTGACGAGGCAGAGACCATTTTCATGCCTTGCAGTCGCATCTTATTGCTGACTTTATCAAAGCGTTTAGTTTCGACTTCCTGACCGCCGAAAATCAGTACCTCTTTGTGTCCTTTCAGCATTTGTTCAGCGCTGGTAGTCACTTGTCCCATCGTGTTCTGCATATTTTTACTGATGCTGCGGAACCGCTTTGAGACAACGCGAATCGCAATCGACACAATCGGCGCTAAAACAACCAGGATGATCGACAGCTGCCAGCTGTAATAGAACATCATAATAAACAATCCGATGATCGATGCCCCTTCACGCACCACGGTAATCAGCGCGCCAGATGAAGAAGAGGCAACCTGTTCTGAATCGTATGTAATACGCGACAGCAGCGTACCGGTAGACTGTTTATCAAAGAAGGCGACGGGCATTCCCATCATATGGCCAAACAGGCGACGGCGCATGGTCATTACCACCTTGCCTGACACCCATGAAATACAGTAGCTGGAGATATAGCTAGTGATGCCTCGTAATATCATCAGCCCAATAACCACCAGCGGCATCCACAGCAACACTGAGCGATCCGTTTTACCGAAACCATCATCCAGTAATGGCTTGAGGAGCGATAGCATGAAGGTATCGCTGGCTGCGTTGAGAATTAACGCTATGCCCGCCACGATCAGACCTGCTTTAAAAGGCGCTATGGTTGGCCACAGTCGGCGGAAGGTCTGCCACGTAGAGAGATCTTTATCGTTATGCATTCAAAAAACCAGCATTTGTTGAAATAGCCGCATATTCTACCCGTTATCCTCGGACACGCCAAACCACTGATGATACCAGCGAGGTAAAATTTGATCCCGTAAGCCTTGTATGCGCCAGCCCTGCGGAGAAAACAGCAGCGAAATTTGCCCCTGGTGGGGTGTATCAAACCACTGATACGCCTGCTGTCGGTAGCGCTGTTTTACCTTGCGGGACGGCAGCCGCCATGCGTTATAGCGCGATGCGGACGCCAGCGCCGCTTCACCATGTACGCGCTGAATAAATGGTAACGACGACGACGTATTACTACCATGATGCGGCACCTGGATAAACGTCGCCGCAAGATGTCGCCAGTAACGACTTAGCATTTTTTGTTCAGCGCCCGCTTCGATATCGCCCGTGAGCAGGATGCTATGTACACCGTCATCCACTTTGACCACACAAGAACGGTTATTTCCTCGATCGGCACTTTCGCGTAACGGCCAGTGCGCCTGAAACGTTAGCCCCTGCCATTGCCACTGCTCGCCGCGAAAACAGGGCAAATGTCCCTGCCAGCCTAACGGGCTGCGAATCCACATTGACGGCCAGACCTGCTGTAGCGAACGCAGCCCGCCCCGATGATCCAGATGCTCATGACTCAAAATAACGCCCTCCGGCGTCAGATTATGCCAGCGCAACCAGGGAATAATAACCTGTTGCCCGCTGTCGCCCTCCGGCCATGCCCGACCGGTATCGTAGAGTATTACTTTATCGCCCCTGACGATCGCTATCGCCAGCCCCTGACCGACATCCAGCATATGCACCTGCCATCCGCTGGCGTTTATCGGCCGCCAGAGTGGCCAGCTCATCAACAATAACCCGCATAAACAGACCGCCGGCCAGGTACGCCAGACGTTTAATCGCCACGCGATAAGCGTTAGCCAGGGTAAAAGCGTCAGCCACTGCCAACGGTTATCAATATTCACCCAGCCCTGCGGTAAAGCATTCAACAGGTAAAATAGCGCGGCTAACGCGCGATCGGTCAGGTACCATACCCACTCTTCAAGAAAAAACGGCCCGGTTAAATGCAGAATCATTCCCGCCAGGATGAGTGGAACCGTCACAAATGTGACCCAAGGTACGGCAAAAAGATTCGCCAGCATTGCGGTAACGCTTATGCCATGAAAAAGCGCCACCTGGAGAGGCAAAAGCAGAAGTGTAATGCCTGCCTGTAGGTGAAGCAGGTTAAGCAACCAGCGTAAGCCTCGTGGAAAATTTCCGTTTGGCGCAGGAAACCACTGATACCAGAATAACAGGCCGGCAACCGCAAATGCTGACAGCCAAAGACTTTGTGATATAACCGCCACAGGATCGGCGAAAATAATCGCGGCCAGACAGCAGCACCAGACTTGCCAGCCGCTCCACTGTCGTCCGCTTAATTTCAATCCTCCCCAGACGCTCAGTGCCGCCACCGTGCGCAGCGCAGGCGGTTGTAAGCCGGTAAGCCAGGCATAACATATCGCGCAAAGAATGCCGCCCAGCAATGGCGTCTGCCAACGAATCCATCTGACCGGCAAAAAGAATTGTCCGCCACGGATTAATCCGGCAGCCAATAACGCAGCAAAAGCGATATGCAGGCCGGAAATCGCCATCAAATGGGCAGTCCCCGTATCGCGCATAACGGCCTTCACCTCCTGCGACACCGCTCCCCGCTCCCCCATTCCCAACGCCAGAATAACCTGCTGCCACGGATAAGGCGCAAGCGTAGCGCGAAGCGAAGCAAGATAGCGCCCACGCAAGCTACACTCAGGGTTAATCGCTTTAGCCTGTAGAAAACGCCCGGTCAACGGTTGGTGCTGCGCCAGCGCGTAACGCTGGCTATCAAAACCGCCTTCGTTAAGCTGTCCGTGTACCGCTCTGACCTTCAGCGTCATCGCCCACTGCTGTCCGGCACACACTTCCGTGGGTAAGTACTGGCCATGCAGGACAATCCCTACAGCAGGAAAGAGTGGCTTTCCATGCAAATGGGTAATTCGCCCATAATGAGTGGTCATATGATCGGTGGCAGTAATGACGACTGTCGCCTCCTGCGTCGCGGCGGGCAGGACGTTTCCCACCCAGATGGCCTGCCTGGCGGCAAAAATCCCCCACATGAAAAAGAGCAAGGTTAATGCCGCGTAGCGCGCATAGTGATGGGGTATGAGGCAAAGCAAACATGCCAGACAAAACAGCACCGCGAGAATCCACGTATCAGGTAATACTGGCAATATCATGAGCGGAAGTATGCCGCATACTACGCATACGCTGACCGTCGTTATCTTCATAGACACCTCCCTGTGCGGGAAAGTGTGCAGGTTCAGGACGCCATTGTCTGGAGGGGATTTTGTGCTATACGGCGCGGATTCCAGGTTTTTTACCTGATAAATGTAAGACGCAGCAAAAAATGCGAAACGTTTTCCAGTTTTCGGTCGAATAGCGTTTGCGCCTGACGGCGTATAAATGAAAAAAGCACCCTGACGGTGCTTTTTTCGGGTTCAAGTTTTGCGTTAAAACTTAACCGTAAATATTGGCGCGATCGCGCAGTTCTTTACCCGGTTTAAAGTGAGGAACGTATTTTCCTTCCAGTTCCACTTTATCGCCGGTCTTGGGGTTACGTCCGGTACGAGGCGCGCGGTAATGCAAAGAAAAACTGCCGAAACCGCGGATTTCAATACGCTCGCCCTGCGCAAGAGTCGAGGCCATATGCTCCAGCATCTCTTTTACCGCGTCTTCAACCGCCTTAGCGGGAATGTGAGATTGCTGGGTTGCAAGTCTTTCAATCAATTCTGACTTGGTCATGATTCCTCCGGTTCCTTAAAGGCAAATTGGCTGCAGCCGTGAGATTGATTAAGGGCGGCCGTAGCCGCCCTTAGTGCTTGATTACAGGCCGAAACCTGCAATCTGTCAAGTAATCTCGTTATACTTCGGACTAAAAGGCCCGAAGTTTCAGAGGATTACTCGCCTTTAGCTGCTTTGAATGCTTCAGCCATTGCGTTGTTAGAGAAGTTTGCATCTTCCTGCTTGTTAACAGTTGCGATGGCATCTTTCTCGTCAGCTTCGTCTTTCGCACGAACAGACAGGCTGATTGCGCGGTTTTTACGATCAACGCCGGTGAATTTAGCTTCAACGTCGTCGCCAACGCTCAGAACCAGAGTCGCATCTTCAACGCGGTCACGGGATGCTTCAGAAGCACGCAGGTAACCTTCAACGCCGTCAGCCAGTTCTACGGTTGCGCCTTTAGCGTCAACTGCAGTGACTTTACCGGTTACGATAGCGCCTTTCTTGTTCAGAGCAACCCAGTTGTTGAACGGATCTTCTGCGAGCTGTTTAACGCCCAGGGAGATACGTTCACGTTCTGCGTCAACCTGCAGAACAACTGCAGCGATTTCGTCGCCTTTTTTGTATTCACGAACTGCTTCTTCGCCTGCAACGTTCCAGGAGATGTCAGACAGGTGAACCAGGCCGTCGATGCCGCCGTCCAGGCCGATGAAGATACCGAAGTCAGTGATAGACTTGATTTTACCTTCAACGCGGTCGCCCTTGTTGTGGGTTTCTGCGAACTGCTGCCACGGGTTAGATTTGCACTGCTTCAACCCTAAGGAGATACGACGACGTTCTTCGTCGATATCCAGAACCATCACTTCCACTACGTCGCCAACGTTAACCACTTTGGACGGGTGGATGTTTTTGTTGGTCCAGTCCATTTCGGAAACGTGAACCAGGCCTTCAACGCCTTCTTCGATTTCAACGAAGCAGCCGTAGTCGGTCAGGTTGGTCACGCGACCGGTCAGTTTGGTACCTTCCGGATAACGTTTAGCGATAGCAACCCACGGATCTTCGCCCAGCTGTTTCAGGCCCAGGGATACACGGGTACGCTCGCGGTCGAATTTCAGCACTTTCACGTTGATTTCGTCGCCAACGTTCACGATTTCGCTCGGATGCTTAACGCGTTTCCAGGCCATATCAGTGATGTGCAGCAGGCCGTCAACGCCGCCCAGATCAACGAATGCACCGTAGTCAGTGAGGTTCTTAACGATACCTTTAACTTCCATGCCTTCCTGCAGGTTTTCCAGCAGCTGATCGCGTTCTGCGCTGTTTTCGGATTCGATAACGGCACGACGAGAAACCACAACGTTGTTACGTTTCTGGTCCAGCTTGATTACTTTGAATTCAAGCTCTTTGCCTTCCAGGTGCAGAGTGTCACGCACCGGACGAACGTCTACCAGAGAACCTGGCAGGAACGCGCGAATACCGTTCAGCTCAACAGTGAAGCCACCCTTAACTTTGCCGTTGATAACACCGGTAACAGTTTCAGCATCTTCGTAAGCTTTTTCCAGCGTGATCCATGCTTCGTGACGTTTAGCTTTCTCACGAGAGAGCAGAGTTTCACCGAAGCCGTCTTCTACTGCATCCAGAGCAACGTCAACTTCGTCACCAACCTGGATTTCCAGTTCGCCCTGGGCGTTTTTGAACTGCTCAGCCGGAATGGCAGACTCAGATTTCAGACCGGCGTCAACCAGTACTACGTCTTTGTCGATAGCAACAACAACACCACGAACGATGGAACCCGGGCGGGTTTCGATTTCTTTTAAGGATTCTTCAAAGAGTTGAGCAAAAGATTCAGTCATGTTTAATCTTCAGGTTTCATATTTAACGTCCACCTGGCTCCGTGCCGGATGGGGTTGTTTAACATACCCGCTGTCAATCCTTTGCAACGGGGGTACTACAAATTCGGTCGCATTTAAGCGAGAGCCAATTTTTGGCGCGCATATTGTAACGCTTTTTCAATCACTTGCTCAATGCTTAATCGGGTAGAATCCAAAACTAATGCATCAGCAGCAGGAACTAACGGCGCTACAGCGCGATTACGATCGCGATCGTCGCGTTCCTTGATCTCGGCCAAAAGGCGTTCAAAGTTAACACTAAAGCCATTCTCCTGCAACTGTAGCATACGTCGATGCGCACGTTCCTCCGAGGAGGCGTCAAGGAAAATTTTTACCGGCGCATCCGGGAAGACCACGGTCCCCATATCGCGTCCATCGGCGATTAAACCAGGCGCTTCGCGGAATGCGCGTTGGCGGCGAAGAAGCGCTTCACGCACGCGTGGGAATGCCGCCACCTGGGATGCCGCGTTCGCGACTTCCTGCGTACGAATTTCGCCGCTAACGTCCTCGCCTTCCAGGATAACTTCCAGGTTGCCGTCCGTTGAGACGAAACGCACGTCCAGATGGGACGCCAGCGGCACCAGCGCATCTTCAGAGGCGAGATCGACATGGTGGTGCAATGCCGCCAGCGCCAGTACGCGGTATATCGCGCCGGAATCCAGCAGATGCCATTGCAATGCTTCCGCCATTGCTTTGCACAAGGTGCCTTTACCTGCACCGCTTGGGCCATCAATGGTTATTACCGGGGCAATTGCCGTCATCTTTATCTCCTTAAACAGGCGTACCGTTAACGTAAACGCCGCGCATTATACGCGCCAACGCTCGCGACCGTTAACGTTGCGTGCAAAAACCAGTTTTGTCTGTAATCAGATGCGGAATAATTGCGCAATTATAGCGGGCTGGCGAGAAACCAGCCCGAAAGATGACAATGATTTACTTTTTATCTTCGGCAATTCTGTCGCGCATATGCTGCGCGCGATCGGCTGAGGCCGGGTGGGAGTCCATCAATGATTTTGCATGACCTGCGTCCATTATGGCGAATTTATCGAATGCCGTGACTAAGCCCTGGGTGTTAATCCCACGTTTTTTCAGCAGATTGTAAGAGAAGTCATCCGCATCCGACTCCTGACTGCGAGAAAACGCCAAATTGATGACGCCTTCCGCCAGATCGCCCAATTGAGACTGGGAAAGCTGCGCTGCGACGCCGCTGGTGGCGGAAATCGCATCGCGAGCCGCCAGCGTGGCATAGGCGGTCTGCATTGCCTTGCGGGAGTGCCCTAAAGAGACATGGCCCAGTTCATGGCCCAGTACGCCTTCAATTTCATTATCGGTCATCAGATCCATCAGGCCGGAGTATACGCGAACGCAACCGTTCGCCATCGCCCATGCGTTGATATCGCTGGTCATATAGACTTTATAGCTAACCGGCGTACCGTCAATGTTGTTACCCAGCGCTTTAGCGATTTTACTCAGACGTTTGGTGTATTTGCTTTTCGAACCTGCCAGTTGATTCTCGCTGTCCATTTGTTTACAGGCATTATTAGATAATGCTTTAACATCCGCATCGGACAGTGTGGCGGCTTTGTAGGCTGACATGCCGGAACTGGCGATTAAATTGCCATTCACGCCATTTTTACATCCTGCCAGTAGCGTGGCGGAAATCGCCACCGCCAGTAGTAATGATTTATTTTTCATACTAATCTTCCGTTGATAACTATTATAAAAAACACATAAATCAATGTGTTAAATCACCAACAAATTAGCATTAGTCATAATTATAAAAATAGTGCGAATACGGACTCGACGCGCCAGCCCGTCGACTGGCGCAACAGAAGAATTAGGCAGGCGTACTCATCCGCGCCAGTTGTTCGAAATAATCAGGGAACGTTTTTGCGGTACATTTAGGGTCCAGGATCGTGACTGGCGTATCGGACAGTGCGACCAGTGAGAAACACATCGCCATACGGTGGTCGTTGTACGTGCCAATATCCGCGTGTTGGAGCTTCGCCGGCGGCGTGATACGAATATAGTCGTGCCCTTCTTCGACTTCAGCGCCCACTTTACGTAGCTCGGTCGCCATCGCGAACAGGCGATCGGTTTCTTTCACTCGCCAGTTATAAATATTGCGCAACGTCGTGGTTCCTTTCGCAAACAACGCCGTGGTGGCAATCGTCATCGCCGCATCCGGAATATGGTTCATATCCATATCTATGGCGTGCAATTCGCCGCGCGTGCAGGCAATAAAATCATCGCCCCAGGTAATGGTCGCGCCCATTTTCTCCAGCACATCGGCAAAACGAATATCGCCCTGCATACTTTTGCGGCCAATCCCGGTCACTTTTACCGTGCCGCCTTTTATCGCCCCAGCGGCGAGAAAATAGGACGCTGACGAGGCATCGCCCTCGACCAGATAGCGACCTGGAGAGTGATACTGTTGACCGCCCTTCACGACAAATTGTTGGTAGTGATGGTTCGCTATCTCCACGCCAAAGGTTTTCATTAAATTTAGCGTGATATCGATGTAAGGTTTTGATACCAGTTCGCCTTTAACGCGAATAATTGTGTCTTCAGGCGCCAGCGGCGCCGTCATCAGCAGAGCGGTCAGGAACTGGCTGGAAACGCTACCATCAACCTCAATGTCGCCGCCGATAAAACCGCCGCGCAGACGCAGGGGCGGATAGTTTTCCTGCTCCAGGTAATCAATATTCGCCCCACCCTGACGCAGCGAATCGACCAGATGGCCTATCGGACGCTCTTTCATACGCGGTTCGCCGGTTAACACTATCTCATTTTGCCCCAGACATAGCGCTGCCGCTAACGGACGCATCGCGGTTCCGGCATTACCGAGAAACAGTTCCAGAGTGCCTGACGCGCGTAATGGGCCGCCATTACCCGTGATATCACAGCGGGTGCGATCGGCAGAAAGGGTGTAATTGATCCCCAACGCGCTCAGGGCATTGAGCATATGGCGGACGTCATCGCTATCCAGCAGATTCGTCAGAACGGTTTTACCACAAGCTAAAGCCGCCAGGAGCAAAGCACGGTTTGAAACACTTTTGGAGCCAGGTAAATTAATGGCGCCATCGACCCGCGCGATGGGTTGTAACGTCAGGGATTCCATGAAACTCAACTCTCAAAAAACAGAAATAAAAACCCCACAGACTGGCCGTGGGGATGAAAAAAGAAACGTATTAGCCGTGGCGGCGCTCAAAATCGATCATGAAATCGGTCAGCGCTTTCACCCCTTCAATCGGCATGGCGTTATAGATAGAGGCGCGCATACCGCCAACAACACGGTGCCCTTTTAAGGCGTGCAGACCAGCGGCGAAAGACTCTTCCAGAAAGACCTTGTCCAGCGCATTGTCCGCTAACTGGAACGGAACATTCATCCGCGAACGGTTGGCCTGTGCGACATCGTTACGGTAGAAATCGCTGTTATCAATCACACCATACAGCAACTCCGCTTTTTGCTGATTGATTTTGTGCATCGCCGCCACGCCGCCCTGCGCTTTCAACCATTTGAACACCAGACCGGAAAGATACCAGGCGAAAGTCGGCGGTGTATTAAACATCGAGTCGTTATCATTCAGGACGGTGTAGTCGAGGATGGACGGGCAGCTCTCATGCGCCTTGCCTAACAGATCCTCCCGGACGATAACCAGCGTCAGTCCTGCCGGACCGATATTCTTCTGCGCGCCAGCATAAATTACGCCATAGCGAGAGACGTCCAGCGGCGCAGACAGGATGGTAGAAGAAAAATCCGCCGTGACGACCACTTCCGGGCCAAAATCCGGCGTTTCATCGATGGCGATGCCGTCAATGGTCTCATTCGGGCAATAGTGTAAATAAGCGGCGTTATCGGAAAGCTGCCACTCGCGCATCGGTTTTACGGCACGTTTGCCGTCAACGGTGATTTTGGCGTCGATAATCTGCGGCGCACAGTATTTTTTGGCTTCTTTGATGGCGCTCGCCGCCCAGTAACCGGCATCGACATAATCCGCCGTGGTTTTATCGCCCAGCAGATTGAGCGGCACGCCAGCAAACTGCCCGCGACCGCCGCCGTGACAAAATAAAACTTTATAGTTGGAGGGGATATTAAGGAGATCGCGAAAATCCTGCTCCGCCTCTTCAGCGACCTGGATAAACTCTTTGCCTCGATGGCTAATTTCCATTACCGACGTACCAAGACCGTGCCAGTCACGCAGTTCCTGTTGCGCCAGTTTAAGTACTTCCGCCGGTAGCATCGCCGGACCTGAACTAAAATTAAAGACCTGAGCCATTTCCCCTCACCACGCTGCATTGTTTCCTGCCTGACAGACATCAGGCAAACGTTATTCATGTGAATATCGGTTTTATCATTCAGTGACACGCGCCGCAATGGGTAAAACAATGCGAGGAGAAAATGCGGCATGCGTCACACAACAGAATCTTCCGGATTAACCGTATAAATCCGATATTTTCGCTGTTAAACAACGCGTTTAGCCCGGCTTGCCTTCGTCCATTCTGGATTTGCGCAGCGCGGACATAATTGCTTCTCCCCGACATTCATGCGTATCACTTCACTGCAACGTACGCAGGCATAGTCGCCAGCCTCCGGCGCCACGATAAAGCGTGGCGTACAGTGCTCAGGAAGAATGCTTAACCCCGGCTTAACGTCTTTATTTTCAAAGAAATAGACGCTGATTTGTCCGTTTGTCTCCAGGATGGCCAGTCTGACCTGCCCCAGTTGCTCAACGCCATTCAAGCGAAGCTCCATAAAAAATTCAAACTCCGTCATGTTCGAGCGCTGCAGTTTTTCCCACGCCAGTTCGCCGTCTTCAACAATGACCACCGACTTGCCTTCCAGCAGATCTTCCAACTTTTCACTATGCGCCATCAGCCACATGACTAGGCGATAGAGCAGCGCCAGGGTGATGAATACCACCAGAACAGGGAGCATCGGAACGTCATCATAAAACGCGACGTCGCCTGCCGCCGATCCCAATGTCAAAATGATCAGCACTTCAAAAAGCGACATTTGCCGTACGCCGCGTCGTCCTGTCACCTTTAAGAAAAGAAACACCAGAACAAAGGTGTAAAAGCTACGTAGCGCCACTTCCCCCAAAAACGCTACCGACACGTTATCCAGCGCCATTCGTTGCAAATCAAATGCTTTCATTTTTTATGCTCTTCCTGTGAATTCCAGTGTAAAAGCATAGCCAATACTTTTATTTCCGCCGACGTCCCGGCGAGATAGCGCCCGTCACATAAAACCCGTATCATTGCGCGCTTTCCGTACGACAAAAGTGATTTTCATGACGCAAACATTTATTCCCGGCAAAGACGCCGCGCTGGAAGACTCCATCGCCCGCTTCCAGCAAAAGTTACTCGACCTCGGCTTTCACATCGAAGAGGCCTCCTGGCTGAACCCGGTGCCAAACGTCTGGTCAGTGCATATTCGCGATAAAGAGTGCGCGTTATGCTTTACCAACGGAAAAGGCGCGACCAAAAAAGCGGCGCTGGCCTCGGCGCTGGGCGAATACTTCGAGCGTCTGTCAACCAACTACTTTTTTGCTGATTTCTGGCTTGGCGAAACGATCGCCAACGGGCCATTCGTGCATTATCCGAATGAAAAGTGGTTCTCGCTGACTGAAAATGACGACGTACCGGAAGGCTTGCTTGATGCCCGTCTGCGCGCGTTTTACGATCCGGAAAATGAACTCACCGGAAGCCAGTTAATTGATCTTCAGTCCGGCAATGAAGAACGCGGCGTCTGCGGCCTGCCATTTACCCGTCAGTCCGATAACCAGACCGTGTATATTCCGATGAATATTATCGGCAACCTGTACGTCTCTAACGGAATGTCCGCCGGCAATACGCGTAATGAAGCCCGCGTTCAGGGACTGTCGGAAGTCTTCGAGCGTTATGTGAAAAATCGCATCATTGCGGAAAGTATCAGTCTGCCGGAGATTCCCGCAGAGGTGATGGCGCGTTATCCGGCGGTAATGGAGTCAATCGCCACGCTGGAAGCCGAGGGTTTCCCGATTTTCGCCTATGACGGCTCGCTGGGCGGTAAGTATCCGGTTATCTGCGTCGTGCTGTTCAACCCGGCTAACGGTACCTGCTTTGCTTCTTTTGGCGCCCATCCTGACTTTGGCGTTGCGCTGGAACGTACAGTGACCGAGCTACTCCAGGGACGCGGTCTGAAAGATCTTGATGTCTTCACGCCGCCAACGTTCGATGATGAAGAAGTCGCGGAGCACACTAATCTGGAGACCCACTTCATCGACTCCAGCGGCCTGATTTCCTGGGATCTGTTCAAACAGGACGCCGATTACCCGTTCACGGACTGGAGTTTCTCCGGCACTACCGAAGAAGAATTCGCCACGCTGATGGCCATCTTCGCTGCTGAAGATAAAGAAGTTTACATTGCCGATTACGAGCATCTCGGCGTATACGCCTGTCGTATTATCGTACCGGGAATGTCTGATATTTATCCTGCCGAAGATCTGTGGCTGGCCAACAACAATATGGGTAGCCATCTTCGTGAGATTCTGCTTTCGCTGCCCGGTAGCGCCTGGAATAAAGAAGACTATCTCAATCTGATTGAACAATTGGATGAAGAAGGTTTTGACGATTTCACCCGCGTGCGTGAACTGTTGGGTCTGGCGACCGGAGCGGACAATGGTTGGTATACACTGCGCGTCGGCGAATTAAAAGCAATGCTAGCGTTAGCGGGCGGCGATTTGGAGCAGGCGCTAATCTGGACAGAATGGACGATGGAGTTCAATTCGTCGGTCTTTAGTCCGGTACGCGCAAACTATTACCGTTGCCTGCAAACGCTGCTGCTCCTGTCGCAAGAAGATGCGCGTCAGCCGCTGCAATATCTCAATGCTTTTATAAAAATGTATGGCGCAGAGGCTGTAGAAGCCGCCAGCACCGCGCTTAGCGGTGAAGCGGCTTTTTATGGACTACCGGCTGTCGACCACGATCTACAAGCGTTCCCGGCGCATCAGTCCTTGTTAAAAGCGTATGATAAATTACAGCGCGCGAAAGCGGCATACTGGTCAAAATAAGGCCATATGAGTGACTTAGGGTAGGTTTACCCTCTCGGCTGCGTTATATTACGGGGCGCCTTTGCGGCCCCGTTTTATTTATTTTCACTAAACGGCGAAAAATGTAATAACAAGGTTAAATATTGGTTGTTGATATTAAATTAATTGACATAATGATGTTGCTTTATTTGTTGATTACTCCATATTAATTAACCGTGCAGCAGGAGGAGCCAGGAAAAAATTCAACTCTATTTATAATTTTTAAAATTTATTTTTATTAGGATAATCAAAAAGTTACACCGTAATTGCATAAAAGCCATGCGACTTACGGGCCTATAAGCCAGGCGAGATATGATCTATATCAAATTCTCATCTATAATGCTTTGTTAGTATCTCGTCGCCGACTTAATAAAGAGAGAGTTAGTGTGAAAGCTGACAACCCTTTTGACCTTTTACTCCCTGCAGCAATGGCCAAAGTGGCTGAAGAAGCAGGCGTCTATAAAGCAACGAAACATCCGCTTAAGACTTTCTATCTGGCGATTACCGCCGGCGTATTCATTTCAATTGCCTTTGTTTTTTATATTACTGCGACAACCGGTACTGGCGCGATGCCTTATGGCATGGCGAAACTTATCGGGGGTATCTGTTTCTCTTTGGGACTGATTCTCTGTGTTATTTGCGGCGCTGATCTTTTCACCTCTACTGTTCTGATCGTTGTAGCTAAAGCTAGCGGTCGCATCACCTGGGGACAACTGGCTAAAAACTGGTTAAACGTCTATTTTGGTAACCTGATTGGCGCTCTGCTTTTCGTGTTACTGATGTGGCTTTCCGGCGAGTATATGACTGCCAACGGTCAATGGGGACTTAACGTCCTGCAAACCGCCGACCACAAAATGCACCACACTTTTATTGAAGCTGTCTGCCTCGGTATTCTGGCGAACCTGATGGTTTGTCTGGCCGTGTGGATGAGCTACTCAGGTCGTAGCCTGATGGACAAAGCGTTCATCATGGTACTGCCCGTCGCCATGTTTGTCGCCAGCGGTTTTGAGCACAGTATCGCAAACATGTTTATGATTCCTATGGGTATTGTAATACGCGATTTCGCTACACCGGAGTTTTGGACCGCGGTTGGTTCGTCTCCGGAAAGTTTTTCTCACCTGACCGTGATGAGCTTCATCACTGATAACCTGATTCCGGTCACGATCGGTAATATTATCGGCGGCGGTTTGTTGGTCGGGTTGACATACTGGGTCATTTACCTGCGTGGTAACGAGCATCATTAATCTGTTGATGTCCATTACACGCAGTAAATAAAAAATCCACTTAAGAAGGTAGGTGTTACATGTCCGAGCTTAATGAAAAGTTAGCCACAGCCTGGGAAGGTTTTACCAAAGGTGACTGGCAGAATGAAGTAAACGTCCGTGACTTCATTCAGAAAAACTACACTCCGTATGAGGGTGACGAGTCCTTCCTGGCTGGCGCTACTGACGCGACCACCAAGCTGTGGGACAGCGTAATGGAAGGCGTTAAACAGGAAAACCGCACTCACGCGCCTGTTGACTTTGACACCTCCGTTGCTTCCACCATCACTTCTCACGACGCTGGCTACATCAACAAAGCGCTTGAGAAAATTGTTGGTCTGCAGACTGAAGCTCCGCTGAAACGTGCGATTATCCCGTTTGGCGGCATCAAAATGGTTGAAGGTTCCTGCAAAGCGTACAATCGCGAGCTGGACCCAATGATCAAAAAAATCTTCACCGAATACCGTAAGACCCACAACCAGGGCGTATTCGACGTTTATACTCCGGACATCCTGCGTTGCCGTAAGTCCGGCGTGCTGACCGGTCTGCCGGATGCGTATGGCCGTGGCCGTATCATCGGTGACTACCGTCGCGTAGCGCTGTACGGTATCGACTACCTGATGAAAGACAAATTCGCGCAGTTTACGTCTCTGCAATCCGATCTGGAAAACGGCGTAAATCTGGAAGCGACTATCCGTCTGCGTGAAGAAATCGCTGAACAGCACCGCGCTCTGGGTCAGATCAAAGAAATGGCAGCTAAATACGGCTGCGATATCTCTGGCCCGGCGACTAACGCTCAGGAAGCAATCCAGTGGACTTACTTCGGTTACTTGGCTGCGGTTAAATCTCAGAACGGCGCAGCAATGTCCTTCGGTCGTGTATCCACCTTCCTGGATGCGTACATCGAACGTGACCTGAAAGCAGGCAAAATCACCGAGCAAGACGCACAGGAAATGATTGACCACCTGGTCATGAAACTGCGTATGGTTCGCTTCCTGCGTACTCCGGAATATGATGAACTGTTCTCCGGCGACCCGATTTGGGCAACCGAATCTATCGGCGGTATGGGCGTTGATGGCCGTACTCTGGTCACCAAAAACAGCTTCCGTTTCCTGAACACCCTGTACACCATGGGGCCGTCTCCGGAGCCGAACATCACCGTTCTGTGGTCTGAAAAACTGCCGCTGAACTTCAAGAAGTTCGCCGCTAAAGTCTCCATCGACACCTCTTCTCTGCAGTACGAGAACGATGACCTGATGCGTCCGGACTTCAACAACGATGACTACGCTATCGCATGCTGTGTAAGCCCGATGATCGTTGGTAAACAAATGCAGTTCTTCGGCGCGCGTGCAAACCTGGCGAAAACCATGCTGTACGCAATCAACGGCGGCGTTGATGAAAAACTGAAAATGCAGGTTGGTCCGAAATCCGAACCGATCAAAGGCGATGTTCTGAACTTCGACGAAGTGATGGATCGCATGGATCACTTCATGGACTGGCTGGCTAAACAGTATGTCACCGCACTGAACGTTATCCACTACATGCACGACAAGTACAGCTACGAAGCCTCTCTGATGGCGCTGCACGACCGTGACGTTATCCGCACCATGGCGTGTGGTATCGCAGGTCTGTCCGTTGCGGCTGACTCCCTGTCTGCCATCAAATATGCGAAAGTTAAACCGATTCGTGACGAAGATGGTCTGGCTATCGACTTCGAAATCGAAGGCGAATACCCGCAGTTTGGTAACAACGACGCTCGTGTAGATGACATGGCGGTTGACCTGGTAGAACGTTTCATGAAGAAAATTCAGAAACTGACCACCTACCGTGGCGCTATCCCGACGCAGTCTGTTCTGACCATCACTTCTAACGTTGTGTATGGTAAGAAAACCGGTAACACCCCGGATGGTCGTCGCGCTGGCGCGCCGTTCGGACCAGGTGCTAACCCGATGCACGGTCGTGACCAGAAAGGCGCTGTCGCTTCTCTGACCTCCGTTGCTAAACTGCCGTTTGCTTACGCGAAAGATGGTATTTCTTATACCTTCTCTATCGTTCCGAACGCACTGGGTAAAGACGACGAAGTTCGTAAGACTAACCTGGCAGGTCTGATGGATGGTTACTTCCACCACGAAGCGTCCATCGAAGGCGGTCAGCACCTGAACGTCAACGTCATGAACCGTGAAATGCTGCTGGACGCGATGGAACATCCGGAAAAATATCCGCAGCTGACCATCCGTGTATCTGGTTACGCAGTACGTTTTAACTCCCTGACGAAAGAACAGCAGCAGGACGTTATTACTCGTACCTTCACGCAGACCATGTAATGGGTTTGACTGAAATTACGCCATAAAAAGCGTACAAAAAAGGCTCCATATCAGTGGGGCCTTTTTAATGACTTTTTATATAAGCATATTGCGACAACTAGAATTTTCACTTATAAATAAAGTGTTATCATGTGATCTATATATTCTTCTTAGAATAGAATCAATTTCTCTTTTATTATTTTGATACTCATCATAATCCTTATTTAATACATCAGAAAACAGCATGGTGTTAGTTTCTATTAAATCAGATAACAATGACGGTTTATATGCGTGTAGCAGATAGATAAGTGTTGGATGAACCATATCAAACAGGACTTCTCCCTCTAATTCCCAGTAACCTATTTTACAAAATTGGGTAGTAATATTAAAAGACCCCATTTGAAGACAGCGTAGTTTATTCATCTCCTCTTCAGTAAGCGTACCATTCCATTCAACACATTCCATTTTTCGATCTTCTCCAGATCGCATAAAATTATAAACTTCATCCTTAATGTCATCATCCTCATTAACTGCATCTTTAAGTTTATTAGCAAAGCCTTCTAATAATTCTGGATAGCGAGCAATTTTTTCTCCATACTTAATACATACTTTAAAAAACAACTCTACTTCATCGTCTTCCATCACTCTAAAAATACAGTTTTCTGAAACGTTGAGGAGACGATGCAAATTACATTTATCAATAACCTGGCCATCAATCTCAAATAAAACTTTTGTCTGATTCATATCAAAACGCATAACAAAGCGCTCTTGTTGAGATGGATTAGCATATTGTTTTAATTGTGTAAAGGCATGTATCTTCTCCATGCCGGTTATATCAACATTAAGTTCAGCTTGATTTTCACGTTCACATCCATGGATGAGTGTATATAATACCTCCAGCACCTCTTTTTTTTGTGTGTTCTGAAGCAGTCCTTAAATCTATCCCATACCCCCATGTATAGCGCTTCTTCTTTATTAGGACTCATCAAACGGGTTAGCCGTGAAGTATTAACTTCATAGTTATGACGATTACCAAAACTTAACGTAACTGGCATAATAACTCCTTTGATTATTTACCGCGAAAGCAAAATCCAATCCGTTGCTCTCATTTTTTGATTAAAACCACACTCTATTTAAGAGATTGAATCAGTCCGGGTTTAGAAATGACATCAGATTTACACCTGATTGCGCGTTGAATGCAACGCCAGGCACTGGACAGGCGTAACGTTCTTTGGACACATCTGAATTATGTTGAGAATTATTTTTGTTCTGACCACAAAAACGGCATCAACCATTTGAAAAAAGAGGCGGTTCATAAACAGCAAAACCAGGACGCTATGGATGATACACTTACAGTATGTATTGCGGTTCGGGCGTTACGAGCTGATGAATGAGCCACAATTTCTGGCGGTGCAAGCTATGCAGCATAGATTTGCCGTATATTTTATACTGAATAGAGGTAAAATAGCTCCATTGCAGCACATTCTGGAACAGCCACACATTCTGTAGTCCAAAATTTACGCTCGCAGTACCGCTTTTTTACAGGATGCAACCCCCTTACTAGGGTGCTCAACATGCCCGGAATGTGTCCATAAACCCCATGTTATTTAGAGCTAGCCGAAGCGATATGAGTAACTTAACCGATTGTATTACAAATGAAAGTGTTGCAGTAACTGCTGATAAAAAGCCGGTTATTGGTCGCATTCACTCCTTTGAGTCCTGTGGCACCGTTGATGGCCCAGGCATCCGCTTTATTACCTTTTTCCAGGGCTGCCTGATGCGCTGCCTGTATTGCCATAACCGCGACACATGGGATACGCATGGCGGTAAAGAAATCACCGTTGAAGACTTAATGAAAGAGGTGGTGACCTATCGGCATTTTATGAATGCTTCTGGCGGCGGCGTGACGGCATCCGGCGGCGAGGCCATTTTGCAGGCAGAATTTGTACGCGACTGGTTTCGCGCCTGTAAAAAAGAAGGTATCCACACCTGTCTCGACACCAACGGCTTTGTGCGCCGTTATGACCCGGTGATTGATGAACTGTTGGACGTTACCGATCTGGTGATGCTCGATCTCAAGCAGATGAATGATGAGATCCACCAGAATCTGGTCGGTGTATCCAATCACCGGACGCTGGAATTCGCGCAGTATTTATCAAAGAAAAATGTGAAGGTCTGGATCCGTTACGTTGTCGTTCCCGGCTGGTCTGACGACGATGATTCCGCGCATCGCCTGGGTGAGTTTACCCGCGATATGGGTAATGTCGAAAAAATCGAACTGCTGCCCTATCATGAG
The DNA here is from genome assembly GCF_039650795.1 of Salmonella sp. K21076. NCBI lineage: Bacteria > Pseudomonadati > Pseudomonadota > Gammaproteobacteria > Enterobacterales > Enterobacteriaceae > Salmonella > Salmonella sp. K21076. Next base: position 119,041 of record NZ_JBCLYA010000025.1, read on the forward strand.
CTGGGCAAACATAAATGGGTGGCAATGGGCGAAGAATATAAACTGGATGGCGTGAAGCCGCCTAAAAAAGAGACCATGGAACGTGTAAAGGGTATTCTTGAGCAGTATGGTCATAAAGTGATGTATTAATCGCCTGCTATCTTATCCGCTTTTAAACGGCTACCCATGACGGTAGCCGTTTTGCTGTCTGGGTAACGCTCTTACCGCTAAAATACCCGACCCCGCCGTCAGACAGGCCTGGTTAACAATATTGCGCTTACCAGGTATTAAATACAGAGTCGCTTATCTGCTGCTGGGTTGAAGGTCTGACAACTATTGCTGCCCCGGCGCCTGTTAATACCGTGGTCTCCGCCTGGAACCCAGGCACCTGTAACCTTAAAAGGCGCTCGCCTGACAGGAGCGCCGTGGAAAAGAGCGTCGTTATGTGTTTCTACGCGCCAGCAGTGGGAAAATTAATCCCAACCCGACCAGGACAAAAGGTGTCACGATGTTCAACGTCAGCTGGAATGCCCACTCCGGCGTGAACGCCTCCATTTTGGGGAAAATACCGGTAAGGCAGGCAAACGCGGTGAAGGCAAAACACCATATTCCCACAGTTAACGCCAACGCCCGGTTGCGAATAAACACATATTCGGGTTTGTACTTTTGCGCCAGTCGAATGACGGCAATAAAGGCGACAAATACCCACAGATAGCGCAGCGGCATAACGACTGAATTGAGATTAAGCAGCCATTTGTACAGGTTGTTCATATCGCCGATGCCAAGCGTTGGCAACATAATCAAGATAGCGACCAACACTAATGTCAGCAAATAACCGTTAACTGGTGTACCTGAAGCGTTAGTACGACATAAGCGCTGCGGGATATATTTACTGTCTGCATCACCCAGTAAGACTTTCAGTGGCGCATCAATAGAAAACACCAGCGCGGCGATTTGCCCCAGAGTATTGGCAATGGCATAAATCACCATTAATGAATTACCCATATGGTAATACTCACCCAATTTCTGGAATGCATAATATTGCCCATTGGTCATTAAATCGTCAGGTATATGCCGGGAATCAAACATCATTCCCATCGCCAACGAACCGAGGATAGCGCAGACCGCAACCATGACGGCTAAAAAGAGCATCCCCTTCGGAAATTCTTTTCCTGGATTCCGCGTCTGGTTGACATAAGGCGAGATCTTCTCTGCCCCACCAACCGCAAAGACCAACATAGAGATGGTGGTGATATAGGTAAAATCGATATGAGGAATAAATGACTGCCAGGTGATGTTAGCGGTCGCAATTTCAACGTTTGTAATTGCTGGCGCGGTCACTGCCATCACAACATATAAAATTGACATGATAAACATGGCAATCCCAGCCACAGACCCAACAACCTTTAGCGATTTCATCCCCCGGGAAGCAACCCACATAAAGAAAACAAACAATGCCAGCGTCAGCCCCTGCAAGGCAACGACGGTATATTCTTTTATCAACGAGCCGTCGCCTTTTAAAGCCCATCCCAATGCAATGAGTATCGCCTGCGGCTTTTGCGCCAGGTAGGGAATATGCACGACCCAATAAGTCCATGCCGCAAGGTAAGCCAACCCCGGCCCCATCGTATGCTTAATCCAGGTACTGACGCCCCCTTTTCCCTCTTTGAAGGTTGAGCCCAGTTGCCCCACGATTAAGGCATAAGGAATAAAATAGAGCGCAAAAATAAACACCCAGGAGAAGACAACCACTAACCCCTGGTTAGCATAGTTATTGACAACATTGCCGAATCCCCAAACGGTAATAAACGACATCAGGGCGATGTTGTACCATCGCAACTGTTTTTCCTGCACATTCGGCATAACGCGATCCTTCGTGAACACAATGCTATTACTATAAATGAAGCGGGGGATTATGCGCGGTAAAGACGAAGAGAGAAAATAGAGGAGCGCAAAATTATAACCTTCGGCACATTTTATTTTTCAGTAAAGCAAGAAAATTATGCAGGTCAATTATTTTACGTAAAACATAAACAAAGAGTATGCAAGACTCACGTCCTGCATACGATTCAGAGAACAGTTAGATGTGGGCGACAGGATTAGGCGTCTGGCCGACGTTACGTAACAGCATCAGCAGATAAATAAACGATACGCTGGCGATCATAATAAACAGCAGATTATCTGAATAATTCTGCATTAACATCGCAGCAAAAGACGGCCCCAACAGGCTCCCTACCGTATAACTTAACAACAGCGCCTGGTTCATTGCCACAAGCTGGTGGTGTTCGACTTTTTCACAGGCCCAGGCCATTGCAACGGGATAAAGCGTAAAACCCGCCGCCCCCAGAATAAACAGAGCTGGCGCCATCGCCGCCTGGGTTAACATGGCAATACTGCCGAGTATGACAACGAATACCTGTACGCGTAATACCAGCAAGCGACCAAATTTGTCCGCCAGACGTCCCATTGGCCATTGCCCCAAAATACCGGCGCTCACCAGCACCGCCATCCAGAAACCGATGCTGGCGTTAGCCATCCCCTGATGCTTCAGATATAACGGCATCAGGCCATATAATGAACCAAGAACAATGCCGGAAATAATACAACCATTCACGCCAAGACGCGCCTGGCGTAGCTTCAGCATGGCGCTAATAGAAGAGGAATGACGTGCCTGCGTTTGCTGATTTACAATTCGGGTAAAGAGTAGCGGCAGAATTCCCGCCAGAATCATTCCGGTCACCCAGGGAAGGACGTGCAGCAATTCACCAGATACTTTACTGACCAATAATTGTCCAAGGAAGGTCCCCATGTAATAGACCATCATATAGGCAGCCAGCAGGCGTCCGCGATTATGCGAGGTTCCGCTGCACATCAACGCGCTTTCGACAACCACCCAAATCATGGCGCAGCCGATACCGGCAATAAAACGCCAGCTCATCCAGCTCCAGAACCCCACCATCACCCCCAACCCGACACAACCCGCGGCGAAGATCAGCGAGGCAAGATAATAGCTACGGTTAAACCCAATGCGTTTAATTAAATACCCGGTAAATAACGTCCCGACCAGATTGCCGGTAAAATAAGACGAGCTGACCATCCCCACCTGCCAGGTCGGAAGGTTTGCCTGAGCAAGCCACAGCGGCACAAGCGTATTCAGTACCGCAATGGCCAGGGTCAACAAAAGTAGCCCGCACAGCAAAAGCATGACGGGACGGGTATAGATGGACATGAATAAAAACCGTGAGGAAGTTCAAATTTCATGCGCATCATGCCATCGCCAAAAACATTGTCAATCGGCTCCGCATGGGCGATCCGCAAGTTTTGAGACTATCGATTCGATTTACTTATTCTGCACGTGAATATATTGAAAGGCTAAAAATTCATCCCCTTGTTTTTATTGATCTAACCCGCAAAATCGGCGTTTTGTTCAGTCGAAAAATTTCATGGTTCCTTTAGCTTCGTTTTCTTCTCTATGGATTTATATGCGCCTTCTCCGCCCCGGTTATATTCCTTAGATTGACGGCGGCTAAAGGCGTATTCGGCCTGCACGTTCTGCAGGCCGAATGCGCGTCAACGCGTTAGCTGGCTACCGCCATGCCCACGGTCATATGCAGCCCATAGAATACGCCGCGGCCAATCAATTCCCCCGCCAGCATCAGAATGAAGGCGACAGAGAGTAACGGTACCGCAGGTTGATACCCTTTTAACTGTGGCACAATCCAGCAGCACAACGCCGCCGCAAGCAGCACCATACGCCAGGCCATCAGCGAACCATAATCCGGCACCAGAGCAGACGCCTGCTGAATGGAACTGTGAATCGTCGCCAGTTCCGCGCCCTGCATGGCCACCATAATGGCAATAACCACCAGCGCCAGCACCGAAACCGCAGGCAACAGACGCATCGCCCAACCGTTCACGCCCGCGATGCGCAGCAGCAGATAACCCAGTAGCGGGCCACCCATAAAGAGCGTCAGGAAGAAGCCCAGCGGCGTCCAGACGCTATACCAGGTCGGTACTGTATCGATGCTGTTATAGACGCGTACCATCATCCAGACGAAGACGACGCCCAGTACCATCGTGATAATCAGCCAGAGTGTGCGCAGTGCCGGCGGCAGCTTTTTCAGTACCGCCAGCAGCCAGCCGATCCCGCCGACCGCAAAAAACACCGAGCCGCTGGCAATTTCATTGCTCAGTGCGGAAGCACCCACGCGGTTAAGCGAGTTAAACGCGCGCATCGGCGAGCCCAGATGCAGCATCGAGGCGATAAAGCCAATCCCCATCAGCACCCACAGACCAAACATACAGGCGATCACCCGCTGCTGCGTTTCCGCGCGCAGGTCGCCCTTCATCAGCGCCAGAGCCAGAACAATAAAACCACCGGCCACGCACTGACCAAAGACCGTGAAGATCATCAACGGCCATTCATGCCATCCACTTCCCATCTTATACCTCCTTCGGATTGGCCAGATAACCGGTGGTGTCCCCGGTCGGGCGGCTGTTGGCGTTGGGTTTAATCACAATATTCGGCTTCGTGAAATGCGCGCGCGGCAACGGCGCGACGGCAGCCAGCTCACCGTGTTTTTTGCGCAGTTCGTCTATCGGGCCGAAATCCAGCGCCCGCAGCGGACAGGATTCGACGCAGATCGGTTTCTTACCTTCCGCCACCCGGTCATAACAGCCATCGCACTTGGTCATATGACCTTTGGCCGCGTTGTACTGCGGCGCGCCGTACGGGCAGGCCATGTGGCAGTAGCGGCAACCGATACAGACCTCTTCGTTCACCACCACAAAACCGTCATCGCGCTTGTGCATCGCGCCGCTCGGGCAGACTTTGGTGCAGGCCGGGTCTTCGCAGTGGTTACAGGAGATGGAGAGATAGTAGGCAAAGACGTTCTGGTGCCAGACGCCGTTATCCTCCTGCCAGTCGCCACCTGCATACTCATAAATGCGGCGGAAGCTGACATCCGGGGTCAAATCTTTGTAGTCCTTGCAGGCCAGTTCGCAGGTTTTGCAACCGGTGCAACGGCTGGAATCAATAAAAAATCCATACTGGGTTGTCATCGGTTACTCCTTACGCCTTTTCAACCTGAACGAGGTTCGTATGTGACGGGTTCCCCTTCGCCAGCGGAGAAGGACGTTGACTGGTCAGTACGTTAATACATCCGCCCTGATCCACGCGTTTTGCATCCGGGTCATACCATGCGCCTTCTCCCAGAGCGACCACGCCCGGCATCATGCGCGGCGTCACTTTAGCCTCGATATGAACTTCGCCGCGATCGTTGAAGATGCGGACTTTATCGCCATTGTTGATACCGCGTTTCTGCGCATCCATTGGGTTAATCCACATTTCCTGGCGACAGGCGGCTTTCAGTACGTCTACGTTGCCATAAGTGGAATGCACACGCGCTTTATAGTGGAAACCCGTCAACTGCAGCGGGAATTTATCCGTTAGCGGATCGTTATAGTTTTCAAAACCTAGCGTGTAGATCGGTAATGGATCGATCACGTCGCCTTCCGGCAGCTCCCAGGTGGCGGCGATATCCGCCAACGCCTGTGAATAGATTTCAATCTTGCCCGATGGCGTTGTAAGTGGATTCGCTTGCGGATCTTCGCGGAAGTCTTTATAGGCGACATGGTGGCCTTCGGGGTCGCGCTGTTTGAAGATGCCTTGCTTACGGAACTCCTCAAAGGTGGGCAGATTCGGAATGGATTTACGCGACTGTTCGTACAGATGACGCATCCACTCTTCTTGCGTCCGGCCTTCGGTAAACTGTTGTTCCACGCCAAGACGTTTCGCCAGTTCGCTGGTCATCTCATAAATCGTCTTACACTCGAAGCGCGGTTTAATCGCCTGGTCAGTGAAGATAACGTAAGACATGTTCCCGCAGGAGGCATCCAGCGCAAAGTCCATCTGCTCAGAAGCAGTGCAATCAGGCAACAGAATATCGGCGTATTTTGCCGACGAGGTCATATGACAGTCGATAACGACGATCATTTCACATTTACTGTCATCCTGCAGGATTTCGTGGGTGCGGTTAATCTCAGAGTGCTGGTTAATCAAACAGTTGCCAGCATAGTTCCAGATCATTTTGATCGGCACGTCCAGCTTATCTTTCCCCCGCACGCCATCACGCAGCGCTGTCATTTCCGGGCCGCGTTCAATGGCATCGGTCCACATAAACATGGAGATGCTGGTTTCAACCGGATTTTCCAACGTGGGCATACGTTCAAATGGCAGGGCATAAGACCCTTCGCGCGCGCCGCTGTTACCGCCGTTAATCCCAACATTACCCGTCAGGATCGCCAGCATCGAGATGGCGCGCGTGGCGATTTCTCCATTAGCATGACGTTGTGGCCCCCACCCCTGGCAAATATAGGCGGGTTTAGCGCTGCCGATTTCTCGCGCCAGTTTAATAATGCGATCTGCCGGAATACCGGTAATTTGCGCCGCCCACTCCGGCGTCTTTGCGATACCGTCTTTACCCAAGCCCAGAATATAGGCTTTGTAGTGACCGTTTTTCGGCGCGCTGGCAGGCAAGGTTTTTTCGTCATAACCGACGCAATATTTATCCAGGAACGGCTGATCGACCATGTTCTCGGTGATTAAGACATATGCCAGACCATTGACCAGCGCCGCATCGGTACCTGGACGAATCGGAATCCACTCATCTTCGCGACCGGCGCCGGTGTCGGTGTAACGAGGATCGATAATGATCATCCGCGCGTTTGATTTCTGCCGCGCCTGTTCAAGATAATACGTTCCACCGCCCCCGCTCATGCGGGTTTCGCCAGGGTTATTACCAAACAACACCACCAGCTTACTGTTTTCAATGTCGGATGGACTATTGCCATCCGCCCAGCCGCCATAGGTGTAATTCAGACCCGCTGCGATTTGCGCGGAAGAGTAATCACCGTAGTGATTAAGATAACCGCCGCAGCAGTTCATCAGACGAGCGACCAGCGTTTTTCCCGGCGGCCATGAACGTGTCAAAGTGCCGCCCAGCGTTCCCGTGCCATAGTTCAGATAAATGGACTCGTTGCCATACTCTTTGATAAGACGCTGCATATTGGTGGCAATGATATCGTAGGCTTCGTCCCAGCTAATACGCTCAAATTTACCTTCGCCGCGCGCGCCGACGCGCTTCATCGGATACTTGAGACGATCCGGGTTATAGACGCGACGACGCATAGAACGACCGCGCAGGCAGGCGCGAACCTGGTGCAGGCCATCGTAATCATCGTTTCCGGTATTATCCGTTTCTACATATTTGATTTCGCCATCCACAACATGCATACGTAGCGGACAACGGCTGCCACAGTTTACCGTACAGGCGCTCCAGACGACTTTCTCGTCGGTTTTCGTCGGGCTTATCGCCTCTGCGGCGTTAGCGATGCGGGTAAATGGCAGGGTAAATGCGCTACTGGCCATCGCCAGGCCGCCTATCGCGGTGGTTTTGACTAAACCACGACGGCTCACCTCGGCTGCCAGCACGGCATCAGGGATCTTAGTTTTCATAAGGGCTCACTCTGCTGCTCACAATAAAAAAGCAATAAAACGATGTATAGAATTTTATATAGCGATAACGTCGCTATAAAGTCTGATATATATCGAAAAAGTAGAAAAATAGCGTTAAAAACTGACCTTCATTCGAAATCAGTATTACCCCTAATAGGGTAGGGATTATTGTCCGGTATCAAACTGGCATAAAAAAAGCGCCCGCAGGCGCTTTTTAGAAGAGGAGAAAGCGAGGATTAGCCGATATATTCCAGTCCGTTCATATACGGACGTAATACTTCCGGCACTTCAATACGACCATCAGCCTGCTGATAGTTTTCCATCACAGCCACCAGGGTACGACCTACCGCCAGACCAGAACCATTCAGGGTATGGACCAGACGGGTCTTTTTGTCGGACTTGCTGCGACAGCGTGCCTGCATACGACGCGCCTGGAAGTCCCAGACGTTAGAGCAGGAAGAGATCTCGCGGTAGGTATTCTGCGCCGGAACCCAGACTTCGAGGTCATAAGTTTTGCAGGCGCCGAAGCCCATATCGCCAGTGCACAGAATGATTTTACGGTACGGCAGTCCCAGTAGCTGGAGCACTTTTTCCGCGTGGCCGGTCATCTCTTCCAACGCAGCCATAGAATCTTCCGGGCGAACGATCTGCACCATCTCAACTTTGTCAAACTGATGCATACGAATCAGGCCGCGGGTATCACGACCATAAGAACCTGCTTCAGAACGGAAACAAGGCGTATGCGCCGTCATTTTAATCGGCAGCTGATCTTCGTCGATGATTTCATCGCGTACCAGATTGGTCAGCGGAACCTCCGCCGTCGGGATCAAAGCATAGTTACTGCTGTCTGCTTCTTCTTCCAGCGGACGGGTATGGAACAAGTCGCCTGCGAATTTCGGCAGTTGACCGGTGCCATACAGCGTGTCGTGGTTAACCAGATACGGCACGTAGTTTTCGCTATAGCCGTGCTGTTCCGTATGCAGATCCAACATGAACTGCGACAATGCGCGATGCATACGCGCAATCTGTCCTTTCATCACCACAAAGCGGGAGCCGGTCAGCTTAACCGCAGCGGCAAAGTCGAGGCCGGAGTGCATTTCCCCTAAGGTGACGTGATCGCGGATTTCAAAATCAAACTCACGCGGGGTACCCCAGCGGCTGACTTCAACGTTGTCGTTTTCATCTTTACCTACCGGCACTTCATCCGCAGGCAGGTTTGGGATGGTCAGCGCGATATCGCGGATCTCCGCCAGCAAGGTATCCAGCTCGGCTTTCGCCGCATCCAACTCTTCGCCCAGTTTATTCACTTCCAGGCGTAAAGGCTCGATATCTTCCCCGCGCGCTTTCGCCTGGCCGATGGATTTCGATCGAGAATTACGCTCCGCCTGCAGGTTTTCCGTGTTGACCTGCAAAACTTTACGACGCTCTTCAAGAGCGCGCAGCTTATCTACATCCAGCTTAAAGCCCCGGCGTGCCAGTTTTTCAGCGACTGCGTCTGGCTCATTACGCAGCAGATTGGGATCGAGCATGCTTATCCTGTGCTTATCGAATAATAAAAGGAAACGCGATCAATTGATGATCGCCTCTGATTGTATTGATGAACGTAAACCCCGTTTACGTAATAGCGACGTTTTCGCCTTACCTGACCGACGACAGCAACAACGCATCCATTGCGCTATACCCGCGGACCTCATAAGCAACGTGCTATCAGGCATAACGAGGTTCATCATCAACGCCATGATACCTGGAGCATCATATTTAGAGATAACCTTACCGCAACGTTTACACTAGCGGTAGCGTTTTGTGGGGCTATTTTGATCCTGTTCAGCCAGCCAGGCGAGCTTTTCGCCAATCTTACCTTCCAGACCACGATTTGTCGGATGATAATAGCGCGTTTGCGCGATTTCCGGCGGGAAGTACACTTCACCCGCAGCATAGGCATTGGGCTCATCGTGGGCATAGCGGTATTCCTGGCCATAGCCCATCTCTTTCATCAGTTTGGTTGGCGCATTACGCAGATGGACAGGAACGTCATAATCAGGACGTTCGCGCGCGTCGGCCAGCGCAGCCTTAAAGGCGGTATAGACGGCGTTGCTCTTCGGCGCGCAGGCGAGATAAACGATAGCCTGCGCGATCGCCCTTTCGCCTTCAGCCGGGCCGACGCGGGTGAAACAATCCCACGCGGCAATGGCGACCTGCATCGCGCGAGGATCGGCATTACCCACATCTTCCGAGGCAATCGCCAGGCAGCGACGCGCCACGTACAGCGGATCGCCTCCCGCGGTAATGATACGGGCATACCAATAGAGGGCGGCATCCGGCGCGCTGCCGCGCACTGATTTATGTAAGGCGGAAATAAGATCGTAGAAGCGATCGCCTTTGTTATCAAAACGCGCGCTGCGCTCGCCGGCGATCTCGGTCAACAAGGCGGGCAATAAAACGCGTTTGCCGCTGTCATCCGCCTCCGCCATATCAGCCATCATTTCCAGCGTATTTAAGGCGCGCCGCGCGTCGCCATTGACCAGCTCAGCAATCGCTCGCCGTGTCTCATCCGGTAACACGATATCCTGATCGCCGTAACCACGCGTTTTGTCCTGCATCGCCTGGTCCAGTACTTGCTCAATATCGTCAGTAGTCAACGATTTCAGCAGATAGACTCGCGCTCGCGACAATAGCGCCGAGTTCAGCTCAAAAGAGGGATTTTCCGTGGTCGCGCCGATAAAGGTGATAGTGCCATCTTCGATATGCGGTAAAAAGGCGTCCTGCTGGCTTTTGTTAAAGCGATGCACTTCATCGACAAACAGGATGGTACGGCGACCGGCATTACGATTCTGGCGGGCGCGCTCGATAGCTTCGCGAATCTCTTTTACCCCAGAAGTGACGGCGGAAATACGCTCGACATCGGCGCTGGCGTAGCGGGCGATCACTTCAGCGAGCGTGGTTTTCCCCGTCCCTGGCGGCCCCCATAAAATCATGGAGTGCAGATGCCCGGCCTCAATAGCGCGAGGCAACGGCTTACCTGCGGCCAGCAAATGCTGCTGGCCGATATACTGTGCTAAATTTTCCGGCCGCATTCGCGCGGCCAGCGGTTGAAACGTATTATCAGAAAAATCGAGCGACAGATTGCTCACTCATCGCCTCTACTTACGTTGGTCGTCTATCGTTACCCCTTGCGGCGGAGTAAACGTAAATTTTGACGGTTCAACAGCGCCGTTTTGCTGGGATTTTAGCTGATAGGCGCTACGCTGATCGTCTTGTTCTACGGCGCTAAACTGGTGGATAGTCCCGTCGCGTCCCACATTGATGGTGAACTGTTTCAGATTGCCGTTGCTGGCTTTCGGCGTCAGCACAAAATTATCGCCATCCTGCTTAATATTATACTGCTGCCAGTCGCTGGCCTGGTTGCGGGCAATCAGCATAAACGGTGTATTTCCGGTGGCATCTTTCAACCACGTGGCGGTAGCCTGTTCTACAAACGGGTTATAGAACCATAACGTTTTGCCGTCAGAAACCAGAATACTCTCGTCAGGTTGCGTCATATGCCAGTTGAATAGATTTGGCCGCTTAACCCATAAATCACCCTGTCCCTCCTGCACCGCGGCACCGCTGCCATCGGTGACTTTTTGAGTAAAGGTGGCATGAAAGCTGCTCACTTTATCCAGACGGCTTTTCAGAGAGCTGGCGGCGTCAGCCCATACGCTGCTGGCTACAACGCTTGAAAGTAATGCACAGGCGATTGCCATTTTTTTCATCATTATTCCTCAAGTTTCGACACTCCCGACCAGGAGCTCCTTTTGCTTTCTATTCCAGGCCAAAAATCAGCATGAGGAAAGAAGAAAATACTGAATTTTGTTGCCGGATGGCAGCCTCTGAACAGCGCCATCCGGTTTACAGGTTTACTCAAAAGGCGGCGGAGCCAACACTTCGCGATTACCGTTATGCCCCTGAGCGCTGACAATACCCTGCGCTTCCATCTGTTCGATAATACGCGCCGCACGGTTATAGCCGATACGGAACTGACGCTGAACGCCGGAAATGGACGCTTTTCGCTTCTGAGTGACGAAATTAACGGCCTGATCGAATAGCGCATCTAATTCTTCGCCGCCGTCAAAACCGCCACCGCCACCTTCGCTTTCGCTGTCGGAGGTAATGCCATCCACATATTGCGGACGACCGCGCGCTTTCCAGTCCTGCACCACCGCATGGACTTCCTGGTCACGCACAAACGCCCCATGGACACGTACCGGCATGGTGGAGTTTGGTCCGGAATAGAGCATGTCCCCCATTCCCAATAACGACTCAGCGCCACCCTGATCAAGAATGGTGCGGGAGTCGATCTTGCTGGATACTGTAAAAGCGATACGGGTTGGAATGTTGGCTTTAATTAAACCAGTAATCACATCGACCGACGGACGCTGCGTCGCCAGTACCAGGTGAATCCCCGCAGCGCGCGCTTTCTGCGCCAAACGCGCGATCAGCTCTTCAACTTTTTTACCGACGGTCATCATCAGGTCGGCAAATTCATCAACCAGTACCACGATATACGGCAGTTTTTCCAGAACCGGATGCTGAACATCCATACTGTCGCCCGGCTTCCAGTACGGGTCCGGAATCGGACGTCCCATGCGGGCCGCTTCGGCGATTTTCTCGTTATAACCAGCCAGATTACGCACGCCGAGCGCGGACATCAGCTTATAGCGACGCTCCATCTCATTGACGCTCCAGCGTAACGCGTTAGCTGCGTCTTTCATATCGGTAACAACTTCCGTCAGCAGATGCGGTATACCTTCATAGACCGAGAGTTCTAACATTTTCGGGTCGATCATGATAAAGCGAACGTCTTCCGGCTGCGCTTTATACAGCATACTGAGGATCATGGCGTTAACCCCGACCGACTTACCGGAACCGGTCGTACCGGCCACCAGCAGGTGAGGCATTTTCGCCAGATCCGCCACTACCGGATCGCCCGCGATATCCTTACCTAACACCACGGTAAGCGGCGACGGATTCTCGCGGAATTTGGCGTTATCCAACACTTCGCGCAGATAAACGGTTTGCCGTTTCTTGTTCGGCAATTCCAACCCTACGTAAGGTTTGCCTGGAATGACTTCCACAACGCGTACGGCTACCGTTGACAAGGAGCGCGCCAGATCCCGGGAAAGGTTGGAGATACGCGCTGCTTTAACGCCCGGGGCCAGATTCAGTTCAAAGCGAGTAATGACCGGGCCTGGCGAATAGTTCACCACATCAGCTTTAATGCGGAAATCCGCCAGACGCGCTTCAACCAGACGCGCCATTTGTTCCAGCGCAAAGGTATCTACCGGTTCAACTTCGCTCGGCGGCGGCGTCAGAAGATCTAATGAAGGCAGCGGCGTCGTCGGACGCTGCAATGGACGACTGTCGCCGTTACGCATCAACAGCGGGTGGATCAGACTGTCTTGCGGCGCTGTCGGTTGCTGCGGCTGCTGGTACTGCGGCTGAGGCGCTACCGGCTGTTGCGGCTGCTGATACTGTGGCTGCGGCGCTACCGGCTGTTGCGGTTGCTGATACTGCGGCTGCGGCGCTACCGGCTGTTGCGGCTGCTGATACTGCGGCTGCGGCGCTACCGGCTGCTGCGGCTGCTGATACTGCGGCTGAGGCGCTACCGGCTGTTGCGGCTGCTGATACTGTGGCTGCGACGCTACCGGCTGCTGCGGCTGCTGATACTGTGGCTGCGGCGCTACCGGCTGCTGATACTGCGGCTGCGGCGCTACAGGTTGCTGAACAGGCGTTGACTCGGGCATGACACCCGGCGTGAACAGCGGTTCGTGCGGACCTTCATCAACCAATACTTTCATTGGCGAGAAATCCAGATCGTCCAGTGAGAACGGCTGCGCGCCAGCGGGTTGCTCGCCGGAATAGCGCTGCTGTTGCGAAGCGGCAAACTGGCGGGCTAATTCAGCTTCCGCAGCGGTATCGTCATCTTCTGCCTGTTGAGTATCATGCTGATACGTCTCACCATAACGATGCTGCTGCGACTGCGCAAACTGACGGGCTAACTCGTCCTGATGCATTGCATCTATTTCTTCATCGGTTAGCTGCGCGCCCGTCTCGTACTGATTGCGCTCCGCCTCGCGGGCTTTTTCTTCAGCAATCCTCTGTGACGGCAGCTTAATACCGTACGATGCCAGTTCCCGTCGGGTCGGCACGCGAACGCGGTTCGGACGCGGCAGTTGCGGACCAATCCCCTCTTTCACCTGCGGACGCGGCGCGCCGCCGGTAGCCAGACTAAATGCAGGCGCAGCGGCCGCGGCGCCTGCTGCCAGGGCGCCACTCTTAATACCTGTGTCAAGCGACGCGGCGGCGGCTACCGCTTCCACTGGCGGTATGGACGGCGCGACAGATACCGTAGGTTTGACCGGCACGTTCTCTTTTACCGGCTCCGGAATCGGTTGATACCATGCCGCCAGTTGTTCGCGCTCACGGGCGCGTTTCTCTTCCACCTCTTCAAAATAGTAAAGCGGAGGGCGAGCGGGCCTGGTCTCTTCTATGCCAGGTTCAGGCTCGGTGGCAACCGGCTGTTCGATAACCGGCGGCGGCATGTGGGAAGGTTCAGCCGCTATCGGCTCCGGCTGCCAGTGTTGTTCGGCATCCGGCGCCTGCCATTGCGGCTGTGTTTCCTGCGGCGCAAGAGAGTCATATTCTGCTGCGGTCGCTGGCGTCGCGGCGTATTGCGGCGCGGAAGCGACAGGCACAGGTTGCTGCCACGGCGCACTTTGCGCCTCCTGCGGTTGAGCATATTGCGGATGCGGCTGATACCCCTCCGGCGCAGGCGCGATAACCGGTTCGCCGGTTTGCGGCCCCGGTACGGGCTGCCACTCCACGGTCGGTTGCGCGACAACCGGCTCAGCCCCCGGCATGGGCGGCGTTTGCATTATGGGATCGGCGGACGCTGCCCACGTCTGGGTGACGGCAGTTGCGGCCGCAGCGGCGGCGACCGGTTCGGTGACAGAATGGCCGTTTAACAGCGGATCATATTCATCATATTCCGACTGCGTCGCACGGTTGCCCGAAAACAGAACGTCGTCGGGATCGGCAGCGACGCCGCGCGCGCTATACTGAATGTCCTCGTCATCATCCATCCGTTTGCCGGAAAAGAGCGCGGCATCGGTCTGACGGCCCCGTGGATTGCTGAATTTTTCAGCCAGTCGCTTACGACGCGCCAACGCGCCGCGCAAAATACGCGCCCGGCGAGATTCACGCTGCACGCCATCGGTTTCTTCATCGTATTCGTCATCATACTCTTCGTCGTCAACCCACGTATCATCACGCCGGGTACGGTTGCTGGCGAAGGTCAGTATATTAAGCAGCCAGCCGCCTAATTTTTCGGCGATACTAACCCAGGACCAGCCGGTAAAGAGCGTCAGCCCGGCAGCCCAAATACAGAGAAGCATTATCGTTCCGCCGCTACTATGCAACAACGGCTGCAGCGTGGTGCTTAACAGGCTGCCAATTACGCCGCCGGAGGCGAAATACCAGATATCGTCGGCATTAATGGCCGCCAGACCGCAGGAAGTGAGAATCAGCGCCAGCACGCCAATAAGGCGTAGCGACACAGCAAAATAGTCGATGTAATCATCCGTAGACTGATGACGCCACGCAAACCAACACCCGCCGACAATAATGACAGGGATAGTGTAGGCCATTACGCCAAAAATAAAGAACAGTGTATCGGCCAGCCACGCGCCCGGCGCGCCGCCTAAATTATGGATGGGTTCATGCCAGGCGGTTTGCGACCAACTGGGGTCCGAAGGGTTAAAGCTCAACAAGGCCGCCATCAACCAGACGGCAAAAAGGGCAATAAGTATCAACAACGCTTCCAGAAGTCGGCGCCCGCTGCTTAACTTCGTCAATGTGACGTCTTTGTCTTCAGTATATTCCTGGCTCAAAAAAGGCTCTCCAGGTTCCAGGCTTTTCCCGCCCGATGCTAAAACGGACAACAGCACCGGGTTGCCCCGGCACTGTTGCTGTATGGATTAACAGGAGTGTAATCAAACTACGGCGATTTTGCACCTGTTCCGTGTTAGCGTGTCTTAATAACCAGACGATTACTCTGTTTTACCTCTTCCATCACTACGTAAGTTCGGGTGTCGTTCACACCTGGCAAGCGCAGCAACGTCTCTCCCAATAGTTTTCGATACGCTGACATATCCGGTACACGGGTTTTCAACAGGTAGTCGAAATCGCCGGAAACCAAATGACACTCCTGAATCTCTTCAAGCTTTTTCACGGCGGCATTAAACTGTTCAAACACATCCGGCGCGCCGCGATTTAAGGTAATCTCAACGAATACCAGAAGTGACGCATCCAGATAATGCGGGTTCAACAGCGCCGTATAGCCCTGGATAAACCCCTGTCGCTCCAGCCGACGCACACGCTCAAGGCAAGGTGTCGGCGAAAGTCCTACTCGTTTAGAAAGCTCGACGTTGGAAATACGCCCATCCTTTTGCAGTTCATTAAGAATGTTACGATCGATACGGTCGAGATCTTTGCCAGGGCGCTTCTTGCTATCTACCATTATTATTGTCTCTCTGTATTCCTTCCCTACTCCTGCCTGACTCTACTCACATCACTGTTCAGAGTCGCTGCCCATCACAATAGACCGAAACCCAGAGGGATTAACGGCGTGCAATGCCTGGTCTATGGTGAGAAGACCGTTGCCTCGCGGCAGCTATCGACATCACGAATGGCGTCTGTCCACGCCATGCGTAGATTTCACTAGCCCGGTAAACATGGTATTTACATGCATGATTATGCAGCACATACATAACACAGTTTTTTTCTTCCTCGAATGTTTTCGCAAAACAGCAGGTGATTGTCAAAGCAAAACATCGATTTTTAGTACAACATGCCAGTTATTCATTAGAGAGGGCGGTAAACTGTCATTTCGTCACCTTATAAGTTACCGATTTTAATTAAAGTTTGTGATGATAACGTCGCTGCCGCGGTCGTTCATCGGTTCATGCTATTACACATATTGTTAACAAAATCGTTATGCTCTTTTTTTACGTCTGTAAATTCTCTACAATTCTGCTCATTGTCTGCCAACAACTATGGGGATCTCATGGGCACGACCAAACACAGTAAGCTGCTTATTCTGGGCTCAGGACCGGCGGGATATACCGCGGCGGTGTATGCCGCGCGCGCAAATTTACAGCCAGTACTTATTACCGGTATGGAAAAAGGCGGTCAACTGACTACCACGACGGAAGTGGAAAACTGGCCCGGCGATCCAAACGATTTGACCGGCCCGCTGCTGATGGAACGCATGCATGAACATGCGGCAAAATTTGAAACCGAGATAATTTTTGATCACATCAACAACGTGGATCTGCAAAATCGTCCGTTCCGTCTGACAGGTGACAGCGCAGAGTACACTTGTGATGCGTTGATCATTGCGACCGGCGCTTCCGCGCGCTATCTGGGGCTGCCATCGGAAGAAGCCTTTAAAGGGCGCGGCGTTTCCGCCTGCGCAACCTGCGACGGTTTCTTCTACCGCAATCAGAAAGTGGCGGTGATCGGCGGCGGCAACACCGCAGTTGAAGAAGCGCTTTATCTGTCCAACATCGCTTCGGAAGTGCACCTTATCCATCGCCGTGACGGTTTCCGCGCTGAAAAAATCCTCATTAAGCGCCTGATGGATAAAGTCGAAAATGGCAATATCATCCTGCACACCAACCGGACGCTGGAAGAAGTGACCGGCGATCAGATGGGCGTTACTGGTCTGCGTCTTCGCGACACGCAGCAGAGCGATAATATCGAGACGCTGGACATCGCCGGACTTTTCGTAGCCATCGGTCATAGCCCAAACACGGCACTCTTCGAAGGCCAGCTTGAGCTGGAAAATGGTTATATCAAAGTTCAGTCCGGCACCCATGGCAACGCCACACAAACCAGCATCCCTGGCGTATTCGCGGCGGGTGACGTTATGGATCATATTTACCGTCAGGCGATCACCTCTGCAGGTACGGGCTGTATGGCGGCGCTGGATGCCGAACGCTATCTCGATGGTCTGGCCGACGCGAGCAAATAGTTTTTACAAATCAGTAACAAAAGTAAAAAAGGCGACTATAAGTCGCCTTTATTTTTGCGTCGTTGTAACATTGCCCTGCCTGAAATTCCAATAACTCACCTGCTA
This sequence comes from Salmonella sp. K21076, assembly GCF_039650795.1. Taxonomy (NCBI): domain Bacteria; kingdom Pseudomonadati; phylum Pseudomonadota; class Gammaproteobacteria; order Enterobacterales; family Enterobacteriaceae; genus Salmonella; species Salmonella sp. K21076. Next base: position 136,713 of record NZ_JBCLYA010000025.1, read on the forward strand.
AGCGTGCAATGAATAAAACCCGTCAAAAAGAGCTGACCCGCTGGTTAAAACAGCAAAGCGTAATCTCCCAACGGTGGTTGAATATTTCCCGCCTGTTGGGGTTCATGAGTGGCGTATTAATTGTCGCTCAGGCCTGGATCATGGCGCGTATCCTGCAACATATGATCATGGAGAACATTCCACGGGAAGCGCTGTTGCTCCCTTTTATCCTGCTGATACTGATCTTTGTCCTCCGCGCCTGGGTGGTGTGGTTGCGCGAGCGCGTCGGTTTTCATGCCGGACAGCATATTCGCTTTGAGATCCGCCGTCAGGTGTTGGATCGTCTGCAGCAAGCCGGCCCAGCCTGGATTCAGGGCAAGCCCGCCGGTAGCTGGGCGACGCTGGTGTTGGAGCAGATTGACGATATGCATGACTATTATGCGCGCTATCTGCCGCAAATGGCGCTTGCCGTTTGCGTACCGCTCTTAATCGTGGCGGCGATTTTCCCGTCAAACTGGGCGGCGGCGCTGATTCTGCTGGGCACTGCCCCGCTCATTCCCCTATTTATGGCGATGGTGGGGATGGGCGCGGCTGACGCCAACCGCCGCAATTTCCTGGCGCTTGCCCGGCTAAGCGGCCATTTTCTTGACCGTCTGCGCGGGATGGAAACGCTGCGAATTTTCGGTCGTGGAGAAGCGGAAACCGAGAGCATTCGCGCAGCATCGCAGGATTTTCGTCAGCGCACGATGGAAGTACTGCGCCTCGCCTTTTTATCTTCCGGCGTGCTGGAATTTTTCACCTCGCTTTCTATTGCGCTGGTCGCCGTTTATTTTGGCTTCTCTTACCTGGGCGAGCTGAACTTTGGTCATTACGGTACCGGTGTGACGCTCGCCGCCGGGTTCCTCGCCTTGATCCTCGCGCCGGAGTTTTTCCAGCCATTACGCGACCTCGGCACGTTTTATCATGCTAAGGCGCAGGCGGTTGGCGCGGCGGATAGTCTGAAGACATTTCTGGAAACACCCCTTGCCCACCCGGCGCGCGGCGAAGTTGAGCTGGCGGAAAACGAACCTGTAACCATTGACGCAGTCAATCTTATTATCACCTCGCCAGAAGGCAAAACGCTTGCCGGGCCGCTGAATTTCTCATTAGCGGCAGGAGAACGCGCCGTCCTGGTAGGACGCAGCGGTTCCGGTAAAAGCTCTCTGTTGAATGTATTATCCGGTTTTCTCTCCTATCAGGGATCTTTGCGTATTAATGGTGTCGAACTTCGCGATCTCTCGCCGGAATCCTGGCGCCAGCATCTCTCCTGGGTCGGACAAAACCCGCAATTACCTGCGGCGACGCTACGCGAAAATGTATTACTGGCGCGCCCGGACGCCAGCGAGCAGGAACTTTATGCCGCGCTTGACGCCGCATGGGTAAGCGAATTTTTACCGCTGCTGCCGCAGGGAGTAGACACCCCGCTCGGCAATCATGCCAGCAGACTTTCCGTCGGCCAGGCACAGCGTGTAGCGGTCGCCCGCGCGCTACTTAATCCCTCTCAACTGCTACTGCTGGATGAACCGGCGGCAAGCCTGGACGCTCACAGCGAGCAACGCGTCATGCAGGCATTAAAAGCGGCGTCAAAACGCCAGACCACATTAATGGTGACGCATCAGTTGGAAGATCTCGCCGACTGGGACGCTATCTGGGTTATGCAAGATGGCGCGATTGTCGAACAAGGCAGCTATGCCGAACTCAGCGCCGCCAACGGCGCTTTTGCGACGTTATTGGCTCACCGTCAGGAGGATATTTAAATGCGCGCGCTACTCCCTTATCTGACGCTTTATAAACGCCACAAATGGATGCTAACGCTGGGAATTGCGCTGGCAATCCTGACCCTGCTTGCCAGTATCGGGCTGCTGACGCTTTCCGGCTGGTTCCTGTCCGCGTCCGCTATCGCAGGCTTCGCGGGAATTTACAGTTTTAACTATATGCTCCCGGCGGCCGGCGTGCGCGGCGCGGCCATTACCCGTACCGCTGGTCGTTATTTTGAACGTCTGGTAAGTCATGACGCCACGTTCCGCGTGCTGCAACATCTGCGTATTTATACCTTCAGCAAACTTCTACCGCTCTCCCCCGCGGGTCTGGCGCGATATCAGCAAGGTGAACTGCTGAACCGCATCGTTGCCGACGTCGACACGCTGGATCATCTCTATTTGCGCGTCATCTCCCCGCTGGTCGGTGCTTTTGTAGTGATTATGATTGTCACCCTGGGGCTTAGCGTTCTCGACGTGACGCTGGCGATCACGCTGGGCGGCATTATGCTGTTGACGCTGTTTATTATGCCGCCGGTGTTTTATCGCGCCGGCAAAAATACCAGCCAAAATCTGACGCATCTACGCGGTCAGTATCGCCAGCAGCTCACGTCATGGTTACAGGGCCAGGCGGAACTCACCATTTTTGGCGCCAGCAAACGCTATCGGGCGCAAATGGAAGCCACCGAATTACAATGGCATGAGGCCCAACGCCGACAGTCTGAACTCACCGCCTTATCGCAGGCGTTAATGCTGCTGATTGGCGCGCTGGCGGTGATGTTAATGTTGTGGATGGCCTCCGGCGGCGTTGGCGGCAATATGCAGCCCGGCGCGCTCATCGCGCTGTTTGTCTTCTGCGCGCTGGCGGCTTTCGAGGCGCTTGCGCCCGTTACCGGCGCATTCCAACATCTGGGGCAGGTTATCGCCTCTGCGCTTCGTATCACTGAATTAACGGAGCAAAAACCGGAGGTGACCTTTCCACAGGCAGAAACTCCCGCGCCGGAAAAGGTCACACTCACCCTGCGGGACGTTTCGTTTCGTTATCCCGACCAGCCGATTAATGCGCTCAATGCCCTCTCATTACAGGCTAATCCTGGCGAGCATGTCGCTATTCTGGGGCGTACCGGCTGCGGAAAATCAACGCTGTTGCAGCTACTCACCCGCGCCTGGGACCCGCAACAAGGCGAAATTCTGCTCAACGATCTTCCGCTATCCTCGCTGAGCGAATCCGCCTTACGCCGGACTATCAGCGTGGTGCCGCAGCGTGTCCACCTGTTCAGCGCCACGCTGCGTGATAATTTATTACTGGCGGCGCCCAATGCCAGCGACGAAGCCCTTTCCGACATGCTGCGTCGCGTCGGCCTCGAAAATCTGCTCGAAGATAGTGGGCTTAATAGCTGGCTCGGCGAAGGCGGTCGTCTGCTATCCGGCGGCGAACTTCGTCGCCTGGCCATCGCCCGCGCGCTGTTGCACGATGCCCCGTTGATGCTGTTGGATGAGCCTACTGAGGGGCTGGATGCGACCACCGAGAGCGAAATGCTGGAATTACTTGCCGATGTGATGCGCGAAAAAACCGTCCTGATAGTGACTCACCGTTTGCGCGGCCTGGCCCGTTTTGATCAAATCATCGTAATGGACGACGGGCGCATCATTGAGCGAGGCACTCATGCAGAATTGTTAGCCGGACAAGGGCGCTATTATCAGTTTAAACAACGTCTGTAAGCTATTATTGAACGATCCGACTTGCGTACTGGAGTTTCGCCGTCATGCGTCTGGTTCAGCTTTCCCGACATTCTATCGCCTTCCCTTCGCCGGAAGGCGCTTTACGCGAGCCTAACGGTTTACTGGCACTGGGCGGCGATCTCAGCCCTGCCCGGTTGTTAATGGCCTACCAGCACGGGATTTTCCCGTGGTTTTCGCCGGGCGACCCGATTCTGTGGTGGTCGCCCGATCCGCGCGCCGTGCTGTGGCCTGAAAAGTTTCACCTCAGTCGCAGCATGAAGCGCTTTCACAACGCATCCCCTTACCGCGTGACGCTCAATTACGCTTTCGACCGGGTCATTGATGGATGCGCCAATCACCGTGACGAAGGCACCTGGATAACGCGTGGTATTGAGGAAGCCTATCGCCGATTACATGAATTGGGCCACGCGCACTCCATTGAAGTGTGGCGCGATCGGGAACTGGTCGGCGGGATGTATGGCGTCTCGCAGGGGGCGCTATTTTGCGGCGAATCGATGTTTAGCCGCCAGGAGAATGCCTCTAAAACCGCACTGCTGGTTTTTTGCGCTGAATTTACCCGCCACGGCGGTAAACTTATTGATTGTCAGGTACTTAATAGTCATACCGCCTCGCTCGGTGCCATTGAAATTCCACGTCGTGACTACCTCGATCACCTCGCGGCCTTACGCCAACAGCCGCTGGCCTCCCGTTTTTGGGTGCCGCGGACATTATTTTTGCCCCGGAAGTGAATGTTTTCGGCACATTTTTTATTGGGGTGTTATAATTGCTGCCGCAGAATTGGTTTAGCTCATTATCACGCAGCCCGTTGTCAGGTAACGCCCATCGTTTATTTCACCGTTCCCTTATATGTTGCGCTTATGTCGATACATCAGGCGGTAGTATCAGGGAAAAGGTGTATAACGCGGCGTTGTCGTGTGTCGCGGAATCATGTGCTAAACCTGGTTTGCTGTGTTTTAAACGCACAAATCTTTACTTATCAAAAGAAGTTCGGCATTATCTTGCCGGTTCAAATTATGGTAGTGATACCCCAGAGGATTAGATGGCCAAAGAAGACAATATTGAAATGCAAGGTACCGTTCTCGAAACGTTACCTAATACCATGTTCCGCGTAGAGTTAGAAAACGGTCACGTGGTTACTGCACACATCTCCGGTAAAATGCGTAAGAACTACATCCGCATCCTGACGGGCGACAAAGTGACCGTTGAGCTGACCCCGTACGACCTGAGCAAAGGCCGCATTGTCTTCCGTAGTCGCTAATTGTCTCCTCACGCCCTGAAGGGCGGCTGGATAAAAGGTCGGTTTAACCGGCCTTTTTTGCGTCCATTAAGTCGATGAATGACGAGCAGGTTACTCTTCCACCATCCGCGCATACTCTTCCGTCAAAAAATCGACCAACGCACGTACGGAAGGTAATAGCCCTCGCCGGGATGGGAACACAGCATGAATAACCTCCCGCCGGGGCTCCCACTCTTCCAGCACCGCGACCAGTTCACCGGCGGCCAGTTGTTCTTTCACCATTAAGACAGGTAACTGCACAAGCCCCACGCCCGCCATCGCCGCCTCGCGTAGCGCCAACATGTCTGTAGTAATCATACGCGGGGTAAAATGGACTTCCGCACGCGCGCCCTGCGGGCCGTAAAGTTCCCAGCGGTGGATATGCTTGCCGGATGCAAGACTTAGCCCTGGCCAATGGCTCAACTCCGCCGGCGCGGAAGGGATTCCCATCCGTGCGATGAGATCCGGGCTGGCAAACAGGCGATGCCCTCTGTCAGCCAGGACGCGCATCACCAGGTCGCTATCTTCAAACGGGCGCGGCCTGACGCGAATCGCCACATCCACCCCCTCCCCTACGACGTCCACCCGACGATTGGTCGCTTCAAGCTGTAGCGAAACATCAGGATAACGCGCCATAAACTTCGCCAGCATTGGGCCGATGTGTACATGCAGCAGCGTCACCGGGCAGGTTAGCTTCACGATACCGCGAGGCTCTACCTGCAATGCGGCAATGGCATCCTGCGCCGCCTGAGCTTCCACCAGCATCGCTTTACAGTGCTCATAGAATGTTTGCCCCACTTCGGTAACGTTAAACTGCCGGGTGGTTCGCTGAATCAATCGCACGCCCAGCCGTTCCTCCAGTTGCGCAATACGCCGGCTCAGTTTTGATTTTGGTTCATCAAGCGCACGCCCCGCCGCGGCAAACCCACCCTCTTCGACCACATGCACAAACCACGCAAAATCATTGAGATCCGTTTTTATCATTACATTGTCCTATTAATGGAACGGTATGAGCCATTTTACCCACTACCGAACATTTTGTCATGAATATAAGCTTATTCACATCAAGACAACGCCACTGAGGAGAACACCATGAAACAGATTACAGGCGTCTATACCGCACCTCGCCCGCACTGGGTTGGCGATGGATTTCCGGTTCGTTCACTCTTTTCTTATCAGTCACATGCGCAGCAGTTGAATCCATTCCTGCTGCTGGATTATGCCGGGCCGCACACCTTTACGCCGGGTAATGAAAAACGCGGCGTTGGGGAGCATCCACACCGCGGTTTCGAGACCGTGACGATTGTTTATAGTGGCGAAGTCGAGCATCGGGACTCTACCGGTCGCGGCGGCGTTATCGGCCCGGGCGACGTTCAGTGGATGAGCGCAGGCGCAGGCATTTTGCATGAAGAGTTCCACTCCGACGCGTTTACCCGTCGGGGCGGCGAACTGGAAATGATGCAGTTGTGGGTTAACCTTCCCATGAAGGACAAAATGACCACCCCGGGTTATCAAAGCATTACCCACGATGTTATCCCGACCGTTACGTTGCCGGATGACGCCGGAGTCGTGCGGGTCATCGCAGGGCGTTATGAAGAGACAAAAGGCCCGGCGCACACTTTCTCGCCGCTCAATGTCTGGGATATGCGCCTGCAACGCAATCGCCAGCTTACATTGGCACAGCCGGAAGGATGGAGCGCCGCGCTGGTGGTACTGAAAGGCAATATCACGGTGAACGGCACGACGCCGGCCAACGAAGCGCAACTGGTGGTATTGAGCCAGCAAGGGAAAACGCTGCACCTTGAGGCCAGCAGCGACGCCAGCGTATTGCTGTTATCAGGCGAGCCGCTGAATGAACCGATTGTGGGTTACGGCCCATTTGTTATGAACACGAAACAAGAGATCGCAGAAGCAGTCCGCGATTTCAACTCCGGCCGTTTTGGCCAAATCTGAAAACATGAAGGAGAACACGATGTCAAGTCCTGCTAGTTTTAATGGTTTGCGCCCGGTAATTGATGTTAACGATTCCGTGATGCTTTTAATCGATCATCAAAGCGGTCTTTTCCAGACCGTAGGCGATATGCCAATGCCGGAATTACGCGCTCGCGCCGCGGCGTTGGCGAAGATGGCGACGTTAGCGAAAATGCCGGTCATTACCACGGCATCCGTACCGCAAGGTCCGAACGGCCCGCTGATCCCGGAGATCCACGCTAATGCGCCACATGCACAGTACATTGCGCGCAAAGGTGAAATTAACGCCTGGGATAACGAAGATTTCGTTAAGGCGGTAAAAGCGACGGGTCGTAAGACGCTGATCATTGCCGGGACGATTACCAGCGTGTGCATGGCATTCCCGGCCATTAGCGCGGTAGCAGAAGGTTATAAGGTATTTGCCGTGATCGACGCATCCGGTACCTACAGTAAGATGGCGCAGGAGATCACCCTGGCGCGTATCGTACAGGCTGGCGTCGTACCGATGGATACTGCCGCAGTTGCCTCTGAGCTGCAAGGCACCTGGAACCGTGAAGACGCAGCCGCGTGGGCCGACGTTTATACTCAGGTATTCCCGGCCTATCAACTGCTGATAGAAAGCTACAGCAAAGCGCAGGATGTGGTGAAAAACAACGAAATGTTGGATTCACAGCGCTAATTTGCCTCCCCGCGCCAGTTTGGGCGGGGATTATGTCTATTGCATGAGCAAACGACAGTGAATATGTAAATTCTGCTTGACCGTTTTAGCGCAACTCCCTATAGTAGCGCCCCGTTGCCCCCCAAGCGGTCAGGCAGCAATACAATATGGTGAGGTGTCCGAGTGGCTGAAGGAGCACGCCTGGAAAGTGTGTATACGGCAACGTATCGGGGGTTCGAATCCCCCCCTCACCGCCATATTTAAGTTGAGAGCCTGTACAGAAGTACGGGCTTTTTGCTTATATGTATCCCCCAAACCAAGGGGGGATGAGAACCACCGACCGGGGTTCGACAACTGGCGCAGCCAGTTGGACAGACCGGGCGCGCAGCGAACGGGCTGCCCCGAAGGGGCGAGCAAAGCGAGTCAATCCCCCCCTCACCGCCATATTCAAGAAAGAGCTCGTACGAAAGTACGGGCTTTTGTATCTAAACTTCTTGTTTTTACTGTGATTTTCCTGATGAAAGGTTTGTTTTTGGACCTTTGGTTGCTACACCAAACTTACTATAGATTGTGTAAAACAGCCCTACTTCCCTACCTGAAACGCTTTAGAAAAGTTTGCATAAGTATCTCTCGGTAGTAAAAAAGCACCGAGTTCCTCTGTCTGATGCTGCTGTTGATTTGTTAAAAGATTTACCACGATTAAAAGATAACAATCATGTATTCCCTGCCCCTCGCGCTGAAACACTTTCTGATATGTCGTTATTGGCTGTATTGAAACGAATGGGATATATCGACTTAACGCAACATGGCTTCCGTTCTACTTTCCGTGAGTGGGCTGGTGAAGCAACGGATTATCAACGTGAGGTTATTGAACATGCGTTGGCGCACCAGTTGGCAGATAAGGCTGAAGCAGCGTATCAGCGTGGGACGTTATGGCCTAAACGAGTGGCGCTGATGGATGACTGGACGGGGTATAGCACTGCCAACAGCTAAGCTACCTGTACGAAAGCATTATCGTTGATAACAACGTAGAAAGTGTGATGCTAATAGCATTCGCTTTCGAAAATGTGATAAGGAATAATTTCACGATGAACTATTTCTTATATGATTATTATCATGGTTTGCAAATTACATAAACCACTCAAGGAGAGGTTATGCCCGGACTGATAGGCTACTGGAAGCAACTTCCCACCAAAGATGAATATATTAAAAAACACAATATGAGCAAAATATCCTGCTACAGTTGTGGTCACGAGAAATTCAGCGATGTTGGTTTGATACAGGTATGGGATAATCACAGAAGAATTCTTTGTGCTAAGTGTAAGACTACTCTTTTCAGAGAAGAGGATTAGTTTTTTTGGCATTGGTAACAGCGGCTTCAGCATCCCTTTTCACGCAGCGGGTCGGGCTTTTTTTCGCATTTGACCCGTCGATTACCGGATGATGGCGCAATTTACAAGCGCCTTATCCGCCTACCGCGAGCACAACACCATCAGGCTAACTATTAGCCGGCATAAAAAAACCGGGCGCTAAGGCCCGGTTTGTACGGCAGTGAAACGAAGATTAGTGCGCGGCTTCCGGCTTGTGCTTTTGCGCACTCTGGAAGTCATACGTCAACGCATTTTTCTCTTTATCCAGCGCGACGGTGACCTGTCCGCCGTCAACCAGCGATCCAAACAGCAACTCATTGGCCAGTGGTTTTTTCAGGTTATCCTGGATCACACGTGCCATTGGTCGTGCGCCCATCGCCCGGTCATAGCCCTTTTCCGCCAGCCAGTCGCGCGCTTCCTGACTGACTTCCAGGGAGACGCCTTTCTGATCCAACTGAGCCTGCAACTCGACGATAAACTTATCGACAACCTGATGAATCACCTCGCCAGACAGATGATCGAACCAAATAATGTTGTCGAGACGGTTACGGAACTCAGGCGTAAACACTTTCTTGATCTCACCCATCGCATCGGTACTGTTGTCCTGATGAATAAGACCAATAGATTTACGTTCGGTTTCTCGCACGCCGGCGTTGGTGGTCATCACCAGCACCACGTTGCGGAAATCCGCCTTGCGGCCGTTGTTATCGGTCAGCGTACCGTTATCCATCACCTGCAGCAGCAGGTTAAAGACATCCGGGTGCGCTTTTTCGATCTCATCCAGCAACAGCACCGCATGAGGATGCTTAATCACCGCATCCGTCAGCAGCCCGCCCTGGTCGAAACCGACGTATCCCGGAGGCGCGCCGATCAGACGGCTCACCGTATGACGCTCCATATATTCGGACATATCAAAACGCAACAGCTCAATACCCAGCGCTTTTGAAAGCTGTACCGTAACTTCAGTTTTCCCTACGCCAGTTGGGCCGGCGAACAAGAATGAGCCGACAGGTTTATGCTCATGGCCCAGGCCCGCACGACTCATCTTAATAGCTTCGGTCAGCGCCTCAATCGCGTTATCCTGGCCGAAGACCAGCATTTTCAGACGATCGCCCAGGTTCTTCAGCGTATCGCGATCGCTCTGCGAGACGCTCTTTTCAGGAATTCGCGCAATTCGCGCCACTACGGACTCAATATCCGCCACGTTGACCGTTTTCTTACGTTTGCTCACCGGCATCAGACGCGCCCGAGCGCCCACTTCGTCAATCACGTCAATGGCTTTATCCGGCAGATGGCGGTCATTGATATATTTTACCGCCAGCTCGACCGCCGCACGCACCGCTTTCGCGGTATAACGCACGTCGTGGTGCGCTTCGTACTTAGGTTTCAAGCCGTTGATAATTTGCACCGTCTCTTCCACCGAAGGCTCGGTAATATCAATTTTCTGGAAACGGCGCGCTAATGCGCGGTCTTTCTCAAAAATATTGCTGAATTCCTGATAGGTCGTTGAGCCGATCACCCGGATCTTGCCGCTGGAAAGCAGCGGTTTAATCAGATTTGCCGCATCCACCTGTCCACCCGACGCCGCGCCAGCGCCGATAATGGTATGGATTTCATCGATAAACAGGATGCTGTTGGTATCCTGCTCAAGCTGTTTCAGCAACGCCTTAAACCGTTTTTCAAAATCGCCGCGGTATTTGGTGCCCGCCAGCAGCGAACCGATATCCAGAGAGTAAATAGTACAATCGGCCATCACTTCCGGCACATCGCCCTGCACGATACGCCAGGCCAGCCCTTCGGCAATCGCCGTTTTGCCGACGCCGGATTCCCCTACCAGCAACGGGTTATTTTTACGGCGACGACACAAGACCTGGATCGCGCGTTCAAGTTCTTTTTCACGACCAATCAGCGGATCGATGCCGCCCACGCGAGCAAGTTGGTTAAGATTCGTCGTGAAGTTTTCCATACGTTCCTCCCCGCCAGCTTGTTCGTCGCCAGCTGGCTGATTGCCGAGATCGGAAGATTGGCTCGGTTCGTCTTTTCGCGTCCCGTGAGAAATAAAGTTCACGATATCCAGACGGCTCACTTCATGCTTACGCAGCAGATAAGCCGCCTGTGATTCCTGCTCGCTAAAGATAGCCACCAGCACATTCGCGCCAGTCACTTCACTACGCCCGGAAGACTGAACGTGGAAGACGGCACGTTGCAGGACACGCTGGAAACTTAACGTCGGCTGCGTATCACGCTCTTCTTCACTGGCAGGCAGTACGGGTGTGGTTTGTTCAATGAAGGCTTCGAGTTCCTGACGGAGCGCCACCAGATCCACGGAGCATGCTTCCAGCGCTTCGCGAGCCGATGGGTTGCTGAGCAGCGCCAGCAACAGATGCTCGACGGTCATAAACTCATGACGGTGCTCGCGCGCTCTGGCGAAAGCCATGTTTAAACTGAGTTCCAGTTCTTGATTGAGCATAGGCACCTCCCCCAATTTTTATACCTGCATTCAGGCTTTTTCCAGCGTACACAGCAACGGATGCTCGTTCTCCCTTGCATACTTGTTCACCATCGCCACTTTGGTTTCCGCCACCTCGGCGGTAAACACGCCGCAGATAGCTTTGCCTTGATAGTGAACTGCAAGCATCAATTGCGTTGCACGTTCTACATCATAAGAAAAGAATTTTTGTAACACGTCAATAACAAACTCCATCGGAGTGTAGTCATCATTGACTAATATCACTTTATACATAGATGGCGGTTTTAGCGCGTCGCGCACGCTATCTTCCACCAACTGGTCAAAATCCAGCCAATCGTTCGTCTTACCCATTGTCAGTCGTCATTATCGGTTACGGTTGTCGGCAGGAAAATCTGCCGCTGACCAGAGTCTATGCACACAATCAATCTACCTCAATTGATAGATAACTAACATCTATCAGTACCATCCACGACATCTGTCACATTCCCGGCAATAGCGTTAACTGCTTCAAATTTTTGATTCATTTTTACCCGATCCCCCCTGCCTGATGCTTGACGCCTCGCCTGATTTCTCTAAATTGTAATGTCGAGAGTTGGTGAGGTTTTGAACAGCCCCCACTCCGTCACCGGTTCATTCCATCTTACTTATATAAGATTTACGAAGGATGTCGAAGCATGGAAACGGGTACTGTAAAGTGGTTCAACAATGCCAAAGGGTTTGGTTTCATCTGCCCTGAAGGCGGCGGCGAGGATATTTTCGCCCATTATTCCACCATTCAAATGGATGGTTACAGAACGCTTAAAGCCGGACAGTCTGTCCGGTTTGATGTCCACCAGGGGCCAAAAGGCAATCACGCCAGCGTCATCGTGCCCATCGAAGCAGAGGCCGTTGCATAGCTCCTCTGTCTCATTGTGTACATCCAGAAGGCAAAATGCCAGCCCGATCGGCTGGCATTTTTATTTAACGCCAGTGCCTGGTGGCGACACTGTTGCATCTTATCAGGCCGACAAATGACGTCAGCAAGATTACTCTCTTGCCAGCGCATCCACCGGGTCCAGTCGCGCCGCGTTTCTCGCCGGTAGCCAGCCAAACAATATCCCGGTAAACGTCGAACATAAAAACGCGCTCGCCAGCGCTGTCAGTGAAAAACCGATCTCCCAGCCGGGCAGGAAAAGCTGTAGCATAAATGCGATGAACATCGACAAGCTAATCCCCAGCGCTCCACCAACCAGGCAAACCAGCACCGCTTCAATAAGAAACTGCTGTAGCACATCGCTGGCGCGCGCGCCTACCGCCATACGGATGCCGATTTCACGCGTTCGCTCGGTGACGGAAACCAGCATAATATTCATAACGCCGATGCCGCCGACAACCAGCGAAATGACGGCCACCAGCGTCAGAAATAACTGAAGAGTATAGGTGGTTTTTTCAGCCGTTTTCAGGACGCTGTCCATATTCCAGGTGAAGAAGTCTTTTTTACCGTGGCGTAAGGTGAGCAGGCGGGTAAGCTGCTGTTCAGCCTGATCGCTATCAACGCCATCTTTCACACGAACGGTGATCGAGTTAAGCCATGACTGACCCATTATGCGATCTGACATCGTGCTATAGGGCAACCAAACTTGCAACAGATTGCTATTGCCGTACATGGACGGTTTCTCTTCCGCCACGCCAATAACAATAACCGGCATATTACCCACCAGCACCACTTCTCCTACGACATTCGCTTTATTTGGAAATAGCTGGCGTCGCGTGTTGGCATCCAACACCACCACCTGCGCGCGATCCTGTTGCTGTACAGCATTGAAGGTGTTCCCCTCCCTAAAGGACATGCCGTAAACGTTAAAATAATCGCCACTGACGCCATTAGCATTTACGGCAATATCAATATTGCCATAGCGAAGACGTAAGCTCTTTGAAACGCTGGGCGTCGCAGAGTTAACCCACGGCTGTTTCTGAATAGCCACCAGATCGTCATATTTCAGCGCCTGTCGATACTGCGGGTTGTCGTCGCCAAAATCTTTGCCTGGATGAATATCAATCGTGTTAGTGCCCATAGCGCGGATATCCGCCAGTACCATCTGTTTTGCGGCGTCGCCGACCACCACAATCGACACCACCGACGCAATACCGATAATAATTCCCAGCATGGTCAGTAAAGTACGCATTTTGTTAGCGGCCATCGCTAACCACGCCATCGACAGCGCTTCGCGAAAGCTGCTGGCAAATTGCCGCCAGCCGGGAGCCGTATTAACTACGGCAGCGTCAACGCCCTGTTCGCGTTTCTTTTCCTGCGCGGGCGGATTATGGACAATCTTGCCATCGTGAATTTCAATAATCCGCTCCGCCTGGGCGGCAATCAGCGGATCGTGCGTCACAATGATCACCGTATGTCCGCGATCGCGCAGTTGGCGCAAAATCGCCATTACCTCTTCGCCGGAATGGCTATCCAGCGCGCCGGTCGGCTCATCCGCCAGAATCACCTGTCCGCCGTTCATCAGCGCGCGGGCAATACTGACACGCTGCTGCTGTCCGCCAGAAAGCTGTGAAGGTGGATAATCGACGCGATCGCTTAATCCCAGCCGCAAAAGCAACTCTCTGGCGCGCGCCTGGCGTTTTTTGCGTTCAATGCCGGCGTAGACGGCGGGGATTTCAACATTTTGCGCTGCCGTTAAATGCGACAACAGATGGTAGCGCTGAAAGATAAAGCCAAAATGCTCACGCCGCAGCTGCGCCAGCGCGTCCGGGTCCAGCGTCGAGACGTCCCGCCCCGCCACCCGATAAGTGCCGCTGGTCGGTTTATCCAGGCACCCGAGGATATTCATCAGCGTTGATTTTCCAGAACCGGAAACGCCGACGATCGCCACCATCTCCCCGGCGTGGATTTGCAGGGAGATATCTTTCAACACCGCCACCTGCTCTTCTCCGGAGGGGTAGCTGCGGCTCACATTGCACAGTTCAAGCAATGCCGTCATGGCGTCGCTCCTGGCCTGCTCTCGCCGATGATCACCTCATCGCCCGCTTCCAGACCTTTAACCACTTCCACGTCTGTATCGTTACGCTCGCCAATGACCACTTCGCGCTCACGTTTTTCGCCGTTACGCAACAGCGCCACTTTATAACGATTACCGCCCACCGGCTCGCCAAGCGCGGCGAGAGGAATAATCAGCACATTTTTGACATCCATGAGTTGAATATAAACCTGTGCGGTCATATCAAGACGCAAGATTCTTTTGGGATTCGGCACTTCAAACCGGGCGTAATAAAAAATAGCGTCGTTGATCTTTTCCGGCGTCGGCAGAATATCTTTTAAAACGCCTTCATAGCGCGTTTGCGGATCGCCTGCAATGGTGAACCATGCTTTCTGCCCCGCCCGAAGATGGATCACGTCCGCTTCCGAGACCTGCGCTTTTACCAGCATGGTGCTCATATCCGCCAGCGTCAGAATATTGGGCGCCTGCTGAGCTGCAATCACCGTTTGTCCTTGCAGGGTAGTGATTTGCGTCACTTCCCCCGCCATGGGGGCGACAATACGGGTATATTCCAGGTTGGTTTTCGCGGTGTCCAACGAGGCCCGATTACGTTTGATCTGGGCATCTATGGTGCCAATACGCGCCTGTTTAACCGCCAACTCCGTCGCCGCAGTATCCAGATCCTGTTGCGATACCGCCTGAGTCTTAGCTAACTGCTGCTGGCGCGCCAGCGTAACCCGCGCCAGCTTTAACTCAGCGGCTGCCTGCTGACGCTCCGCGTTCAGCTCCATCAGGGTGGCCTCGACCTCTTTTATCTGGTTCTCCGCCTGATCTGGGTCAATCACGCCGAGTAGCTGATCTTTTTTAACGTTATCGCCAATGGAGACCAGCAGCGTTTTCAACTGGCCGCTCACCTGCGCGCCGACATCCACTTTACGCAACGCGTCCAGTTTTCCAGTCGCCAGTACACTCTGTTCAAGATCGCCTGGCCGCACGATTAATGTCTGATAAGTTGGCAGCGGCGCATTTATCATTCGCCAGCTAACCATCCCCCCCACTAAAAGAATTAAAATAATGACCAGATAACGCTTTTTAAATTTCTTTCCCTTAGCACGCATAGAAACCCTGACGGCAAAATTTTAACCAGAAAGTAAACCGTATCTAAACAAACCTGACGCAATAAAGATAGCGCCGGCTGTATTGACGATTGGTTAATGTTTCCTGTGGTTCAATCTCGACAATCTTATGTCGCGGATTACGATCATGACACAGCTTACAGATAATACCTGGTACACTTCAGATTACATCTCTCCTTTACAATTATTTATTCGTCTGACGCGCGGGCAATTACAGCCAGGAAAATTCTGGCGTAAAGCCAGCTTTCGTCGCAAGTTTTTAATCCGCTCATTAGTCATGCCGCGTGCAACCAGCCAATTACTGACCAATCTCACCCAATGGCCGAAGTTAAATACGTTACTTGCTCGTCAGCCGCGTTTGCCTATTCGGCTACATCGTCCTTATATGGCTGTAAATATTAAACGCGATTTCGCCTTAGACGCTCTGTGTTTTCATTATCAACAGATGCGCCAACTTTTATCGCGGGAACAACAAGTTAGCTATTTAAGTCAGTATGGCCTGAATCTTGCTAAATTTGAAGCTAAAACCGGCGAGTTGTTTCAACTTGATTTAGTCAGTCTGGTCTCACTGGATAAAGAAGGTGAAAGCACTATTGTTGTTCGCGACGCACAGTTACGTATTCTGGCAGAGATCACATTTACCCTGTGTCGCTTTAACCAACAACGCACACTATTTATCGGCGGATTACAGGGCGCGGCAAACGACGTCCCTCACGAAATTATCCAGCAGGCGACCAAAGCCTGCCATGGTCTTTTTCCCAAACGCATCGTGATGGAGGCTCTCTGTCAGTTTGCGCAAGTCTTTCAGGCAGAAAAGATTATAGCCGTGAGTAACGATGCGCACGTTTATCGTAGCTGGCGATACATGGATAAAAAGACGCAAATGCATGCCGACTATGACGCGTTTTGGGAATCGTTAGGCGGTGAAAGAATTAAAGGGAATTACTATACGCTGCCGCTGGCGATCGCCCGAAAAAGCGAAGCGGAGATCGCCAGTAAAAAACGGGCCGAGTATCGCCGCCGCTATGCATTACTCGATAGCGTCGTCGAACAGGTTCCGGCCACATTCAAACGCTAATCCGCCCGGCCCCGCGCCAGCCAAACCACGCGCGAGAACATCTTTCTGAACAGCGGCGGCACGGCGTCAATTCCGCGCCGCCCGGCTTCCATCGCGACTTCAATCGCCAAATCCGGCTTTGACGAGCGGTGGATAGCTTTAGTGATAATTTTCCGGGTATTCATCGGCACATTAAGCGGAAGTTGCGCAACCCGGTGAAAAACATCGGCAAAGCCCTGACGATACATAAAATGTTCCATATCCAGCGTAGGCAGCGCCGTGAGATGTTCGCGTTCTTCTTCCCGATCGTTATTAAGCAGGCTGCGGACCGTCGCGGCATATTTTTTCCCCGCTTCGTCGCCATCCACCAGGACATGCCACTCGATTCCCATACGGCGGGCGAACTTCACCAGCGGTTTCAGGCCAGACTGAGCAAATTCAATGACTTTAATTCCCTCCGCATCAAAATGATGTCCACACTGACGCGCCAGCTCATTAATAACCCAGGTTTCCGTCTCGCCTTCCACCAGTAGCCAGCAACGCGCAAACAGCGACGACGCGCGATTAAAGCGGATATGAAAGGCGATGCGCCGTCCATCTTCCGCGCTTAACCCGCCCGTGCCCAGACGCCAGGCGGCGACGCGGGAAGATTCGCGCACCAGCCGTACGACATGCTCCACCGGCGTTAGCGAGAGCAGTTCGCCTGAGTTGGTTGTCGCTATCCGCTGTAGCGGTAACAGATTGAGCAATTGCCAGGCGACTGAAAGCATAATGGGATGTAAACGGGTTTCCGGATCTTCCACCAGCAGTAATGGTCGCGCGTCTTTATGTAACCGCAGCGTCCCTTTCGCCTGTAACAGCGTGGAGAAAAGCCCCAGCAGGATCACCCGATGCGACCGGCTGCCCGGTTTGTCGATCATCCGATTAATAATATCCAGATAGCGCCAGCTACGCTGCTCATTTTGCGAACGCCGGCGCATGAGTCGGTGACGCGCCTGTCCTGCGCCCTGCTCTGAGAAATAGTGTTCAAGCAGTTGCACCATCGCGGACAGTCCCTGACGAATCTGCCCGTCGGTTAAATTTTGCGGCCGGGTCGCCAGCTCACGCGCCAGAAAATCCAGTTGCCGGGCCGTGACTTCAACATCCGGCACATTGGGCACCGTGCCGTTGCGAATACGTCGCATAAAGCGCGCATCGCGCAAACGTAGCACTGGCATCAGACGAACCAGGTGGCGCACCTGATCGTTAATATTTTCCACCGGCAATGGCTGCCCATCGCTATTGAGAAAACTGCGCAGCGTCATCACGCTGCCATCGGCGCCACATTCGCCCTCTAGACGATAAAAAATACGGTGAAAATCATCCTCGCAAGGCGACCAGCATGCTTCCAGCGCCCGATAACGACGTACCCGATGCCGCCCTGGCTGCGTTTCGCGAAAAGTCAGAATAATATGCAGGTGATGCTCGCGTCCTTTTATGTCGCCAGGCGGAAACCAGAAATCCTCACGGACAAAATGGTAGAGATCGAGTTCCGGCGACAATAACAGAGTCAGCGCATCCAGCAGGCTGGATTTGCCCCAGGCGTTTTCCCCAATCAGCACGTTGTTTTGCTCCAGCATCAACGATAGTCGGTTGATACCGCGAAATCCTACTATTTCAACGCGTTCGAGAATCATGCTTCCTCCAGAAAAACGTCACCACTCCATTAAACTCACCGCAGTATAACGGCAAATGCTTCCGCCTGGCGTGATATTCCCCCCTTTGCCTGGGGCAACTGTCTGATAAATGTACGGCTGACGGTGTCGCTTTACTGATAGTCTGGAATTCGGTAGTGTCATGTACGCTATTCAAACAATAAAAAAGGGCCCGGCTGTTCATGTTTTCAGGACTTTTAATCATTCTGGTTCCACTGATTGTGGGCTATCTCATTCCACTGCGACATAAAGCCGCATTACAACTCATTAACCGGCTACTGAGCTGGATCGTGTACCTTATTCTCTTTTTTATGGGAATAAGCCTGGCGTTTTTGGATAACCTCGCCAGTAATCTGGTGGCGATTTTTCATTATTCCGCCGTCAGTATTACGATTATTTTATTGTGTAATATCGCCGCCTTATTGTGGCTGGAACGTATCCTCCCGTGGCGTCACCATCATCAGCAGGAAAAACTGCCTTCGCGTATTGCCATGGCGCTGGAGTCGCTGCAACTGTGCGGCGTAGTGGTATTGGGGTTTATCATCGGCCTGAGCGGACTCTCTGTTTTACAGCACGCCACCGAAGCCAGTGAATATACGCTGATCTTTTTATTGTTCCTGGTGGGGATTCAGCTACGAAATAGCGGCATGACCTTAAAGCAAATTGTGCTTAACCGCCGGGGAATGATGGTCGCGGTCGTTGTCGTGGCAAGCTCATTACTGGGCGGCGTGATTAATGCGTTTATCCTGGACTTACCGCTAAAAACCGCCATGGCGATGGCGTCAGGTTTCGGCTGGTACTCTCTTTCCGGTATTTTGCTGACGGAGTCGTTTGGACCGGTTATCGGCAGCGCGGCATTTTTTAACGATCTGGCCCGCGAACTTTTGGCCATTATGCTTATTCCCGGTCTGGTTCGCCGCAGCCGTTCAACGGCGTTGGGCCTGTGCGGAGCGACCTCAATGGACTTTACGTTGCCGGTATTACAGCGCTCCGGTGGCGTAGAGATTGTTCCGGCGGCTATCGTACATGGCTTTATCCTCAGCCTGCTGGTACCTCTCTTAATGGCGTTCTTCTCGGCCTGATACCTCTCTGGCGGTAGGTATCTGCCGCCAAAATTGCGCTAAATCAATCTCCTTGCACATTATGGCAGAAATCCCTTTTATCCCTTTGTTCACAGGCATAATCTTAAACATGTATATTAAATATAACTTTAAAAGGTGTGACCATGTTTTGTGTGCAATGTGAACAAACCATCCGTACACCAGCCGGAAACGGCTGCTCCTACGCGCAGGGAATGTGCGGTAAAACGGCTGAAACGTCCGATCTGCAGGATCTGCTGATTGCGGCTTTGCAAGGTTTGTCTGCCTGGGCGGTGAAGGCCCGTGAATATGGCATCATTAATCACGACGTTGATAACTTTGCGCCGCGCGCGTTTTTCTCCACGCTGACCAACGTTAACTTCGACTCTCCGCGTATCGTCGGCTACGCCCGTGACGCTATAGCCATGCGTGAAGCGTTGAAAGCCCAGTGCCTGAGCGTGGATGCTAATGCGCATTGCGACAATCCGATGGCCGATCTGCAACTGGTTAGCGACGATCTGGGCGAACTGCAACGTCAGGCAGCGGAATTTACCCCGAATAAAGATAAAGCCGCCATTGGCGAGAACATCCTCGGCCTGCGTCTGCTGTGCCTGTACGGTCTGAAAGGCGCGGCGGCGTACATGGAACACGCGCACGTTCTCGGTCAATACGACAACGACATTTATGCGCAGTACCACAAAATCATGGCCTGGCTCGGCACCTGGCCTGCTGATATGAACGCGCTGCTGGAGTGCGCAATGGAAATCGGCCAGATGAACTTTAAAGTGATGAGCATTCTGGATGCCGGTGAAACCACCAAATACGGTCACCCAACGCCGACTCAGGTCAACGTCAAAGCGACTGAAGGCAAGTGCATTCTGATCTCCGGTCACGATCTGAAAGATCTCTACAACCTGCTGGAGCAGACCGAAGGCACCGGCGTTAACGTCTACACTCACGGCGAAATGCTACCCGCACACGGCTACCCGGAACTGCGTAAATTCAAGCATCTGGTCGGTAACTACGGCAGCGGCTGGCAGAATCAGCAGGTCGAATTCGCCCGCTTCCCTGGCCCAATCGTGATGACCTCTAACTGCATTATCGACCCGACCGTGGGCAGCTATGACGACCGTATCTGGACCCGTAGCATCGTCGGCTGGCCGGGCGTTAGCCATCTTGAAGGTGATGACTTCGGGCCGGTCATTGCCCAGGCGCAGCAGATGGCGGGCTTCCCGTATAGCGAAATTCCGCATCTCATCACCGTCGGTTTTGGTCGTCAGACCCTGCTCGGCGCTGCCGATACGCTCATCGATCTGGTCAGTCGTGAAAAACTGCGTCACATCTTCCTGGTCGGCGGCTGTGACGGCGCGCGCGGCGAGCGTAACTACTTTACCGATTTCGTCACCAGCGTGCCGGATGACTGCCTGATTCTGACTCTGGCGTGCGGTAAATACCGTTTCAACAAACTGGAGTTCGGCGACATCGAAGGGCTGCCGCGTCTGGTCGATGCCGGTCAGTGTAACGATGCTTACTCCGCGATTATCCTGGCGGTGACGCTGGCGGAAAAACTGGGCTGCGGCGTCAACGATCTGCCGCTATCGCTGGTGCTCTCCTGGTTTGAGCAGAAAGCGATCGTTATTCTGCTGACGCTGCTGTCATTAGGCGTGAAAAATATTGTCACCGGGCCGACCGCACCAGGCTTCTTCACGCCGGATTTGCTGGCTATCCTCAACGAGAAGTTCGGTCTGCGCTCCGTGACCACTGTTGAAGAAGACATGAAGCAATTGCTGAGCGCGTAAGGAGGCCAATGATGACGATGCCAACCTCACAATGTCCCTGGCGAATGCAGGTGCATCACATCCGTCAGGAGACGCCGGATGTATGGACAATTGCGCTATTATGCCATGACTACTACCCTTACCGCGCCGGGCAGTATGCGCTGGTGAGCGTGCGCAATTCAGCGGAAACGCTGCGCGCCTACACCCTTTCGTCTACGCCGGGCGTCAGTGAATATATCACGCTGACCGTTCGTCGGATTGAAGATGGCACGGGTTCACAGTGGTTGACCCATGACATCAAGCGCGGCGATTACATCTGGCTGTCTGATGCAATGGGCGATTTTACCTGTGACGATAAAACAGAAGATAAGTTTCTGCTGCTCGCCGCCGGTTGTGGCGTAACGCCAATCATGTCGATGCGTCGCTGGCTGGCGAAATACCGCCCGCAGGCCGACGTGCAGGTCATCTTTAACGTCCGTTCGCCGGATGATGTGATTTTTGCCGACGAGTGGCGACAGTATCCGGTCACGCTAGTGGCGGAAAATCATGCCACGGAAGGTTTTATCGCGGGCCGTCTGACCACGGAATTGTTACAGCGCGTACCGGATTTGGCATCGCGCACTATCATGACCTGCGGCCCGGCGCCCTATATGGATTTCGTTGAACAGGGAGTGAAAGCGCTTGGCGTAACGCACTTCTTTAAAGAGAAGTTCTTCACGCCGGTGGCGGAAACGGCAACCAGCGGCCTGAAATTCACCAAACTACAGCCAGCGCAGGAATTTTATGCCCCAATCGGTACGACGCTGCTGGAGGCGCTGGAGAGTAATAAAGTACCGGTTGCCGCTGCCTGTCGGGCAGGTGTTTGCGGCTGCTGTAAAACCAAAGTCGTTTCCGGCGACTATACGGTGAGCAGCACCATGACGCTGAGCGAGGCGGAGATTGCCGAAGGTTACGTACTGGCCTGCTCCTGCCATCCGCAGGGCGATCTTGTTCTCGCATAATCGGTAAACGTTCCATCGTAGGCCCGGTAAGCGTCAGCGCCACCGGGCGATTTACCACTCGCTTCATCCTTTCGCCCCTCTCTCCGCCAAAGAAAAACGTCATCGTCATCTTCAACTAAACTTGTAACCGTTATCACATTTAAGGAGATGGAGAACCATGAAACAAACCGTTGCTGCTTTTATCGCCAAAACGCTGGAACAGGCTGGCGTAAAACAAATCTGGGGCGTCACTGGCGACTCCCTGAACGGCCTGAGCGATAGTCTTAATCGTATGGGAACCATTGAATGGATGCCAACCCGCCACGAAGAGGTCGCCGCTTTCGCCGCCGGCGCACAAGCGCAGCTTACCGGCGAGCTGGCAGTGTGCGCCGGTTCATGTGGACCGGGCAACCTGCACCTGATCAATGGCCTGTTTGATTGCCACCGTAACCACGTCCCTGTTCTGGCGATCGCCGCCCATATTCCGTCCAGTGAAATCGGCAGCGGTTATTTCCAGGAGACCCACCCGCAGGAGTTGTTCCGTGAATGCAGCCACTATTGCGAGTTGGTTTCCAGCCCGGAGCAGATCCCGCAGGTACTCGCCATCGCCATGCGCAAAGCGGTGCTAAATCGCGGCGTCTCCGTGGTCGTACTTCCGGGTGACGTGGCGCTGAAACCCGCGCCTGAAAACGCCGTCACCCATTGGTACCATGCCCCGCACCCCGTCGTTACGCCGGCGGAGGAAGAGCTGAAAAAACTGGCGCAACTGCTGCGCTACTCCAGCAATATCGCATTGATGTGCGGTAGCGGCTGCGCGGGCGCGCATGAGGAGTTGGTCGCGTTGGCGGCAAAACTAAAAGCGCCAATCGTTCATGCCCTGCGCGGCAAAGAGCA
This sequence comes from Salmonella sp. K21076, assembly GCF_039650795.1. NCBI lineage: Bacteria > Pseudomonadati > Pseudomonadota > Gammaproteobacteria > Enterobacterales > Enterobacteriaceae > Salmonella > Salmonella sp. K21076. The sequence goes on from NZ_JBCLYA010000025.1 coordinate 159,563, forward strand.
CGTTGAGTACGATAACCCTTATGATGTGGGAATGACCGGCCTGATTGGCTTCTCTTCTGGCTTCCACACCATGATGAACGCCGATACGCTGATCCTGCTCGGCACCCAGTTCCCCTATCGCGCCTTTTATCCGAGCGATGCCAAAATCATTCAGATTGACATCAACCCGGGCAGTATTGGCGCGCACAGCAAAGTCGACATGGCGCTGGTGGGCGATATTAAAGCCACGCTTCGCGCCCTGCTGCCGCTGGTGGAAGAAAAAAGCAATCGTAAATTCCTCGATAAAGCTCTGGAACACTATCGGGACGCCCGTAAAGGGCTTGATGACTTAGCCAAACTCAGCGATAAAGCCATCCACCCACAATATCTGGCGCAACAAATTAGTCATTTCGCCGCTGACGACGCTATTTTTACCTGCGATGTCGGCACGCCGACCGTCTGGGCGGCCCGCTATCTAAAAATGAACGGCAAGCGCCGCCTGCTGGGCTCGTTTAACCACGGGTCAATGGCCAACGCCATGCCGCAGGCGCTCGGCGCTCAGGCCACCGCGCCGGGTCGTCAGGTTATCGCGATGTGCGGTGATGGCGGCTTCAGTATGCTGATGGGCGATTTTCTCTCGGTGGTACAGATGAAGCTGCCGATAAAAATCGTCGTCTTTAATAACAGCGTGCTGGGCTTTGTGGCGATGGAAATGAAAGCTGGCGGTTACCTTACCGACGGTACCGAACTGCACGACACCAATTTCGCGCGTATCGCCGAAGCCTGCGGCATTACCGGTATTCGCGTGGAAAAAGCCGCAGACGTGGACGGAGCGCTACAGCGCGCGTTTTCCATCGATGGCCCGGTACTGGTTGACGTGGTCGTGGCAAAAGAAGAGCTGGCGATCCCGCCGCAGATCAAACTGGAACAAGCGAAAGGCTTTAGCCTGTACATGCTGCGCGCCATTATTAGCGGCCGCGGCGATGAAGTGATCGAACTGGCGAAAACAAACTGGCTAAGGTAAAACAGTGCACATCACCTTTTAAAATCCAGGGATGTGCCATGATTGATTTACGCAGTGATACCGTTACCCGACCGGGCCGCGCCATGCTCGAGGCGATGATGACCGCCCCGGTCGGGGACGACGTATACGGCGATGCCCCTACCGTTAACGCCCTTCAGCGCTACGCCGCCGACCTTTCCGGTAAAGAAGCGGCGCTTTTTTTACCCACCGGCACCCAGGCCAATCTGGTCGCGCTGCTTAGCCATTGTGAACGCGGCGAAGAGTATATCGTCGGTCAGGGCGCACATAATTATCTCTATGAAGCTGGCGGCGCTGCGGTGCTCGGCAGCATTCAGCCGCAGCCTATTGATGCCGCCGCGGACGGTACGCTGCCGCTGGAGAACGTAGCGGCGAAGATTAAAGCGGATGACATCCACTTCGCGCGCACGCGCTTGCTCAGTCTGGAAAATACGCATAACGGGAAAGTGCTGCCGCGCGCGTATCTGAAAGACGCCTGGACGTTTACCCGCGAACGTGGGCTGGCGCTGCACGTTGACGGCGCCCGAATTTTTAACGCGGTGGTTGCCTACGGCTGTGAGTTAAAAGAGATTACGCAGTATTGCGACTCTTTTACCATCTGCCTGTCAAAAGGTCTCGGGACGCCGGTCGGTTCGCTGCTGGTCGGCAACCGCGATTACATTAAACGCGCGACGCGCTGGCGTAAAATGGTCGGCGGCGGAATGCGTCAGGCCGGGATTCTGGCAGCGGCCGGACTGTATGCGCTGAAGCATAACGTGGCGCGTCTGCAAGAGGATCATGACAACGCCGCCTGGCTGGCGCAGCAGCTTCGCGAAGCGGGCGCGGATGTCATGCGCCACGAAACGAATATGCTGTTTGTTCGCGTTGGCGAAGCACAGGCCGCCGCGCTTGGCGGCTATTTGCGGGAACGGAATATCCTGATTAACGCCGCGCCGATTGTGCGTCTGGTGACGCATCTGGATGTCTCTCGCGAACAGCTTGCCGACGTCGTCGCCCACTGGCGCGCCTTTTTAGCCCGCTAAGGAGAGCAACGTGGCGCAACGCATTCTGGTCCTCGGCGCCAGCGGCTATATCGGTCAGCACCTGGTCTTTGCGCTAAGTCAGCAAGGACATCAGGTGCGGGCGGCGGCGCGGCGCGTGGAACGTCTGGAAAAACATCGCCTCGCCAACGTCAGTTGTCATAAGGTCGATCTGCACTGGCCGGAAAATTTACCCGCGCTGCTTCGCGACATTGATACCGTTTACTATCTGGTACACGGCATGGGCGAAGGCGGCGACTTTATCGCCCATGAGCGTCAGGCGGCGCTCAACGTGCGCGACGCGCTGCGCCAGACGCCGGTTAAACAACTTATTTTCCTCAGTTCATTGCAGGCGCCGGCGCATGAGCAATCCGATCACCTGCGCGCCCGCCAGCTTACGGCTGACACGCTGCGCGACGCAGGCGTACCGGTGACGGAATTACGCGCCGGGATCATCGTCGGCGCAGGCTCCGCCGCCTTTGAGGTCATGCGCGACATGGTTTACAACCTGCCAATACTCACGCCGCCGCGCTGGGTGCGTTCGCGCACCACGCCCATCGCCCTGGAAAATTTACTCTACTACCTGGTCGGCTTACTGGAGCACCCTGCGCACGAGCATCGTATTCTGGAAGCCGCCGGGCCGCAGGTATTAAGTTATCAGCAGCAGTTTGAACGTTTTATGGCCGTCAGCGGTAAACGGCGTCCGCTGATCCCGGTGCCTTTTCCGACCCGCTGGATTTCGGTCTGGTTTTTAAACGTCATTACCTCCGTGCCGCCAACTACCGCAAAAGCGTTAATCCAGGGATTAAGGCACGATTTGCTGGCCGATGACGCCGCGTTAAAAAAGTTGATCCCCCAAACGCTTATCACCTTTGATGACGCCGTTCGCCGCACGCTGAAAGAAGAAGAAAAACTGGTGAACTCCAGCGACTGGGGCTACGACGCGCTGGCCTTCGCCCGCTGGCGTCCCGAATACGGCTATTTTCCAAAGCAGGCGGGCTTTACCGCGCAGACCCCGGCCAGCCTATCGGCGCTATGGCAGGTCGTAAATCGGCTGGGTGGCAAAGAGGGCTATTTTTTCGGCAATATTTTGTGGCAGACGCGCGCCGCGATGGACCGTCTGGTGGGGCATAAACTGGCGAAAGGCCGCCCGTCGCATACCTTGCTCAAGCCTGGCGATACGGTAGATAGCTGGAAAGTGATCATTGTCGAACCAGAAAAACAGCTCACGCTCTTGTTTGGCATGAAAGCGCCGGGTCTGGGGCGGCTTAGCTTCACGCTGCACGATAAAGGCCGCTACCGCGAAATTGACGTGCGCGCCTGGTGGCATCCACACGGAATGCCGGGCCTGATTTACTGGCTACTGATGATCCCGGCGCACCTGTTTATTTTCCGGGGAATGGCAAGGCGTATTGCCCGACTTGCAGAACAAATCACAGAAAAATGAGAAAAAGTTGCTGTATTCTTTCGTGTTTCCCATTGCATACCGACGTAATTCACGGAAGAATGCGCACGACGGTTTATTAAACACAGTGGATTGATATGAAGGTACTGGTTACCGGCGCCACCAGCGGCTTAGGTCGAAACGCGGTTGAATTTTTGCGCAATAAAGGCATCAGCGTCAGAGCGACGGGTCGCAATGAAGCGATGGGCAAGCTGCTTGAAAAAATGGGCGCGGAATTCGTCCATGCGGATTTAACCGAACTGGTCTCCTCGCAGGCTAAAGTGATGCTTGCCGGGATCGACACGTTGTGGCACTGCTCCAGCTTTACCTCGCCCTGGGGAACCCAACAGGCTTTCGATCTGGCGAATGTTCGCGCCACCCGCCGTCTGGGAGAATGGGCGGTCGCCTGGGGCGTGCGCAATTTTATTCATATCTCCTCTCCCTCGCTCTATTTTGATTACCACCATCACCGTGATATCAAAGAAGATTTCCGCCCGCATCGGTTTGCCAATGAGTTCGCCCGCAGTAAAGCCGCCGGCGAAGAGGTGATTAATCTGTTGGCGCAGGCCAATCCGCAAACACGTTTTACGGTATTGCGTCCACAAAGCCTGTTTGGCCCGCACGATAAAGTATTTATCCCACGTCTGGCGCATATGATGCACCATTACGGTAGCGTCTTATTACCGCACGGGGGCAGCGCGCTGGTCGATATGACCTACTATGAAAATGCGATCCACGCCATGTGGCTGGCCAGCCAGCCGGGCTGCGATCATCTGCCTTCTGGCCGCGCTTATAACATCACTAACGGCGAAAACCGCACCTTACGCAGCATCGTACAAAAGTTAATTGATGAATTGACTATCGACTGCCGCATTCGCTCTGTGCCTTACCCGATGCTGGATATGATCGCCCGCAGTATGGAGCGCTTCGGCAAAAAATCCGCCAAAGAGCCCCCGCTAACGCATTACGGCGTGTCAAAACTGAATTTTGATTTTACGCTCGATACGACTCGCGCGCAGGACGAGCTGGGCTACCAGCCCATCGTCACGCTGGACGAAGGCATTGAGCGCACCGCCGCCTGGCTGCGCGATCACGGAAATTTACCGCGTTAATCCTGGCCGTACTTCTCCAGTAATGCTTCGGCAATCGCCTGCGTTTCGGCATCTGCGATACCGTTCCATTGCGCCGGACGGAAGTGCATCTGGAACGCCATAATCACCCGCTGTTGCTCGCGCGCCGTCATATCGGCTTTGACTTCATAGCCATAGCGCGAGAGTAACGCAAGCACCGTTGCGGTATCGACTGGCGTATACGGCGCGCGTCCAGCCAGATAAAACGCCACACGCTGGGCGTCAGGCCAGGCGCCAATCCCCTGTGCCGCCAGCTCGCGCCACGGGAAGCGCGGGCCGGGATCGTCTTTACGCTGCGGCGCGATATCCGCATGGGCCACCACATTCTGCGGTTTGATGTCATAGCGCGCGATAATGTCCTTCGCTAACGGGATCAATGCCTGAATTTGCGCGGATTCAAACGGCGCGAAAGATTTCACCCCGCCGGACATTCGCCAGCCGCGATTTTCCAGCTCAATGCCAATAGACGTATCATTGAGACGCGTGGCGCCTCGCCAGAAACTGACGCCCGCATGCCAAGCCTGATCCTGTTCCGGCACCAGTTGCCAGATGCGCGGTTTACCGCCATATAATGGCGGGGTTGCGGGAATCAGGTAATGCGAACTGACGTTGCGACCCGTTAACGTCGCCAGCGAAACGTCAAAGTTTTCCGCCGTATAGTGAATCACCAGGACTTTAATGCGCGGATAGGCCGCCTGCGCCCGATGTCGGGTATCAAGCTGATATCCCTCTTTATCGATAATTCCTTTTTCGCTCGCGCAGCCTGTTAACAGCAACGCGAGACCAACCAGCCACAGTAGCGCTTTCATCGGCGCGTTTTCACCGCCGTTCCGCTGACGCTGACCATCAGCATACTGCCATCCTTGCCGACAGTTTCGTAATCAATATCGATGCCTACCACCGCATCGGCGCCCAACGCTTTAGCCTGCTCGCCAAGTTCCTGAAAAGCGATTTCACGCGCTTTACGCAGCTCTTTCTCATACGCGCCGGAACGTCCGCCGACGATATCCCGAATGCCGGCGAAAAAATCGCGGAAAATATTGGCGCCTAAAATGGCTTCGCCCGTTACCACACCGCAATACTCCACGATGCTTTGTCCTTCCAGCGTTGGGGTTGTTGAAAACTGCATAGTGAATCTCCCGGGTTAGCTAAGCACACGATCTCAAACGCATTATCAAGCTGATACGCTATCATTGAAAGGATATAATTGATTATCGTAGATCGGTTTTTGCTCGATCGCCTATAAGGAAATCATCATGCGCTATTCTAAACTCTCTTTGCTCATCCCGTGCGCGCTTCTGCTTAGCGCCTGTACGACCGTCACTCCCGCCTACAAAGATAATGGCCCGCGTATCGGCGCGTGTGTGGAAGGCGGCCCGGACAGCGTGGCTCAACAATTTTACGACTACCGTATTCAACACCACAGCAATGATATCGCCGCGCTTCGCCCCTACTTGAGTGATAACCTGGCGAAATTGTTGACCGACGCCAGCCGCGATACGGAACACCGCCAGTTGATGAGCGGCGATATGTTCTCCAGCCGCGCTACGCTGCCGGATAGCGCCAACGTCGCCAGCGCATCAACCATTCCGAACCGAGATGCGCGCAATATTCCTCTGCGGGTGGCGTTAAAACAGGGCGATCAAAGCTGGCAGGATGAAGTGCTTATGATTCACGAAGGCTCATGCTGGGTGATTGACGACGTTCGCTATCTGGGCGGAGATGTCCATGCCCCTGCCGGTACGCTGCGCCAGTCGATAGAAAACCGTTAACAGTCAGTATTCCCCGCTTTTGCACCCATAACCCCGTAAATTGTCTGGCATTCTGCACGGGATGCCGACAATTCTTCTTACCTACTATTCCTCCTGCTATTTTGTGCTATGTTTAGGGAAGAATGTGGGATATATTTAACTTTTAACGCATAAATATTGCATAACTATTCTGCGAAAGGTACTATCTGCGGCTTCAATAGCTATCAGACTGCCTGTATACGAGTGTCAATGAGTATTCAATTAAACGGCATTAATTGCTTTTACGGCGCGCATCAGGCGCTGTTCGATATCACGCTGGATTGCCCCGAAGGCGAAACGCTGGTGTTGCTTGGCCCAAGCGGGGCGGGTAAAAGTTCGCTGCTGCGTGTACTCAATCTGCTTGAGATGCCGCGCTCCGGCACTCTGACTATCGCCGGGAACCATTTTGACTTTACGAAAACGCCGTCCGATAAGGCGATTCGTGAGCTACGTCAAAATGTCGGAATGGTCTTTCAACAATATAATCTTTGGCCGCATCTCACCGTTGTGCAGAATCTGATTGAAGCGCCCTGCCGCGTACTGGGTCTGACAAAAGATCAGGCGCTGGCGCGCGCAGAAAAGCTGCTGGAGCGTTTACGTCTGAAGCCCTATAGCGATCGTTATCCGTTGCACCTTTCCGGCGGTCAGCAGCAGCGCGTCGCGATTGCCCGCGCGCTGATGATGGAGCCGCAGGTGCTGCTGTTTGATGAACCGACCGCCGCGCTGGACCCGGAAATTACCGCTCAAATCGTCAGCATTATTCATGAGCTGGCGGAAACGAACATTACTCAGGTGATCGTTACGCATGAAGTCGAAGTGGCGCGTAAGACCGCCAGTCGTGTGATTTATATGGAAAATGGTCACATCGTCGAGCACGGTGATGCGGGTTGCTTTGCTCACCCTCAGACCGAAGCGTTCAAAAACTATCTCTCTCACTAAGATTCGGGACAATGACAATGAAAAAAGTTCTGATTGCCGCGCTAATTGCAGGCTTTAGCCTTTCCGCTACAGCAGCCCAGACCATTCGTTTTGCGACCGAAGCGTCCTATCCGCCGTTCGAATCGATGGATGCTAATAACAAGATTGTCGGCTTTGACGTCGACCTGGCCAACGCGCTATGTAAAGAGATCGACGCCTCCTGTACCTTTACCAATCAGGCGTTCGACAGCCTGATCCCCAGCCTGAAATTCCGCCGCTTCGACGCTGTAATGGCGGGAATGGATATCACGCCGGAACGTGAAAAGCAGGTGCTGTTTACCACGCCATATTACGACAACTCCGCGCTGTTCGTGGGTCAGCAGGGCAAATACACCAGCGTCGATCAACTGAAAGGTAAGAAAGTCGGCGTACAGAACGGTACGACGCACCAGAAATTCATCATGGATAAGCATCCGGAAATCACCACCGTACCGTATGACAGCTATCAGAACGCGAAGCTGGATCTACAAAATGGCCGTATCGACGCTGTTTTCGGCGACACGGCGGTCGTGACCGAATGGCTGAAAGCCAATCCTAAGCTGGCGCCGGTCGGCGATAAAGTCACCGATAAAGATTATTTCGGCACCGGCCTGGGTATCGCGGTACGTCAGGGCAACACCGAGCTGCAGCAGAAATTCAATACTGCGCTGGAAAAAGTGAAGAAAGATGGGACTTACGAGACCATCTATAACAAATGGTTCCAGAAGTAATCTTTGATGAACGAATTTTTTCCTTTAGCAAGCGCCGCCGGGATGACCGTCGGCCTTGCCGTCTGTGCGCTGATCATTGGCCTCGCGTTAGCCATGTTCTTTGCCGTCTGGGAGTCCGTAAAATGGCGCCCGATTGCCTGGATAGGCTCCGCGCTGGTCACTATTTTGCGCGGCCTGCCGGAAATTCTGGTGGTGCTGTTTATCTATTTCGGCTCCTCGCAACTCCTGCTTACGCTGTCTGACGGGTTTACCCTCCATCTCGGTTTTACGCAGATCCCGGTGCAAATGGAGATTGAGAACTTTGACGTCAGTCCGTTCCTGTGCGGCGTGATTGCGTTGTCCCTGCTGTATGCGGCCTATGCGTCGCAGACGCTACGCGGCGCGCTGAAAGCCGTTCCGTCTGGTCAGTGGGAGTCGGGTCAGGCACTGGGATTATCAAAGACGGCGATTTTTTTCCGTCTGGTGATGCCGCAGATGTGGCGTCACGCCCTGCCAGGGCTGGGTAATCAGTGGCTGGTGTTGCTAAAAGATACGGCTCTGGTCAGCCTTATCAGCGTTAACGATCTGATGTTGCAGACCAAAAGTATTGCCACACGCACCCAGGAACCGTTTAACTGGTACATTATTGCGGCGGCTATTTACCTGGTCATTACGCTGATCAGTCAGTACATTCTCAAACGCATAGACCTGCGCGCAACACGTTTTGAGCGGAGGCCGGACTAATGCTTGAGTACTTACCTGAACTGCTAAAAGGGCTACACACCAGCCTGACGCTGACCGTGGCTTCTATTGCCGTCGCTTTGGTGCTGGCGTTAGTTTTTACCATCATCCTGACGCTAAAAACGCCGTTCGTGGTGTGGCTGGTGCGCGGCTATATCACGTTGTTTACCGGTACGCCGTTGTTGGTGCAAATTTTCCTGATCTACTACGGACCCGGTCAATTCCCGACACTGCAAGAGTATCCGCTACTCTGGCATCTACTGTCTGAACCGTGGCTGTGCGCACTGATCGCGTTGTCGCTAAACAGCGCCGCTTACACCACGCAGCTATTTTATGGCGCGATTCGCGCGATTCCGGAAGGTCAGTGGCAGTCCTGCGGCGCGCTGGGGATGAGTAAGAAAGATACGCTGGCGATTTTGTTGCCCTATGCGTTTAAACGCGCCCTCTCCTCCTATTCTAATGAGGTGGTACTGGTCTTCAAAAGTACCTCGCTGGCCTATACCATCACCTTGATGGAGGTCATGGGGTACAGTCAGTTGCTCTATGGTCGTACCTACGATGTGGTGGTATTTGGCGCGGCAGGCGTAATTTACCTGGTCGTCAACGGTCTATTGACGCTGATGATGCGTTTGATTGAGCGTAAAGCCCTGGCGTTTGAGCGGCGCAATTAACCAGGCAGGATAAGGCATTCTCGCCGCCGTTCGACAATGGTCAGATGGCGCTGCGCTTATCAAGCCTACGATGCATAATATTGAATAAACCCGACGGACAAGTGGTTAACTTGTCCGTCTTTTTTTATCCATTTTAAAATATTTAATCATTTTTATTGCATACAAATTCAATTGATGGCATTGTAAATCTATGCCGCAGACACGGCGCATAATCATAAGATTACGGGAGTGACATCATGAAAAAGTTAGTTCTGGCTGCATTACTCGCCTCTTTCGCCACTGGCAGCATCGCCGCTGAAAAAATCAATTTCGGGGTTTCCGCCACCTATCCCCCGTTTGAATCCCTGGATGCGAGTAATAAAATTGTGGGCTTCGATATCGATCTGGCAACCGCATTATGCAAGCAAATGCAGGCAGAATGTACTTTTACCAATCATGCTTTCGATAGTCTTATCCCGGCGCTGAAATTCAGAAAATATGATGCCGTCATTTCCGGAATGGACATTACCCCGGAGCGCAGTAAGCAGGTCGCCTTTAGCAATCCCTATTATGCGAACTCCGCGCTGGTGATTGCCAAAAAAGACACCTATAAAACCTTTACCGATCTAAAAGGTAAGCGTATCGGTATGGAAAATGGCACCACGCATCAAAAATATCTCCAGGATAAACATCCGGAGGTCAAAACCGTGGCCTACGACAGCTACCAGAATGCGATTATCGACCTGAAAAATGGCCGTATTGACGGCGTCTTTGGCGATACCGCAGTGGTCAATGAGTGGCTGAAAACGAATCCGCAACTGGGTCCGGCAACAGAGAAAGTGACCGATCCGCAATACTTCGGTACCGGACTTGGCATCGCGGTGCGCCCGGACAATAAGGCGTTGCTGGAAAAACTGAATAATGCGCTGGCCGCCATTAAAGCGGACGGCACTTATCAGAAAATCAGCGATCAGTGGTTCCCGCAGTAAAACGTATGTGATTAGCCCACCGTGTTGCGAAATGGCAGTATAAATACCTTATTCAGCCCACGGGCCGCTATCGGAAACTATCCTGGCCTGATAAGCGCAGCGCCATTGAGCATTCTACAGTTTGTCATCAGTCTCAAAGGCCTGCATCAACAGGCGATTCGGACTCATACTTGCCGGGTGACGCTAACGCGTACCCGGCTTACAACATTGTTATGTTTTTAGACAACATCCAGACCCAGACGGCGATACTGCTCCGCCGGAGCGTCATTTTCTTTCATCAAACGGATAAGTAAGTTGATCATCCTTGCTTCGATGGCCTCATCATGAATAGGATGTTGCTGCTGCGGATCGTCTCTGAGATCAAACAAGAGATGACCAAAGCTATTCACACCTTTATATTTTTCCCTGGCCGGAATACGTAATACCTGAAGCCCTTTAGTGAATTTAAACGGAGGTGCCAGAGATAATTTTCCCAGTTCATCCACGTCATAACGCGCATTCATCTTGATCGGCATTAACGTGTAGTTCGCAATGTCATGCTCACGCCCCGGCTGCGCGGCCCGCATATAAACATAGCGTCCGTCGGTAACATTAACATGTCCGCTAAACACGCCAAACAGCGCGCCTTCCCTGACGGGTTCATCACTGGCAATGACTTTCGCCAGAGGTTGGCCCTGCATATCTGCGGGAATAGGTTGCTGAAAATAATCCAGTAGCGTTGGCGCCCAGTCAATCATCTGCACCAGCGACTGCCGTCGCGCTCCGCATACCGCGCTGCGCGGGTCCCAGATAAACAGCGGGTTATTCGCCACCTCGTTATAATAGGGCATTTGATTTTTAGCCCACCAACCGTGCTCCCCCAGCAAGAAGCCGTGATCGGTACCGACAATCAGCATCGTATCGCGCCAGAGATCGTGTTCATCCATCAGATCAAGGATACGTCCCAGATTGCGGTCGCACATGGAAACCAGGGCCCGATAACGACAGCGAATATGCGCTATCGCCTCCTCACTTTCACTGACTTTGCCGCGCGGCCAGTCATAATGCGAGCCTTGCCACTCATCGTCATAGAGCGATAAATATTCCTCGGTGGTATAAAACGGCTCATGCGGATCGAACGTCTCAACCTGCAATAACCAGTTATCTTCGGCATGATTTTTATGGATAAAATCGCACCCGGCGTCAAAAACTTTCGTCTGGGGGAAATCGGCTTCCTGCTGGATGTATTCGCGGTTCGCCCAGTCATGACGCCATAGCCCGGAAACGCCGCCTCCGGTTTGTTTTTGTGGAACGCGCAGTACTTCCGGAATGGGCGGCTCGCCAACACTTGCCTTCCAGTGATCGCCCTCCTGACCGCGTACTACGTCCCAGGAGCTATAGCGGTTATGGTAGTTACCGCCGCCGTCTTCCCAGTAATGCAGATGATCGCTGATAAGATGGGTGTAGATCCCCGCTTTTTTCAATAATTCCGGCATGGAATCATCAAAGGGTTCCAGCGGCCCCCACTCACGATGCAGGAAATTATAGCGCCCGGTGTGCAGTTCCCGACGGGCTGGCATACAGGGCATACTGCCGACATAACTATTGTCAAAGGTGGCGGCATGTGCCGCCAGGCGTTGAAAGTTAGGCGCTTTCGTTAGCAAATCACCATAGGGCGGCAAATAGTTTTTATTCAGACTGTCAAACAGCAGAATAATCGCTTTCATGACTCACCCTCATTTGTTGAGCAGGTGCGGAAAATTTTTCTCTACCACATCGTAAATCTGTTTACCTATTGATTCGCTATCCATGATATTTTCAATGGGAATGAGATATTGTCCGTGTTTAGGATCGAGGCTAACAACATCAAGCAATTTTTTCGAAATCGCATAAATATCTGCCCAGTCGGTAAATCCACCGACCTCTCCCGCTGCCGTATGCTCCATATCAAAAGAGAAGTCATATTTTGCTAACGCTTTTTTAACAACAGTCTGTAACATTACGCTACTGCCTACACCATAACCGCATACGAATAAAATATTTACAGAATCTTTCATAATAAAATCCTTTATATATAAACCGAATCAATTAAATGGAATAAGGACCAAGATGGAACGTTGAAGCAATAAATTTCAGTAATTCACAAATCGCAGGCCACAGAGTCGCCCAGTCAAATATTCCCGTCCAGCCCACGCCTTCTTTTGCCAGCCCGGTTAAAGGAATGGCCCATACCGTACCGAAAGTCTGAATAATCCCTAACAGGAAAGTACAAATAATAACGGAACGATATCCCCCCATTCGGTTGGCTAATACGCCGATGGGACCGCCGGAAAAGAAGAGCGGAACAAAACCAGGCAATACCATAATAGGGCTATGGATGAGCAGCAGGATGCCCATGGAAAAAATCGTGCCGAAAGTACAAAAGACGAATCCCAGCGTGGCCGCGTTAGGCGAAAAAGGTAATAAAGCAGCAACATCCACAGCCGGTATGGCGTTAGGAATAAAGCGATCCTGCCATCCTTTAAACGAACCGTTAATTTCACCAACCATCATCCGCACGCCCTGCAGCAAGATGACCATATACATAGAGAATTGCAGGCCCAGATTGATAATATAGATATACCAGGGTTTGCCTTTCGCCATTAACTGTACGTTATCGATCCCTGTCGCCAATAGAAAACCGCCAACGAAGAGCGTCATCACAATGGCGATTGCCGTCACGTTGTGGTTAAAAATAGCTAACCAACCGGGAAGTTTCAGGTTTTCGGCGTCATGCTTTTCCGGATCGCCGAATTTATGCGCGAATTTCGAGAAAAACCACAGCCCCAGCATCTGGTTATGCGCGATGGTAAAACCGGCGTTATTGGTCACTTTGGCGATGGGTTTAACAATAAGCGTGGTTGAAAACGCCCAAAAGACCCCGGTCAATACCCCGGCAATCACAATGGATTGTACCCAACCGAACCCTAGCCAGAAGACGATTAACCACAGTACCGCCTGTGAATGAGAGACCCCGGTATTACCGGTAAGAAATATACCTTTTGCGCCGGTATAACGGCCAAATAAAACTAATATCAGGTTAGTAAAAAACGCCAGTACAAAAACGTATCCTACATAGCCGAAATTATCGCCCAGCGCTATTTGCGTCGCAGCTTTCATGGCGTATGAATCCATTAAGTATCCATGTACGCCATAAGCCTTGCTGACTGCTTCTGCAACCGGTTTAAAAGTGGCTGAAAATTGAAAGCCGCCAAATAACACCATCATTAAACCGACCATCGCGCTGATCATACCGGTGATAATTTTTATAGGCGTCTTTTTATCCAGCGCATAGCCAACACCGACTAATATCCCAATTAATATTGCCGGTTCAGTTAAAAACGTTTGAATAACATCTATAAATTTGGCAAACATCGTCTGAACGCCCTCCATAAGCGTGTCTATTCGTTGTCATAATTGACCCCTTTACTGACGTTACGTATTGCTTCGCTGATGCTATTGAAAGTTACCCGATAAACCACCTTGTCTAATTTTGCCTTACACGCACTGTAATAATCAAAATTAGTCATTAAAAGATTTAAAGTGATTATTTGTGATTTGATTTGCAAAAATAGGGTAATATATAACCATGATCGATCGGAGTTTTTCATCGATCGATCATGGTTATTATTATTTATGGATAATTAGACAGTTAATATAGATATTTTGTATGCTTGGCTTTTGGCGCTACAGCCTGCAAAGCAGTGTTAACACTTCATAATGCGCGGTATGGGGGAACATATCGAAAAGCTGAACACGTTGAATACGGTAGTTCGGCAGATGGCGAATATCCTGCGCCATCGTCTGCGCGTTACAGCTCGAATAAATGATAAAACGCGGCGCCATTTGTGCAAGGTAATCGCACAACGGCTTGCCAATGCCGCGGCGGGGAGGATTCACCAACACCAGATCGGGCGTTTCGCCTTGTGCGGTGGCGAATTGGGTGGAATCCAGCGCCTGGAAATGAAGGCGGGTTAATCCCAGCTCGGCAGCGGATTGCTTCGCGCAGGCAATCGCCTCCGGCGCGATCTCAATACCGGTTAATTGCATCTGCGGCGTCGCGCAGTGCAGGCCGAATCCGCCCACTCCGCAAAAAAGATCCCACATATGGCGTACCGGCAATTGCCCTACCCAGTCGCGCGCCGTCGCATATAATCGGCTGGCGACCGTAGGGTTGGTCTGAAAGAAACTTTGCGGACGAATCCACAGCGGCACATCGTTAAAACGTTCCGCCAGCGCCTGCTGATCCGTCAGATAGATTTCCGTCTCCCCTTCCATAATCGCCATATGTACCGGCTGGATATTCGCGGTGATCACTCTGAGCTGCGGCAGTTGCGCGCGCAGCCACGGTAACGCCGCGCGCAGTTGCGTAAGTTTGGTTTCTGAACGCAACACGAAGCGTAGCATCATGCCGCCATCGAACTGACTTTCCGTCAGCAACAGGTATTTCAGTTCGCCGCGTTTTCGCGCCACGTTATAAGGCGTGAGTCCGGCACGGGCAATAAAAGGTTTTAGCGCGCTGAATACGGGGGCAAAGGAGGCGGGATACAGCGGGCAAGCGCAAAGATCGACCGGCGTACCGTCGCGATGCAGCATCCCGAAGAGCGGTTTTTCTACACTACCGCTCACGACCATTTTCGCTTTGTTGCGGAAATGCTGTTCCGGGCCGCTAATCGGCGCGCACCACTGTTCAACAGGCAGCCCGGCCAGCAAACGATGTAAATCGGCTGTTTTTGCGGAAAGTTGTTCGTTAACCGACTGCGTAATCCATTGACAGGAACGGCAGCGACCCGCGTCATAGAGTGCGCACTGCATACCAAAAAACCTTCATATTATCCGGGGTGACGATTATACACATTATTGCAGCCGGAAGAACCGACGGCTGGGAGCGGGAATAAACAGCAGAAACAGAATTAAAAGATCGGGGAGTTTTTGCATGACCAGGGAATGCAGGATATCACGCTTCGATTCTCCCGCGATGCTAAACAACTCCGGATACCCGTAGCCTAACGACGCCGCCCACAGATACCCACTCACAATAATTTGTGCCGCCAGGTACACCCAGCGCGCCCAGCTACGGCCTTTCACCAGCGAAAACGCACAATAAATTTCAATAAAGACCAGCACTAAGCTGGCCAGAAAGACCAGGGTTAAGCTCCACGTCTGCACGCTGCGATGAATAAACTCGCCCATCCCGCGTATGCCGAGGGTATTCATAATCATCAGCACATCGAGACCGCGAATCAAAATAATCGCCATAGCCGCAACCTGCACCAGCGTAGGCACATTTAAACGGGCATGTGATGAGGTTGATTGCTTTATAAATCCCAATGAATGTCTTCCCTGAAAATGATGCCGCGACTCGCGCGGCAACGCATTGCCATAGTGGAAGATTTTAGTGGCTTCAGCCGCGTCTTGCACGCTGGATATCGCGAATCCGCTGTTTTTCCGCTCGCGCCATCAGGTACCAGGCAATAAATCCGATGATTCCTACCACGCCGAGGATTAACGTCGCCAGCGCGTTGATTTCCGGGTTCACACCCATGCGCACGCTGGAGAAAACCAGCATCGGTAGCGTGGTGGCGCCGGGACCGGAAACGAAGCTGGCAATCACCAGATCGTCAAGGGAGAGCGTAAAGGCCAACAGCCAGCCCGAGATCACCGCTGGCATGATCATCGGTAACGTAATGACAAAAAAGACCTTCAACGGCGCCGCGCCAAGATCCATCGCCGCCTCTTCAATCGAACGATCCAGTTCGCGTAATCTCGAAGCGATCACCACTGCCACATAGGCGGTACAGAAAGTGACGTGCGCCAACCAGATGGTCAGCATTCCGCGATCGGAGGGCCAGCCGATAGTATGACCGAGCGCGACAAACAGCAGCAGCAGCGACAGCCCGGTAATCACATCCGGCATCACCAGCGGCGCGGTGATCATAAACGCAAAGCCGTTTGCGCCGCGAAATCGTCCAAATCGCACCATCACCACCGCGGCGATAGTACCGAGCACCACCGCCATCGTCGCCGCGCAGGCGGCAATTGTCAGGCTTAGTCCCACTGCGCTCATCATGGCGGTATCCCGAAAGAGCTCGCCATACCAGCGCGTCGACCATCCCGCCCACACCGTCACCAGCTTCGAACTGTTAAACGAGTAAATCACCAACATTAACATCGGCGCATAGAGAAAAGTAAACCCCAGCACCAGAATCAGAATGCGCCAGGGCGAGCGAACGACCGGTAAGTTATTCATCCGTGCTCCCCCACACTTTTTTGCTGATGTTTATGGAACCACATGATCGGGACTATCAGCAGCAGCAACATAATAATGGCGACCGCAGAAGCCACCGGCCAGTCGCGGTTATTGAAAAACTCCTGCCACAGGACGCGACCAATCATGATACTGTCCGGCCCGCCAAGCAGTTCCGGGATCACGAACTCGCCCACCGCCGGGATAAAAACCAGCATCGAGCCGGCGATGATTCCGCCTTTGGTGAGCGGGACAATGATGCTAAAAAATGTTTTCATCGGTCGGGCGCCGAGATCCAGCGACGCTTCCACCAGCGAATAATCAATGCGCGTCAACGCGGTATAAATGGGCAGAACCATAAACAGCAGATACGCATAAACAATGCCGATATAGACGGCCAGGTTAGTGTGCAGGATCGTCAGCGGCTGATCGATAACCCCTAGCCACAGCAACACATTGTTCAGCACACCGTTGTTTTTCAAAATGCCCATCCAGGCATAGACGCGTATTAAAAAAGACGTCCACGAGGGCAGAATCACCAACAGCAGCAGGATATTGCGCGTGGAGGGCTTGCTGTGCGCCACCGCCCACGCCAGCGGGTAGCCCAGCAGCAGGCAGCAGATTGTGGAAATACCGGCAATTTGTAACGATTGCAGACAGGCTTCGAAATAGAGCGGATCGTCGGTCAGTTGCAAAAAATTGCCGAGGTTGAGCGTAATCGACAACTGACCGTCAGCCCATTCCAGCAGATCGGTATACGGCGGGATCGCCCGCGCCATTTCCGCCAGGCTTATCTTAAAGACGATAAGAAACGGCAGTAAAAACAGCAGAATGAGCCAGATATAAGGCAAAGCAATAACCAGCTTACGCCCATGTTTCATTTGCATTCGCGCCAACCATAGCGCCGCGCCGCCAGGTTTACTGATGCGTGCCGGAGGTTCAAGTGTGCTCATGTTTCCCCCTTATACCGTCAGGACCACGCAGCTATCCGCTTCCCAGCACAAACGCACTTCATCGCCCCAGGTCGGTAACCCTTTCCGGTAACGGTGCGCATTCTGCAGTTGAGCGCTGATCATCTGCCCGCTTTTTAGCCGCACATGATAAATAGACAGATCGCCGAGATACGCAATATGCGCCACTTCGCCGACGGCGAAATTATAGCCATCGGCAGGCGGCGACTCACACAGCATGATTTTTTCCGGACGTAGCGCCACATATACCGGCACATTATCAACGACAGAGGCATCTGCATCGACTTTTAACGGATGAACCAAACCGGGCGCGTCAATGACCAGACCGTCCTCTTCACGCGCTTTCAGTAAGCCCTCAAAAACATTTACCGATCCGATAAATTCGGCGCTATAGCGGGTTGTCGGATGCTCGTAAATCTCCTCCGGTTCGCCAATTTGCACAAATTTTCCACGGTTCATGATGGCAATGCGCCCCGCCATCGTCATGGCTTCTTCCTGATCGTGCGTCACCATGACGCAAGTCACGCCGACGCGCTCAAGGATATCCACCACTTCCAGCTGCATCCGGTCGCGTAATTTTTTATCCAGCGCGCCCATCGGTTCATCCAACAAGAGCAGCTTAAGACGTTTCGCCAGGCTGCGCGCCAGGGCCACGCGCTGACGCTGACCGCCGGAAAGCTGATGCGGCTTACGTTTTGCAAACTCCTGCATGTGCACCAGACCCAGCATCTCATTGACGCGGCTGGTAATCTCCGCCTTCGGCAGTTTGTCCTGCTTCAGACCAAAAGCGATGTTCTGCTCTACCGTCATATGCGGAAACAACGCATAGGACTGAAACATCATATTAATCGGACGCTGATACGGCGGAACATGCGCCAGATCGACGCCGTCGAGCATAATTTGCCCGCTGCTCGGCGGTTCAAAACCCGCCAGCATCCGTAACAGAGTCGATTTTCCACAACCTGACGCGCCCAGCAGGGCAAAAATCTCACCTTTATAGATAGTCAGACTGACATCATCGACAGCATGTTGCCCGTCGAATGACTTCGTCAGGTTGCGAATTTCCAGAAGCGGCGTCAGCGCTTTACGGGTTTTCACCTGCGGGCGGTGGGGGGCATCATTCACAAGGCGCTCTCCGGCATAACACAATCAAACGATACAAACGGTGGAATGCCCGATAGCGCACGCTTATCAGGCCATACCGTTAATAAATTACTTACCGCTTTTCACCTTCGTCCATGCGCGGGTGCGGACGCGATCAATCTTCGGCTCCTGCACTTTCAGGGTAAACAACTTGGCCCGCACATCCGCCGGCGGATAAATTCCTGGGTTATCGCGCACCTGCTGGCTGACCAGCGCCGTCGCCTCTTTATTCGCATTGGCGTAGAAAACGTGATCGGAAATATGAGCAATCACATCAAGGCGCAGCAGATAATTAAGGAACTGGTAGGCCTCGTCTTTATTTTTGGCGTCAGCCGGCATGGCAAACACATCAAAAAATGCCATTACCCCCTCTTTGGGGATCGAGAAAGAGATATTGACGCCATTTTTCGCCTCTTTCGCCCGGTTAGCGGCCTGCCAGACATCGCCCGCCCAGCCGATGGCCACACAGGTATCGCCATTAGCCAGATCGTTAATGTATTGCGAGGAGTGGAAATAGCGAATGTTTGGCCGTAGCTTCAACAACAGATCGGTTGCCGGGCCGGTGTAGTCATCCGCTTTGCTGCTATTCGGATCTTTACCCAGATAATTCAGCACGGTGGCAAAAATTTCTTCAGGCGCATCAAGGAAAGAGACGCCGCAGCTTTTTAGCTTCTCCAGATTTTCCGGCTTGAGGACTAAATCCCAGCTATTCACTGGCGCATCATCCCCCAGCACCGCTTTCACTTTATCAACGTTATAGCCAATGCCCGTCGTGGCCCACATATAGGGCATGGCGTATTTGTTGTCAGGATCGTGCTTCGCTACCAGTTTCAGCAGTTCAGGATCGAGGTTTTTCCAGCCGGGAAGTTTGCTTTTATCCAGCGGCTGAAAAACGCCCGCGGTGAGCTGGCGCTCAAGAAAACTGGCCGATGGCACCACCAGATCGAACCCGGTGCTGCCTGCCATTAACTTGCCTTCCAGCACTTCGTTAGAGTCAAAGACATCATAGATAACGTTAATCCCGGTCTCTTTTTCAAAGTTCGCCACCGTGTCCGGCGCGATATAATCTGACCAGTTATAAATGTGCAGCGTTTTTTGTTCGGCAGCGAGCGTGCCGACAGAGACGACCATCAGAGCACCCGCAACCAGACCCGATAGCCATTTTTTCTTTAAGGCGGTCATCATCGCTTTCCTTCTAAAATCCGTTAACAAATGAACCCATTAGGCGTGGTTTAAAACATGCCTGAAATGTGCATACCTTTTCATTTGATACAAATGAAGAAGAGAGGTCGCCCTCCCTGCCATCAAGCTCGCTATAGAAGCTTCGCAAGAATAACTTTAGCTAAGGTTTGAGGCTATAGCCCAGATTAAAAAACGCCTTTTATCAATTTTTTATGCAGGTTTTGTCTATGTGATAAAGCGAAATGGCCAGAAAGGAGGTGAATAATTCTTTAAATAAAGGTTAACAGCAGCATAAAAAAACGTAAACAGCAGCCGCGCTGGCAGCGACTGCCTGATTATCGGGAGGGATCAGTGAAGAAAATGGTCAACCGCGCTGGTTTTTTGCGCGTCTTCTTCCGCGTTAAACAGAAGCTGATGCGCCCCGGCCTCAAGGATCACCATAGAAATCTGCTCTTCACTTTGGCGAACAAACCATTCGAACTGCTCGTAGGTGACGCCTTGCATAACGGATAAAGACTGGCACACAACCAGTTTTGGCAGATTATCATCCTGCATATCGAGAAAGGCTTTTACCGTCAACGAACTGGCGTTGATAGCAGAGAGATCGGCCGCCAGCGGCAGCAACGCGGAAGGCCTGACCTCCGCCATCGCGGAAAAAAGAACGGTGTTGTCCACCAAATTGATTTTAGCATCGTAGACGCCGTCAAAATTCTGCATATGCGGCAAATGCAGCGCCTGGCAGGTATCACATTCGAAGAAATTCATGCCCAGGTCGTCGAGCCATTGACGCAACGTATCCAGAGTGGGAACGACCAGTGATATCATAATAATGTGCTACCTCTTACGATGACGATGAAAAAATTACCGGCACAGCTTACGCAAAAAGCGTGCTTCGTACTACGGCGGAATCCACGATTGCGATTAGCCGCCGATTTTAAGGCAAAATTCAGGCGTAGCGTGACGTTCTATCCACTGAATCATTCGCCCCGCGATATCCACGCCCGTAGTCTTTTCGATACCTTCCAGTCCCGGCGAGGCATTCACCTCCATCACCAGCGGCCCGCGCGCGGCGCGTAAAATATCGACACCCGCCACATCCAGCCCCAGCGTCTGTGCGGCTTTGATGGCGATATCCCGTTCACGGGGCGTGATCGTCGCGATGCTGGCCACCCCGCCACGATGAAGATTGGAGCGAAAATCACCGGCTTTCGCGCACCGCTCAATCGCCGCCACAACCTCATTGCCGACGACCAGACAACGAATATCGCATCCTTTAGCTTCGGCAATGTATTCCTGAACCAGGATATGGGCATTCAGCCCCCGAAACGCATCAATAACGCTTTCAGCAGCCTGACGCGTCTCCGCCAATACCACGCCGATCCCTTGCGTGCCTTCTACCAGCTTCACGACCAGCGGCGCCCCGCCAACCATCTTAATAAGATCGCTGGTATCATCCGGCGAATGGGCGATCCCGGTAATGGGGAGATCGATCCCCTGGCGCGCCAGAAGTTGTAGCGATCGCAGCTTATCGCGCGCGCGGGTAATAGCGACGGATTCATTCAGCGGATAGCTACCCAGTAGCTCAAACTGACGTAGCGCAGCGGTACCATAAAAGGTAATGGCCGAACCAATACGGGGAATAACGGCGTCAAAATGGGGCAGACGACGCCCCTTGTAATGGATCGACGACGCTGCCGGATTAATATTCATATAGCAGGAAAGAGGATCGAGTATCTCGACCAGATGGCCGCGCCGCATCGCCGCTTCGCGCAGACGTTTGCAAGAATAGAGCGTTCCATCCCTAGACAATATGGCAATTTTCACCCTGCACCTCGCTGAAAACCCTGAAAAGCCCGCGTATCATACACTGGCCCGCAGGTTTTAGCGCGTCGCCCAGCCCTGTTTATGCAAATATTCAAGGATAAATGGGCGATTTTCTTTAATCAGGGTGCGACGGATATGATCGCTCCAGGTATCGCGTCGCGTATTACTGCCGCGGGTCAGATAATACTCAGCCAACTGCTCGTCATAGCGCGCCAGCAGCTTTTCATCAAGCGGTTGATACTGGTTCTCATGAACCACAAGCTCGGCAGGCAGGCGCGGTTTCAGATCCGGATTATCCGCAGGCCATCCCAAACACAGGCCAAAGAGCGGCAATACATGCTTCGGCAATTTTAATAGTTCGGTAACAGATTCAATATTATTACGGATGCCGCTGATATACACGCCGCCTAACCCCAGTGATTCCGCCGCCGTCAGCGCGTTTTGCCCCATCATCGCCGTATCGACGACACCGAGCAGCAGTTGTTCGGCAAGCCCCAACTGCGCGTCAGGACAGATCTGCAAATGACGATTAAAATCGGCACAAAATACCCAGAACTCAGCGGCCTGCGCCACATGCTTTTGCCCGCCCGTCAGGGGCACTAACGCCTCGCGCAGCGCCCGATCGGTAATACGGATTATAGAGCTGCACTGTAAAAAACTGGAACTGGACGTGCTGCGCGCGGCGGCAATAATGGCCTCTCGCTGCGCGTCAGTCACGGGTTCATCGGTGAAATGGCGAATAGAACGATGGCCACAAAGAAGTTCAATGGTCGGACTCATTATGCTTTTCTCTATCTGAACGGGAAGAAATGTCGGGTGGACGTTTCATCAACTGCGGCGCCAGTAACTGCGCAATACGCCACATCATCGCCACCGCGGCGGGGAGGATCAACACGACGCCCAGGAAAACCATCAATACGCCAGCCAGCGACGTATTGAACGGCGCGGGCAGCGTAAGGTAATGATTAAGCGATAGCAGAGCAAGCGCCAGCAAAATCATACCGAGGCATTCCAGTATCAGTACGCTTTTGGGTAACACGCCGATCGTGCGCATATCAAGCCTCCCGGTTAACTGACGCACAGTGTAGAACGTTCTGGTCCGGCGTGCTTAACAGATATAGCCCTGAGTTATCAAAGGAACAGGCGTAACCTGCTTTTCATCTGCCGTAAATCGCGGCATGATAACACCTGTTCGCCGTCTGGCTTTATGTTCGAGGAGAGATATGTTTACTGTTATTTTTGGCCGCCCAGGGTGCCCTTATTGCGTGCGTGCAAAAGAGTTGGCGGAAAAACTGAGCAAAGAACGCGACGATTTCAACTACCGCTATATTGATATCCATGCCGAAGGCATTACTAAAGCGGATTTGGAAAAAACCGTAGGTAAACCTGTAGAAACCGTACCGCAGATTTTTGTCGATCAAAAACATATCGGCGGCTGTACGGATTTTGAAGCATGGGCAAAAGAAAATCTGAATCTTTTCGCCTGATTGCTCTGGCGACGCCCTCTGCCGGAGGGCGCTATCGGCGTTTTTTTCGCCGGTGGCTAAACAGGCTGCTAATAAACAAATAGCAGAGCGCGCCTAACGCACACCAGAATACGGCGCTAAATAACCACGCCAGTTCTTGCCAAAACGATCGGGTAGGCATAAATACCACGCGCATTAACACCAGGCAAAACGGCGCCGCCAGCATCGCCCCGATCAGCGGTCGGATCACCTCGCGTCGGTGAGAACAAAAACTGGCCACCGCACCAAGCAACGTAAAAAATAACAGTCCAATCTCAGGATGCCCTGCCGCGCGAAAAGCGCCTTGTACATGCATAGTTAATGAAAGACACACCACAATAAAGAGTACAAAGCAGCAGACAACGCTTGCCCACCCGTGTTTATGTTTCAACCGTTCCTCCTGACACTCTCTATCGAACACGCTTTCCGCCGTGAGGCATCCAGTCAGATAAAGTCATGTGGCATTCCATGCCAAAAACACACCTGCACAATTCTTATAGCCGTTAGTACGCAATAAGATTAAACTAGCAGGATATATTGTTGTGTTGTTTTTATTTGGATGCTGTATGCAATACGATTGCACCCTTAATTCATGATAAAAACAGTAGCGTAAATTACCATTTCTTTCAACAGCTTACTCGTAAACAAGAAGTTAGTCTCCGTGAATATAAACGTCGCAGATTTGTTAAATGGGAATTACATCCTGTTATTATTTGTGGTCCTGGCTCTTGGCCTGTGTCTTGGCAAGTTACGTCTGGGTTCAGTCCAACTTGGTAATTCCATTGGCGTTTTAGTGGTCTCTCTATTATTAGGGCAGCAACACTTTAGTATTAACACCGACGCGCTAAATCTGGGATTTATGCTGTTTATTTTTTGTGTCGGCGTCGAGGCTGGCCCCAACTTTTTTTCGATTTTTTTTCGCGACGGTAAAAATTATCTGATGCTTGCCCTGGTCATGGTCGGTAGCGCTCTGCTAATCGCCTTAGGCCTTGGTAAGCTATTCGGCTGGGATATCGGCCTGACGGCCGGTATGCTGGCCGGCTCAATGACATCCACGCCCGTGCTGGTTGGCGCAGGCGATACCCTGCGACATTCCGGCATCGCCAGCACCCAACTCTCCTCCGCTCTTGATAATCTGAGCCTGGGCTATGCCCTGACCTATCTGATTGGGCTGGTCAGTCTGATCGTGGGCGCGCGTTACTTGCCTAAACTACAGCATCAGGATTTGCAAACCAGCGCCCAGCAAATTGCTCGCGAGCGCGGTCTGGATACCGATGCTAATCGCAAGGTTTATTTGCCGGTTATCCGCGCCTATCGGGTTGGCCCGGAACTGGTGGCCTGGACTGACGGTAAAAACCTGCGCGAGCTGGGTATTTACCGCCAGACAGGCTGCTATATCGAACGTATTCGTCGTAACGGTATTCTGGCGAACCCGGATGGCGATGCGGTGCTGCAAATGGGCGATGAGATTGCGCTGGTCGGCTATCCGGACGCGCACGCCAGGCTCGATCCCAGCTTCCGTAATGGTAAGGAAGTGTTTGATCGCGATCTGCTTGATATGCGCATCGTGACGGAGGAAATTGTGGTGAAAAACCACAATGCGGTCGGTCGCCGCCTCGCTCAGCTCAAGCTGACCGATCATGGCTGCTTCCTTAACCGCGTCATCCGCAGCCAGATCGAAATGCCTATCGACGATAACGTCGTGCTGAATAAAGGCGACGTGTTACAGGTGAGCGGCGACGCCAGACGCGTAAAAACCATCGCCGATCGCATTGGTTTTATTTCGATCCATAGTCAGGTGACGGACCTGCTCGCCTTCTGCGCTTTTTTTATCATCGGGTTAATGATCGGGATGATTACCTTCCAGTTCAGAAATTTTAGTTTCGGCATCGGCAACGCGGCCGGATTGCTGTTCGCCGGGATCATGCTCGGTTTCCTGCGCGCTAACCATCCTACCTTTGGTTATATTCCGCAGGGCGCGCTTAACATGGTGAAAGAATTCGGCTTGATGGTATTTATGGCAGGCGTTGGTTTAAGCGCCGGCAGCGGTATCAGCAACGGTCTGGGCGCGGTCGGCGGACAAATGCTGATCGCCGGGCTTGTCGTCAGCCTGATACCGGTGGTGATCTGCTTCTTGTTTGGCGCTTATGTGCTGCGCATGAACCGGGCGCTGCTGTTCGGCGCCATGATGGGCGCGCGTACCTGCGCCCCGGCGATGGAAATCATTAGCGATACAGCGCGCAGCAATATTCCAGCGCTGGGTTATGCGGGGACTTACGCCATCGCCAACGTTCTGCTAACGCTGGCGGGGACGCTTATTGTCATCATCTGGCCGGGATTAGGATAAAACTGAAGTTTGCCTTTAAGTGAAAAAATTTTGCCAATAGGTCGAACTTTTCGTTAAAGCATCAGTCATACCTATTGCCACTGCTTTTCTTTGATGTCCCCATTTTGTGGAGCCCATCAACCCCGCCATTTCGGTTCAAGGTTGGTGGGTTTTTTGTTGCCCGACGCAGAGTGACACGACATTGACTCTCCGGCTATTCGCTTTACCATCTGTAAAATCGCTTCACGCGCCAACGGCGTTCGATCCGTCACAAAATGCAGCGTCATCCCCTCGATAAACGCATCCAGCGCGCGGGCGGTCTGTGCGTCAAACCACTGCGCCAGCGTATTCTGGCTACGCTGCATCCAGTTTTGCATGACTATTTTTAACGCTGGCTTATCGCTGGCATAGGCATATAACTGATACATTAACGCCATATTATCCGGCGTCGTAACCTGCGAGCCGTAAATCATTTCCGTTATCGCCTGGCACGCCCCCTCCACATCCGTCACCTGCGCAAAAAAATCCTGGTATTGACGCGACATGTTCTCGGTGAAAAGTGTAAAAGCTTCACTCAATAACGCATCCATACCGGCAAAATAGTAGGTCATCGAGCCAAGCGGCACCTGAGCGATAGCGGCGATTTTCCGGTGCGTCACGGCATGAACGCCATAGGTCTTTACCGCTTCCAGTGTGGCCTGAATTATTTTTTCCCGTCGCTTAGGATCATTGGCGCGTCTTACGGCATTTTCTTTCATGATGAGTTCCACATCTCATTCAGGATGCAGGCGATAGTAGCCTGCCGCTTACGCTGAAAAAACAGACAGCAAAAACTGTCTGCACAACGAAGTATGACGACGATATGTACAAATGTACACAAGCTTGCTAATGTTTACCTCTCGCTTCTATTTTCTGGCCTGACGCTATGACCGTCCTCTCCTCACGTAACGCCTTAAAACGCCGTACCTGGGCGCTGTTTATGTTCTTCTTTTTACCCGGACTGCTGAT
The DNA here is from genome assembly GCF_039650795.1 of Salmonella sp. K21076. Lineage (NCBI taxonomy): Bacteria > Pseudomonadati > Pseudomonadota > Gammaproteobacteria > Enterobacterales > Enterobacteriaceae > Salmonella > Salmonella sp. K21076. The sequence goes on from NZ_JBCLYA010000025.1 coordinate 186,238, forward strand.
GGCCTCCTGGGCAACCCGAACGCCTGCTATTCGGGATATTCTTTCCGTCTCTACCGCGGAAATGGGGACGGTCTTATTCGGGCTTTCTATCGGTTCAATGAGCGGTATTCTTTGTTCCGCCTGGCTGGTGAAACGATTTGGCACCCGGAAGGTTATTCACACGACGATGACCTGCGCAGTAACCGGGATGGTTATTCTTAGCGTCGCGCTGTGGTGCGCCTCGCCGCTGATTTTTGCCCTTGGATTAGCCGTTTTCGGCGCCAGTTTTGGCGCCGCCGAAGTGGCGATTAATGTCGAAGGCGCGGCGGTCGAACGCGAGCTGAATAAAACCGTTCTGCCGATGATGCATGGTTTCTACAGTTTCGGCACGCTGGCGGGCGCTGGTGTCGGCATGGCGTTAACCGCATTAAGCGTCCCGGCTAACATCCATATCATCCTCGCGGCTGCCGTGGCGATCGCGCCCATTTTTATCGCCATTCGGGCGATCCCTGACGGTACGGGTAAAAACGCATCGGAAGGTTCTCACCTTCAGGAAAAAGGATTACCTTTTTATCGGGACATCCAGCTTTTGCTTATTGGCGTGGTGGTGCTGGCAATGGCATTCGCCGAAGGATCTGCGAATGACTGGCTACCGCTACTGATGGTAGACGGACACGGTTTTAGCCCAACCTCCGGCTCTCTGATCTACGCCGGTTTCACGCTTGGTATGACCGTTGGCCGCTTTACCGGCGGCTGGTTTATTGACCGCTATAGCCGGGTGACGGTTGTTCGCGCCAGCGCGTTGATGGGAGCGTTGGGCATTGGCCTGATTATTTTTGTCGATAGCGACTGGGTTGCCGGCGTCTCGGTCATTCTTTGGGGCTTAGGCGCTTCGCTCGGCTTCCCGCTGACCATTTCCGCCGCCAGCGATACCGGTCCCGACGCGCCGACGCGCGTGAGCGTTGTCGCCACGACCGGCTATCTGGCGTTTTTGGTCGGGCCGCCGCTGTTGGGCTATCTGGGAGAGCACTATGGATTACGCAGCGCCATGATGGTTGTGCTGGCGCTGGTTATTCTGGCAGCGCTGGTGGCGAAGGCCGTCGCCAAACCTGTATCGACTCCGCAACCGGTGATGGAGCATAACGCATGAGTATTAAATTAATCGCCGTCGACATGGACGGCACTTTTCTGAGCGATCAAAAAACCTATAACCGTGACCGGTTTATGGCGCAGTACCAACAAATGAAGCGGCAAGGCATTCGCTTTGTCGTGGCCAGCGGCAACCAGTATTACCAGTTAATCTCCTTCTTTCCGGAAATTGCGCACGAAATCGCTTTTGTCGCGGAAAACGGTGGCTGGGTGGTCAGCGAAGGAGAGGATGTTTTTAACGGCGAGCTGGCAAAAGCCGACTTCCAGGCGGTTGTCGAACACCTGCTCACACGCGCCGATGTGGAGATCATCGCCTGTGGAAAAAACAGCGCCTACACGCTGAAACGGTACGACGATGCGTTAAAAGCCGTTGCGGCAATGTATTATCATCGTCTGGAGTTTGTGGATAATTTCAACAATATCAGCGATGTTTTTTTCAAATTCGGCCTTAATATTACCGATGAACGGATACCGGAAGTACAGGCGGCGCTGCACGACGCCATTGGCGATATCATGGTCCCCGTTCATACCGGCTATGGCAGTATTGATTTAATAATTCCCGGCGTGCATAAAGCCAACGGCCTGCGTCTGTTACAGCAGCGCTGGGGCATTCATGATAGTGAAGTGGTGGTATTCGGCGACGGCGGCAACGATATTGAGATGCTGCGTCAGGCCGGGTTTAGTTTTGCCATGTCGCACGCCAGCGAAGCGGTCGCGGCGGCGGCGAAATACCGCGCCGGATCGAACAATCAGGAAGGCGTGCTGGATATCATCGACAGCGTATTAAACAACGAGCCGCCGTTCAACGTCTAGCGGATGCCTCTCTACGCCTGATAACAGAAAGCTTATCAGGCGTAGCCGCTCTCTCAGACTGTTTGCAAATTCCCCGTCCGCTTATCTTTTAAGAAGACCAGCATCAGCAGTAGCCAAAGAATACCGTTTGCCAGATTAAACAGGCTAAATAGCCCATTGCCGCCGCTTAACCAGGCGTGTTTACTGACTTCAATGCCAACGGTAAAAATCAGCATTTGTAGCATTCCCATCGCCGCCGAGACCGTTCCTTTACTCATATCGCTGGAAAAGAGCGTCAGACGCACCAGTCCGGCATTCGCCAGCCCAATGCCAAAAGCGTATACGCTTAATCCCGCCGTCATCCATAAATAAGCATGGGATGAAACCACCGTCGCCGCCGCGGCGATGATCAGCCCCGCGACGATAGGCCAGCCGCCCATCACGATCAGCGAGCGAACCGTACGTCGGGAGGTTAAACGCGCCAACACCAGATTACCGGCAATGAGCGCGCCAAAAACGGGCACCTGCAGCAAACCATATTCATAGCTGCTGAGCTGTTCGCCGCTAATGATGATAATCGGCGACTGCGCAATCCAGGCCAACAGCGGCAGGCTGACAAATCCCAGCGCTAACGCCCCTGCGACGAACCGCCGATTTTTTATCACCAGCCGATAATCCCGGCCAAGCGCCTTAAATGACAGCGTTTCGCCCCGCCGCGTGGCGGTCTCCGGCATTGCGCGCTGTAGCCCGAAAAAGGCGATAGCGGCCAGTGCGGCAAATAAAATAAACATCCCCTCCCACGGCAGAACATGCACCCATGCCGCCCCAACTAGTGGTCCCAGTAGCGGCGCGATTAACGCCACGTTCGCCATCAGCGCGGTAATTTTTATACACACCGCCTCCTCAAAGGATTCCTGAATCGCGGCATACCCTACAGCGCCGATAAAACACAGGCTAATCCCTTGCAAAAAACGCAGGAATGTAAATTGTTCGATGTTTTTCGCCAGTAACGTCGCCAGGCAGGTGACAATAAACCACACGACGCCCGCCAGCATCACGGGACGACGGCCAATCCGGTCAGACAACGGGCCAAGCAGCCATTGTAAGAACATACCGCCCGCCAGATAAGCGGTCATGGACGTCGGAACCCAGTCCAGGCCCGCCTGATACTGCTCAACCACCGCCAGCATACCCGGTTGGATCATGTCGTTGCCAATATAAGTAGAAAACTCGTACAGCACCAGACAGAGAGGAAAAAGCAGCGCCTGACGTCCCAGCCTGCCGCCTGATTGTAAACGATTCTGCATACCATCTCTTCGCCAATAAAAACCGCGCAGAGTGTAATGAAAGTCGGGGAACTGAGATAGCGAATTATGAGGCTGCAAGGGAAATAGCGCACATTTTTACAGAAAGCTGCTTAGCGCTTGCGTACTTTAAGGTTAATTTAAGTTTGCGCCGTTATCATCAACGTTATTTTATGCCATTGTCTTAAATCTCTTCATGTTGCCGCCAAATAAGACAATACTGCTTTTCCTCCCTGTTACGCTGCATTTATGCTCAGTTTGCACGGGGATGAGCTGGCTATCCCTTTTGATTTCATTGCTCCGAGCCTGGATGTTATGCTGGAAAACCTTAACAACTCGCTGTTTTATTTTATTAACGCCACGCCTGATTCCGCGCAGTGGATAATTTCGCTCGCTATCTTTATCGCCAAAGATGTCATCAACATCGTCCCGCTCTTAGCCGTGGTACTCTGGCTGTGGGGGCCCCGCGATCGGGTCTGCGCCCAGCGCCAGCTGATCGTTAAAATCGGCATCGCGCTGATTATCAGTCTGGCGGTCTCCTGGACAATGGGACACCTTTTCCCGCACGACCGTCCGTTTGTCGATCATATCGGCTATAACTTCCTGCATCATGCCGCCGATGACTCGTTCCCCAGCGATCACGGTACGGTGATTTTTACCTTTGCGCTGGCGTTTTTGTTCTGGCACCGCCTCTGGTCAGGCATCGTGATGATGGCGATAGCCATGACCATCGCCTGGTCGCGCGTCTATCTCGGCGTACACTGGCCGTTAGATATGATTGGCGCGCTGCTGGTAGCGATGCTTGGCTGCCTGAGCGCACAGCTGATCTGGCAATGGTACGGCGCGCCGCTCTACCAGGCGCTGCAACGTTGTTACCGTTTCTGTTTCGCATTGCCCATTCGAAAAGGCTGGGTACGTGACTAAATAGCGAAAAAAAGAGTAATATTAAGCGCTCTGTATGGTGCGGAGCGCTTATTTAACTCTCCAGGGGAACTATGGAAACGCGACGCGACGAGCGTATTGGTCAATTGCTGCAGGCCTTAAAACGCAGCGATAAACTTCATCTTAAAGAAGCCGCGACCCTGTTGGGCGTCTCTGAAATGACCATTCGTCGCGACCTGAACCATAAAAGCGCGCCTGTCGTGTTGCTGGGCGGCTATATCGTACTGGAGCCCCGCAGCGCCAGTCATTATCTGTTAAGCGATCAAAAATCTCGTCTGGTGGAAGAAAAACGCCGTGCCGCTCAGTTGGCTGCGGGCTTGGTACAAGCGCATCAGACGGTATTTATTGACTGCGGCACCACCACGCCGTGGATCATTGAAGCTATTGATAATGATCTTCCCTTTACGGCGGTGTGCTATTCACTTAATACCTTTCTGGCGCTGCAGGACAAACCCCATTGCCGCGCCATCCTCAGCGGCGGGGAGTTTCACGCCAGCAACGCCATTTTCAAACCGCTTGATTTCCATGAAACGTTAAACAATATTTGTCCGGATATCGCGTTTTATTCCGCCGCCGGCGTTCATACCAGTAAAGGCGCTACCTGCTTTAATCTGGAAGAGCTGCCGGTAAAACATTGGGCCATGACAATGGCCCAGAGCCATGTACTGGTGGTGGATCACAGTAAATTCGGCAAGGTACGTCCGGCGCGGATGGGGGAATTATCACGCTTTGATACGATTATCAGCGACCGCCGTCCCGATGAGGCCTTTGTGGCCTACGCTAAAGCGCAACAAATTACTCTGATGTATTAACCGCAGGTTTGCCGGATGCGACGCGCACCCGGCAACGGGGTTATTTTACGAGAACCAACTGCCAAACCACTGATGGAGTTTCATCAGCACAAAATCCCACATACGGCTGAAAAATCCCCCCTCCTCGACGTTTTCCATCACCATTAACGGGCGTTGCTCAATGGATTTTCCGTTAAGCTGGAAATCGATGGTGCCGACAACCTGCCCTTTCTTCAATGGCGCCGTGAGCTGTGGTTCGTTCAACGTAAAGCTGGCCTTCAGGTTTTTAAGCTGCCCACGCGGAATCGTCACAGACCCCGCATCGCCCGCTCCCAAATTGACCTCACGCTTATCGCCAAACCAGACCCGTTGCGTCACGAATGTCGCGTCAGGTTTAATCGGCGTGACCGTTTCAAAGAAGCGGAAACCCCAGGTCAGCAGTTTTTCTGACTCATTAAAACGAATACGGTCCGTTTTCGCCCCCAGCACGACAGAGATCAGGCGCATATCGCCCTGGGTGGCGGAGGCGACAAGGTTATATCCAGCGCCTGCCGTTGTCCCCGTTTTCATGCCGTCGACATGCAGATTGGTACTCCACAACAGGCGGTTGCGGTTTGGCTGACGAATATTATTAAAAGTAAATTCTTTCTCTTTATGAATGGCGTATTCGTCAGGCACATCGTGAATCAAGGCCTTGCCGAGCAGCGCCATATCGCGAGCGGTACTGAACTGCCCTGGCGCATCAAGGCCGTGTACCGTCTGGAAGGTTGTATTGGTTAACCCCAATCGTTTCGCATAGGCATTCATCAGGCCGATAAAGGACTCCTGGCTTCCGGCGACGTAGTCGGCAAGCGCGATACAGGCATCATTACCTGACTGAATGATGATGCCTTTATTAAGATCCGCAACCGACACCTGATCGCCGGGCTTCAGAAACATCACCGACGACCCACGTAGCGCCGGGTTCCCCGTCGCCCAGGCATCTTTGCCCACCGTCACCATATCGGTCAGCTTGATTTTGCCTGCCTTCAGCGCCTGGCCCACCACGTAGCTGGTCATAATTTTTGTCAAACTGGCAGGGTCGAGTTTCTCATCGGCGTTGCCTTCCGCCAGTACTTTACCGCTGGCGTAATCCATTAAGATCCAGGCTCGCGCATCAACGCCCGGCGGCGCGATCGTTTGTTCCTCTGCCTTTACAGGCGAAGCGAAAAGGAATAAGAGAACCGAACCTGCCGCGAGGCTACGAAGGGAAGAAGCGTATTGCGTCATAGTACCACCCGAGTATCCATTCCAAAAACACACGTCACACCACCGTGTAATAAGTGCGGTGAGTAATAACGCACTCACGACGTTAAAGAAACCGTAACTTGGTAAAGTTTTTAAAGTTTATGCAATAACATCCCGTTACGCTTCCTTCATAACGATTTTTTTACAGACCATTGTGTAAATGTTAGGTTTATCTCACGGTAGGCCGATTACTGTCATCATCCTGATAAAACAGAAGGGGTTAATATGATTACGCTGTGGGGCCGGAACAACTCGACTAATGTTAAAAAAGTGTTGTGGACGCTTGAAGAGCTGGAACTGCCATACGATCAAATTCTGGCAGGTGGAAAATTCGGCGTTAACCAGGATGCCGACTATCTGGCGATGAATCCTAATGGGCTGGTGCCGCTGCTTAAAGATGATGAAACCGACCTGTTATTGTGGGAATCCAATGCCATTGTCCGCTATCTGGCGGCGCAATACGGCCAGAACCGGCTATGGGTTGATAATCCGGCACGGCGTGCGGAGGGCGAAAAATGGATGGACTGGGCGAATCAAACGTTAAGCCCGGCGCACCGCGTGATCCTGATGGGACTGGTCAGAACCCCGCCGGAAAAACGCGACCAGGCGGCAATTGAAGCCGGTATCGAAAAGTGTGATAGCCTGTTTGCGCTTCTTGATGATGCGCTGGCCCACCAGCCGTGGTTCTCAGGGGATAACTTTGGCACCGGCGATATCGCTATTGCGCCCTTCGTCTATAACCTGCTGAACGTGGGTCTGAAGTGGACGCCGCGCCCGAATCTGCAACGCTGGTATCAACAGCTTACCGAGCGCCCTGCTTTTCGCAAAGTGGTGATGATCCCGGTGACCTAACGCGTGGCTGCAGGACTTACCTTGAGTAACTGCCCGTCGGACTCATCGGTTAACACATATAAGTAGCCGTCAGGTCCGACACGCACATCCCGAATACGCTGCTTTCTGTCACCCAGAATACGGCCTTCTTCCGTCACCGTATTGCCATCGACGCGCATCACAATGACCTCTTTATCTTTTAGCGCGCCGATAAACAGTTTGTGCCGCCACGGCGCAAAAACGTCGCTGGCATAAAAAGCCATCCCGCTGATCGCCGGAGAATCCTTCCAGTAGTAAACCGGTTGCTCCGTTCCCTCGACAATTTCACCTTTGGCTTCCGGCACTTTCAGACCACTATAGTTGACGCCCCATGTGGCCAGCGGCCAGCCATAATTTTTGCCTTTTTCCGGGATGTTAATTTCATCGCCGCCGCGCGGACCGTGTTCATGCAGCCATAGCGCGCCGCTCCAGGGATTGATGGCCAGCCCCTGCGGATTACGAATACCGTAAGACCAGATTTCCGGACGCGCGCCCGCCTGATGTACAAACGGATTATCCGGCGGAATTTCGCCCTGCCCGGTCAGGCGCACCAGCTTACCCTGTAATTTATCCAAATCCTGCGCGGTAGCGCGCTGGTTATTTTCACCCAGGGCAATAAAAAGAAACCCTTGCGCATCGAATACCATACGTCCGCCGAAATGGTTGCCGGTAGACAGCTTAGGCATCTGGCGAAACACGGTACGAAAATGCTCCAGACGCTGAAAATCGTCGCTCAGCCGTCCAAAGCCGGCTGCCGTACCGGCGTTTCCTTCGCGGTCAGCTTCAGCATAGCTCAGCCAGACGCGGCGCGACTGGGCAAAATCAGGCGCCAGCACGACGTCCAGCAAACCTCCCTGCCCGTTTGCCCACACTTTCGGTACGCCAGCCAGCGGATCGGAAAGTCCCCGCCCCGTCTGCCAGTGGCGCAGTTGTCCCCCTTTCAGGGTAATGAGCATCCCACGGTTATCCGGCAAAAAAGCCAGCGACCACGGGTGATCGAGTCGGGTTTGCAGCACCTCAACGTTCACCGGCGCAAGATTGGCGTTCGCCCATGAAGAGAAAAGAGAGAATGAAACTATCGCGAGAAGTATTCGACGCATACCGCCTCCTTCAGGGCTCTGCGTTAAAGCGTAGTCAGCATCGCAAGAGGTCGGGTTTATTTTTACAAAACATTAAGCGGCGCGGTCCGGTAAAAAGGGGGAGTCGCCTCCCCCTTATTCAGACCTGTGTAAGCGGTGAATGTGCTTTCAGACTCTGAATACTCAGCGTCAAAGTTGTCAGACAGTTTTCAAGTTTATCTGCGTTGACGGCAATAAAGGTCGGACAATCATGGTGTCCACTCATTAAACAAACGGCGGCGGCTGCAAGCGCGCCTTCGGCACGGCGCAGCGCGTTCCACTCTTCCTGATCGAGATGCAGTCCCTGCCGTAAAGCGTGATCGTGGAGCTCGCGATTCAGTTCAAAAAAATTGTCACGCAGAGTGTCACTTTCGCTGACTGACATATACCCCTTCGCTTTTCGCAATTGCAGATAAGCGGCAAGATCGATACGCGCGTTTATCAGCTTGTTGAGAAGATCGGTTCTCAGTCTGTCAACGACCATACCTTTTTTCCTCCTCTTTTCTACCAGGGTTCAACTTAATAGTATGGTCGTTTTTTAGACAAAGGGGTGTCAGAGATCAAGAATTTTCTTAGAATTGCCCTTTTTCACCTTTTGCTGATAACCACAACGGTTGATGCCGCCGCTCCTGATGAGATTGCGATACAATTTTTGTTCGGATATCTGTAGAATCCCTGCCCTGACCATTCCAATAAATGAACACTTTTTAAGCTATGAGTAATGTAACCCACCAGCCAAAGATCGGCTTCGTTTCCCTGGGCTGTCCGAAAAACCTCGTTGATTCGGAACGAATCCTGACTGAGCTGCGTACCGAAGGCTATGACGTTGTGCCACACTATGACGATGCGGATATGGTTATCGTTAATACCTGTGGCTTTATTGACAGCGCGGTACAAGAGTCACTGGAAGCCATTGGCGAAGCGCTGAACGAAAACGGTAAGGTAATCGTCACCGGCTGCCTGGGCGCAAAAGAAGATCAGATCCGCGAAGTGCATCCGAAAGTACTGGAAATCACCGGGCCGCATAGCTATGAGCAAGTTCTGCAGCACGTACATCATTACGTACCGAAGCCGAAGCACAATCCATTTTTAAGCCTCGTACCGGAACAGGGTGTAAAACTGACGCCGCGCCATTATGCGTATCTGAAAATTTCTGAAGGCTGTAATCACCGCTGCACGTTCTGCATCATCCCGTCGATGCGCGGGGATCTGGTCAGCCGTCCGATTGGCGACGTATTAAGCGAAGCGAAACGTCTGGTTGATGCCGGGGTCAAAGAGATTCTGGTGATTTCGCAAGATACCTCCGCCTACGGCGTAGATGTGAAGCACCGCACCGGATTCCATAATGGCGAACCGATGAAAACCAGTATGGTGAGCCTGTGCGAGCAGTTATCAAAACTGGGCGTCTGGACACGTCTGCACTACGTCTACCCCTACCCACACGTTGATGATGTGATTCCGCTAATGGCGGAAGGCAAAATCCTGCCTTATCTGGACATTCCGCTGCAACATGCCAGCCCGCGGATTCTTAAACTGATGAAACGTCCTGGTTCCGTTGACCGCCAGCTGGCGCGCATTAAGCAGTGGCGCGAAATCTGCCCGGAACTGACCCTACGCTCCACCTTTATTGTCGGCTTCCCCGGCGAAACGGAAGAAGACTTCCAGATGCTGCTCGACTTCCTGAAAGAGGCGCGCCTCGATCGTGTAGGCTGCTTCAAGTACAGCCCGGTGGAAGGCGCAGGCGCGAATGAGCTGCCGGATCAGGTGCCGGAAGAGGTGAAAGAAGAGCGCTGGAACCGCTTTATGCAACTGCAACAGCAAATCTCCGCTGAGCGCTTGCAGGAAAAAGTGGGCCGCGAAATTCTGGTGATCGTCGATGAGGTTGACGAAGAAGGCGCTATCGGGCGTAGCATGGCGGATGCGCCGGAAATTGACGGCGCGGTCTATTTGAACGGCGAAACCAACGTCAAGCCGGGCGATATCGTGCGCGTGAAAGTGGAAAACGCCGACGAATATGATTTGTGGGGCAGTCGGGTTTAACGCCACTTCCCCCGGCGCGGGTGCCGAATGTGTTACCCCACCTGGCGAGCCGGTTCCAGGCCCGCCAGGCGTCAACGCCACCGGGCTGGCTTACCCCTTAATCTTCGGGTCCAGCGCATCGCGCAACCCGTCGCCTAACAGATTAAACGCCAGCACAGTCAGGAAAATCGCCACCGCCGGGAAGAGCGCCACGTGCGGCGCGATGACCATATCCGCCCGCGCTTCATTAAGCATCGCTCCCCACTCCGGCGTTGGCGGCTGCGCGCCTAACCCGAGAAATGACAGGCTTGCCGCGGAAATAATTGACGTACCGATACGCATCGTAAAGAAAACCACAATTGACGAGACCGTTCCCGGCAAGATGTGGCTAAACAAAATCGTCGTGTCGCTGGCGCCGATACTGCGGGCAGACTCAATAAACGTCTGCTGTTTTAAGACCAGGGTATTTCCGCGCACCAGACGAGCAAACGCCGGAATAGAGAAAATCGCCACCGCAACGATCACATTAGCAATACCGCTGCCTAACACCGCCACAACGGCAATCGCCAGCAAAATGCCGGGGAAGGCGAACAACACATCGCAAATGCGCATAATGAAACGATCCCACCAGCCTTCATAATATCCCGCCAGCAATCCCAACACCGTGCCGATTATCGCGCCGATAAATACCGCGAACACGCCCGCCGCCAGTGAGATCTGCGCGCCAACGAGAACCCGGCTAAAGATGTCTCTTCCCAGCGAGTCAACGCCAAACCAATGCTGCAAAGAGGGGCCATTGTTCAGGCTATCGTAGTCAAAATAGTTTTCCGCATCGTAGGGCGTTAGCCAACGGGCAAAAATCGCCACCAGAATTAACGCCAGTACGAATCCCCCGGCGACCAACGCGACATGCTGGCGGCGAAAACGACGCCAGAACTCCCGCCACGGCGTGCGTATCTGGTCGGGTTTTACCACCGGCATAGCATGTAAAATCGCCTGACGGCGCCAGTTAAATAATCGCATCCTTACTTATACCTGATAGCCGGATTAATGGCGGCATAGAGGACATCCACCACTAAGTTGATAAGAATAAATTCCAGAGAAAACAGCAGCACTTCTGCCTGAATCACGGGGTAGTCGCGCATGTCGACGGAGTCGACCAGTAATCGCCCAAGCCCCGGCCAGTTAAACACTTTTTCGACGACGATCGATCCGCCAAGCAGAAAGCCAAATTGCAGTCCCATCATGGTGACGACCGGGATCATTGCATTGCGCAGGCCATGTTTTAACACCACCCACGTTTCACTGACGCCTTTCGCCCGCGCGGTCCTCATGTAATCCTCGCTCAGCACATCGACAAACGAGGAGCGCGTAAAACGCGCCATGACTGATGCCACCGCCGCGCCAAGCGTCAGGGAGGGTAAAATATAATGTTGCCAGCTATCCGCCCCCACGGTCGGTAGCCAGCCCAGATCCACGGAAAAAATCTGCATTAACAACATTCCCAGCGCAAAAGCCGGGAAAGAAATGCCGGTCACGGCAAGCGTCATTCCTACCCGGTCAGGCCAGCGATTACGCCACACGGCGGCGGCGATGCCGATCGCCATGCCAAACAACACCGCCCATATCATACTGGTTATCGTCAGCCACAGCGTCGGCAAAAAGCGGCTGGCGATCTCCTCAGAAACCGGGCGGCGGGAAACCATTGACGTCCCGAAATCGCCTTGTAAAACATGGGTGATGTAATGCCAAAACTGGACATGAAGCGGCTGATCAAGCCCCAGCTGCTGACGAACCAGCGCTATCACCTGCGCGTCGGCTTCCGGTCCGGCTATCAGCCGCGCCGGGTCGCCGGGCAACAAATGAACAAATAAAAACACCAGCACTGCCACAATCAACAGCGTAGGAATTAATCCCAGCAGGCGCTTGAGAACATAGTTAAGCATCACACGAACCTTTTACCGGATGGCGGACAACGCGCGCGCCATCCAGCCCCATCGCATTACTTACTTCAAATCCGCATCGTCAAAGCTGAAACCGGTATCCGGCATAATCCAGAAACCGGTCAAATTTTTACTGTGCGCAGAAACCAATTTCTCCACCACCAACGGTATCCAGGGCGACTCTTTCCAGATAATATCCTGCGCCTCTTTGTATAATCGTGTTTTCTCCTGCGGATCGTTAGTCTTTAAGGCCGCCGCCAAATCGCTGTCGACCTGCTTGTTGCTGTAAAAAGCGGTATTAAACTGCGTCGGCGGCCAGTTTTGTGATGCGAAGAGCGGCGATAACGCCCAGTCAGCTTCGCCCGTCGACGCCGACCAGCCGGTATAGAACATTCGCACGCCGCTCTCTTTTTGCCCTTTGCCCTCAACTTCCGCGGCGCGCTGGCCGGCGTCCATCGCGGTTATCCGGGCTTTAATGCCAATCTGCGCCAGTTGCTGTTGGGTAAACTGCAACACTTTTTGCGCGGTGCTATGGTTGTGCGATGACCACAGCGTGGTACTGAAACCGTCTGGATACCCCGCCTCTTTCAATAGTTCGCGCGCTTTAGCCGGATCATAGGGCCACGGCTGATAGCTTTGCGCATAGGCTATCGACGGCGGCACCACGCCCGTCGCCGGCGTGGCGTATCCGGCAAACGCCACTTTAACCAGCGCCTGACGATTGATAGCGTAATTCAACGCCTCACGCACCTTAGGATTATCAAACGGCTTCTGCGTCACATTCATACTGATATAACGCTGCATAATGGACGGGCTGGCGACCAGTTCGAGGTTTTTATTTTTCGCCAGTAACGCGGCCTGCTCATAAGGGATAGGAAAAGCAAATTGCGCTTCGCCGGTTTGCAGCATCGCCGCGCGGGTATTGTTGTCAGTAACCGGACGCCAGGTAATAGAATCCAGCTTGGGTAAGCCCTGCTGCCAGTAACCGGCGAACTTTTTCACTTTGACAAAGTCGGTCTGATTCCAGGTTTCAAGCTGATATGGACCAGTGCCGACCGGATGAAAACCAATATCCTTGCCATATTTTTCCAGCGCTTGCGGCGAGATCATCGCCGTCGCCGGGTGCGCCAGAATATTAATGAAAGCGGAGAACGGCTGTTTCAGGGTAATTTTTACCGTTGCCGGATCGACGACCTCCGTTTTTGCGATATTTTTATACAGGTTATAACGCTTGAGGTGGTTATCCGGATTGCTGGCGCGATCGAGATTCGCTTTTACCGCCGCCGCATTAAAATCCGCGCCGTCCTGAAATTTCACCCCCTGCCGTAGGGTAATGGTGTAGGTCAGACCGTCATCAGAAACGGTATAGCCTTCCGCCAGGACGTTTTTTACCTTCATGTCTTTATCCAGGCCAAACAGACCTTGATAAAATGACTTCGCCACCGCCTGCGAGAGCGTATCGTTGGCGTCATACGGATCGAGCGTGGTGAAATTAGACCCTACCGCCACCACCACATCTTTGGCCGCCAGGGCCGGAAAAGCCGCAATGGATGAGGCCAGTCCCAGCGCCGCCAGCCATTTATGCGTAATAAATTGCGTCATGTTGTTCTCCTGAAACCCTGCCTGTCTGAATGTTATAAGCGCGAGAGCGCATTATCCTGCAGCGGCCGCGCAACATAATGTCCCGGCCCGACCAACTGTAATGAAACGGCGGGCGTCTCTTCGCCACGTTTATGAATATTGCTGGGTATATCATCTGATAGCAGAACGCGCCGCGGCCGGTGTCTGGAGGGATCGGCAACCGGCACCGCCGCCATCAATTTACGCGTATAAGGATGCTGCGGATTTTCAAAAACGGCGCGCCGCGGCCCCATCTCAACAATTTGACCAAGATACATCACCGCCACGCGATGGCTAATTCGCTCCACGACCGCCATATCATGCGAAATAAACAGGTAGGCGATCCCCATTTCCCGTTGTAAATCGAGCAGTAAATTAATGATCTGTCCGCGAACGGAAACATCCAGCGCGGAGACCGCCTCATCAGCAATAATCACTTTAGGATTCAATGCCAGCGCGCGAGCAATGCAGATGCGCTGACGTTGACCGCCGGAAAACTCGTGCGGATAACGCCAGGCATGTTCAGGACGTAATCCGACACGCTCAAGCAACCAGGCCACGCGCTTTGCCGCAGCGTCCCCCTGCCCCAGACCATGAATCCGTAAAGGTTCCATAATGGAATACCCCACGGTCTGGCGCGGGTCGAGCGAGGCGTAAGGGTCCTGGAAAATACACTGAATATCGCGGCGCAACGGCTGGAGTTTACCCGCAGACAGCGTGTCAATGCGCTGGCCGTTAAAGATAATCTCCCCCTGCCGGGATTCAACCAACCGCAGCAGCGCGCGTCCGGTCGTCGATTTTCCGCTACCGGACTCGCCCACCAGCGATAGCGTTTCGCCGGGCCAGAGATCGAAACTGATATTCTCAACGGCATGAACTTCACGCGTAACGCGGTTAAAGAGACCGCTACGCAGCGGGAATCGCGTCACCAGCCCCCGAACCTGGAGAATAGGTTCGCCTTCCACCACCGTGTCTTGCTCAATCTGCGATTCATAAAGGGCCGGTTCGTCAGCGGAAATCAACGGGAAACGGCGTGGCAGCGAGTGGCCTCGCATCGCGCCAAGCTGAGGGACGGCGGCCAGTAACGTTTGGGTATAAGGATGCGTCGGCGCATGGAAAATCTGCTCTACGCTGCCGGTTTCCACGGCCTCGCCCTGATACATCACCAGCACGCGATCGGCAATATCCGCCACGACGCCCATGTCGTGAGTGATAAAAATCACGCCCATCGACATCTCTTGCTGCAACA
This sequence comes from Salmonella sp. K21076, assembly GCF_039650795.1. Lineage (NCBI taxonomy): Bacteria > Pseudomonadati > Pseudomonadota > Gammaproteobacteria > Enterobacterales > Enterobacteriaceae > Salmonella > Salmonella sp. K21076. The sequence goes on from NZ_JBCLYA010000025.1 coordinate 201,301, forward strand.
CTTTGATAAGTTGCAGAATTTGCGCCTGGATAGTGACATCCAGCGCCGTGGTGGGTTCATCGGCAATCAATACCGCCGGACGGCAGGATAGCGCCATCGCAATCATGACTCGCTGGCGCATCCCGCCGGAAAGCTGATGCGGATAACGCGATAAAATCGCCTGCGACTCCGGGATCCGTACCTGATCGAGCATACGTTTCGCTTCCGCCAGCGCCTCTTCGTGGCTGGCCCCCTGATGCAAACGAATAGATTCGGCAATTTGCTCGCCAACGGTAAATACCGGGTTGAGCGAGGTCATTGGCTCCTGGAAAATCATGGCGATATCCGCGCCGCGCACACGCCGCATCTGCGCGTCACTCTGCTCAGACAGCTCAATCACCTGGCGATTACGCCGACGCAACAGCATTTCGCCGCAGCGCACGTTCGCGCCCGACTGCTCAATCAGCCGCATTAACGCCAGCGCCGTCACCGATTTTCCCGAGCCCGACTCGCCGACAATCGTCAGAGTCTCTCCACGCTTCAGGCGTAATGACACATTACGCACGGCGTCTACCTGTTGCCCTTCGTGGTGAAACGCGATATTCAGGCCACTGACGGACAGAACATCGCGGCTATCCAGTTCATCGCTGTGCGGCACCTGCGGCTCCTTATTCCCGGTAAATTCCTGTGGTAGGCGTATCCCCGGCATATCCCCAGGCGCGATACATCCCTTCGCTGTTAAACGGCAACGCGACATTACCTTCGTGATCAACGGCGATTAATCCACCGCTGCCGCCCAGCGCCGGTAATTTTTCCATCACCACGCGCTCACAGGCGTCGGCAAGGCTGAGTCCGCCATATTCCATCAATGCGGCGATATCGTAAGCCGCGAGCGTGCGAATAAAGACCTCTCCCGTTCCGGTACAGGAAACGGCGACGCTGGCGTTGTTGGCATAACACCCGGCGCCGACCAGCGGGCTGTCGCCGACGCGCCCGGGCAATTTATTGGCCATCCCGCCGGTAGACGTTGCCGCCGCCAGATTGCCGAATTTATCCCGCGCCACCGCGCCGACTGTACCCATTTTTTTCGTTTCGTCCAGCGGCGCGCCGCTGTGATCGAGCGCCATTTCGCCCGCCGCACGCGCCGCCAGCAATTGCTCGTAACGCGCCGGGGTGGAAAAGATATCCGGCGAAACGCGCGCCATCCCCTGTGAAAAGGCAAAGTTTTCCGCCCCTTCCCCCACCATGAGTACATGCGGGCTGCGCTCCATCACCAGTCTGGCGGCGAGCACAGGATGGCGAACATGACTCACGCCCGCGACGGCTCCGGCTTTCAGGGTATTGCCGTCCATCACGCAGGCATCCAGTTCATGAGTTCCGTCTCGGGTATAGACCGCGCCGATACCCGCATTGAAGAGCGGACACGCTTCCAGCAGGCGCACCGCTTCCGTCACTACATCAAGCGCGCTGTCACCCGCTTCCAGCATCTTTTGCCCGCTTTCGACAATCTCTGACAGCGCCTGGATATAGCGTAGCTCCTGCTCATGGCTCATTTGCGCGCGAGCAATCGCGCCTGCGCCGCCGTGAATCGCAATCACTGCTTTATTCATTTTTAGGGTCCATTAACGGTGGCACACAACTTTTACTATAACTATCAGAATTGTTGTGAGTTATTCATTCGATTTTTGAATATAGAAAGATGCGTAAGGTATGTAAAGGCGCAAGGCCGTCTCTAAGACTGAGGTAGCATACTGCCCGCCACTGTTTTCTGACATAATAGCCGGATTCGATTTTGCCTCGCAGGAGTATGTTCATGGAATTTTCCGCCGGATTGATGCCGCTTGAAACGGCGCTGACCCAGATGCTTTCACGTATTACCCCGCTCACCGCCGTAGAAACGTTGCCGCTGATGAACTGCTTTGGCCGCATCCTGGCGACCGATATCGTATCTCCCCTTGATGTCCCCGGCTTTGATAATTCAGCTATGGATGGTTATGCGGTACGTGTGGCGGATTTGTCCGCCGATAAGCCGCTGCCCGTCGCCGGCAAAGCATTTGCCGGTCAGCCTTACCAAGGAGAATGGCCTGCGGGAACCTGTATTCGCATTATGACCGGCGCCCCGGTGCCGGCAGGTTGCGAGGCGGTCGTCATGCAAGAGCAGACGGAACAAACTGATGACGGCGTGCGTTTTACCACCGATGTTCGTTGCGGACAAAACATCCGCCGCCGCGGCGAGGATATTCGCCAGGATGCGGTGGTCTTTCCAGCCGGTACGCGCCTGACTACTGCCGAACTGCCGGTGCTGGCGTCGCTGGGAATTGCCGATGCGCAGGTAGTACGTAAAGTGCGCGTAGCGCTGTTCTCGACCGGCGACGAGCTCCAGCTTCCGGGCCAGCTGCTGGAGGCGGGACAAATTTATGACACTAACCGTCTAACTATACATTTGATGCTGCAACAGCTTGGCTGCGAAGTGATCAATTTAGGCATTATTCCTGACGATCCCGGTAAGCTTCGCGCCGCGTTTGTCGACGCCGACAGCCAGGCCGATGTAGTGATAAGCTCCGGCGGCGTCTCGGTTGGTGAAGCGGACTATACCAAAACCATCCTTGAGGAGCTGGGCGAAATCGCCTTCTGGAAGCTGGCTATCAAGCCAGGCAAACCGTTTGCCTTCGGCAAGCTCAGTAATAGCTGGTTCTGTGGCCTGCCGGGGAATCCAGTCTCTGCGGCGCTCACGTTTTATCAACTGGTTCAGCCCTTACTGGCGAAGCTTGGCGGCAATACGGCAAGCGCTGTACCGCCGCGCCAGCGTGTACGCACAACATCTCGCCTGAAGAAAACGCCGGGGCGTCTCGATTTCCAGCGCGGCATCCTGCAACGTAGCGCCAACGGCGAACTGGAGGTCACGACCACCGGACACCAGGGCTCACATATTTTCAGCTCGTTTAATCTGGGCAACTGCTTTATTGTGCTGGAGCGTGAACGCGGCAATGTTGAGCCGGGAGAATGGGTGGAAGTCGAGCCGTTTAATGCTCTGTTCGGAGGCCTGTAATGGCGGAACTTAGCGACCAGGAGATGCTGCGCTATAACCGACAAATTATTCTGCGCGGCTTCGATTTTGAAGGGCAGGAAGCGTTAAAAGATGCGCGGGTATTAGTGGTCGGGCTGGGCGGACTCGGCTGCGCGGCAACGCAGTATCTGGCCGGCGCTGGCGTCGGGCAACTGACGCTACTCGATTTTGATACCGTTTCCGTTTCCAATCTCCAGCGTCAAACCTTGCACAGCGACGCCACGGTCGGGCAGCCAAAGGTAGAGTCCGCCCGCGACGCGCTGGCGCGAATCAACCCGCATATTACCATTACGCCCGTTAACGCGCGGCTGGACGACGACGCTATGACCAGCCTGATTGCCGGGCATTCGCTGGTGCTGGACTGTACCGATAACGTTAGCGTACGTAATCAACTTAACGCCGGGTGCTATATCGCGAAAGTGCCGCTAATCTCCGGCGCGGCCATTCGTATGGAAGGACAAGTTACCGTCTTTACGTATCGGGAAAACGAACCCTGTTACCGCTGCCTGAGCCGTCTGTTTGGCGAAAACGCTCTGACCTGCGTAGAAGCTGGGGTGATGGCGCCGCTGATTGGCGTGATCGGTTCGCTACAGGCAATGGAGGCCATTAAGCTACTGGCGCATTACGGTCAGCCTGCCAGCGGAAAAATCGTCATGTACGATGCGATGACCTGTCAGTTCCGCGAAATGAAGTTGATGCGCAACCCCGGCTGTGAGGTCTGCGGGCAGTAGTCACTTTACGGATAAACATACCAAAGCACGGTCTATGGCCGTGCTGTATCAACAGATAATTACTGCCATCAGACGCAAAGCCAGCTTACCCAAGCTCCGACTGACGATCGGCTCAAGCAGCGCGGCATCATCTTAAACGCCATATCACAGCCTCAACCCGTGATGTTGTACCTCATTTAACGCCTCTTTGTCAGAACCTCTCCATTCGTTGACGCACATCAAGATAACTTTCATTCGAAAGTAATTTAATCTTTACATGAAATAAGAGAGGCCGTTTATGATCTTCAATATTCAGCGCTATTCCACCCACGATGGCCCCGGTATCCGTACCGTAGTATTTCTCAAAGGCTGTTCGTTGGGCTGTCGCTGGTGCCAGAACCCGGAAAGCCGCGCCCGCGCTCAGGATCTGTTATACGACGCGCGGCTGTGTCTCGAAGGATGCGACCTGTGCGCGCAAGCCGCGCCGGACGTCATTGAGCGCGCGCTAAACGGCCTGCTCATCCATCGCGAGAAACTGACCGACGCCCATTTTTCCATCCTGGCGCATTGCTGCCCCACACAGGCGTTAACCGTGTGCGGCGAAATAAAAAGCGTGGATGAGATCATGGCGACGGTACTGCGCGATAAACCTTTTTACGATCGCAGCGGCGGCGGTCTTACGCTTTCCGGCGGCGAACCGTTTATGCAGCCGGAGCTGGCGGCAGAGCTGTTTAAAGCCAGCCATGACGCCGGTATTCATACAGCGGTTGAGACCTGTCTGCATGTCCCATGGAAATACATTGCGCCCTCACTGCCTTATATCGATCTGTTTCTGGCTGATTTGAAACACGTCGCCGACGGGCCGTTTAAGCAGTGGACCGATGGCAGCGCCTCGCGGGTGCTGGAAAATCTCAGGAAACTCGCCGCCGCGGGCAAAAAAATGGTGATTCGCGTCCCGCTGATTCAGGGATTTAATGCCGATGAGGAGACCATTAAAGCCATTACCGACTTTGCCGCCGACGAACTGCACGTCGGGGAAATTCATTTTCTGCCCTACCACACGCTGGGCATCAATAAATACCACTTACTCAGTCAGCCCTATCATGCCCCGGATAAACCACTGGATGCACCGGCGTTACTTGATTTTGCCCAGAAGTACGCCTGCCAAAAAGGTTTAACCGCGACCCTACGAGGATAATTATCATGACCCAACTGAAACTGGACACGCTCAGTGACCGCATTAAGGCGCACAAAACCGCGCTGGTACATATCGTGAAACCGCCGGTCTGTACCGAGCGCGCGCAGCATTATACCGAAATGTATCAGCAACATCTGGATAAACCGATTCCGGTACGCCGCGCGCTGGCGCTGGCCCATCACCTGGCGGAACGCACTATCTGGATAAAACACGATGAACTGATCGTCGGCAACCAGGCAAGTGAAGTCCGCGCCGCGCCGATTTTCCCGGAATATACCGTCTCGTGGATTGAAAAAGAGATCGACGACCTGGCAGACCGGCCCGGCGCAGGTTTTTCCGTAAGTGAAGAAAACAAACGTATTCTGCACGACGTCTGTCCGTGGTGGCGCGGTCAAACCGTCCAGGATCGCTGCTACGGCATGTTTACCGATGAACAAAAAGGGCTTCTGGCGACTGGCATTATCAAAGCCGAAGGTAATATGACTTCCGGTGACGCGCACCTGGCGGTGAACTTCCCGCTGCTGCTGGAAAAAGGGCTTGATGACCTGCGCGATAAAGTCGCCGAGCGCCGCTCACGCATCAACCTGACCGTGCTGGAAGATCTGCATGGCGAGCAGTTCCTGAAGGCGATTGATATTGTGCTGGACGCGGTAAGCCAGCATATCACGCGCTTTGCCGCGCTGGCGCGCCAGATGGCGGGCGAAGAGTCCCGTGAAAGCCGTCGTAAAGAGCTACTTACCATCGCGGAAAACTGCGAGGTGATCGCCCACCAACCGCCGCAGACCTTCTGGCAAGCACTGCAATTGTGCTACTTCATCCAACTGATTCTACAAATTGAGTCTAACGGTCACTCGGTGTCATTTGGTCGTATGGACCAGTATCTTTACCCCTATTATCGTCGCGATGTCGAACTAAACCAGACGCTGGATCGTGAGCACGCCATTGAACTGCTGCACAGCTGCTGGCTGAAACTGCTGGAAGTAAACAAGATCCGCTCCGGTTCGCACTCTAAAGCTTCCGCGGGCAGCCCGCTGTATCAAAACGTCACCATTGGCGGTCAGAATCTTATCAACGGTCAGCCAATGGACGCAGTGAATCCGCTGTCTTACGCTATTCTGGAGTCCTGCGGACGTTTGCGTTCTACCCAGCCCAACCTCAGTGTGCGTTATCACGCCGGAATGAGTAACGATTTCCTTGACGCCTGCGTCCAGGTCATCCGCTGCGGCTTTGGGATGCCGGCGTTTAACAATGATGAAATCGTCATCCCGGAATTTATCAAGTTGGGGATCGAACCACAGGACGCTTACGATTACGCGGCGATCGGCTGTATCGAAACCGCCGTCGGCGGGAAATGGGGTTATCGCTGCACCGGCATGAGCTTTATTAACTTCGCCCGCGTCATGCTGGCGGCGCTGGAAGGCGGTCGCGACGCCACCAGCGGCAAGGTATTTCTGCCGCAGGAAAAGGCGCTCTCCGCAGGCAACTTTAACAATTTTGACGAAGTGATGGCCGCCTGGGATACCCAAATTCGCTACTACACGCGCAAATCGATCGAAATTGAGTATGTGGTCGACACCATGCTGGAAGAGAACGTCCACGATATTCTGTGCTCAGCGCTGGTAGACGACTGTATTGAACGCGCGAAGAGTATCAAGCAAGGCGGCGCAAAATATGACTGGGTATCCGGTCTGCAGGTCGGTATCGCCAACCTGGGCAACAGCCTCGCCGCCGTGAAAAAACTGGTCTTCGAACAGGGCGTTATCGGTCAACAGCAGCTTGCCGCCGCGCTGGCCGATGACTTTGACGGGCTGCCCCATGAACAGCTGCGCCAGCGTCTGATTAACGGCGCGCCGAAATACGGTAACGACGATGACAGTGTCGATACCCTGCTGGCGCGCGCTTATCAGACCTATATTGATGAGCTGAAGCAATACCATAACCCGCGCTATGGTCGTGGCCCTGTGGGCGGCAACTATTACGCCGGTACGTCCTCTATCTCAGCAAACGTGCCATTTGGCGCCGCAACTATGGCTACCCCGGATGGTCGCAAAGCGCATACACCGCTGGCGGAAGGCGCAAGCCCTGCATCGGGTACGGATCATCTCGGCCCGACGGCGGTGATTGGTTCCGTAGGCAAATTACCTACCGGTTCCATTCTCGGCGGCGTGCTGCTCAATCAGAAACTGAACCCAACGACGCTGGAAAACGAATCCGACAAACAGAAACTGATGGTTCTGCTACGGACGTTCTTTGAGGTGCATAAAGGCTGGCATATTCAGTACAACATCGTGTCACGCGAAACGCTGCTGGATGCGAAAAAACATCCGGACCAGTACCGCGATCTGGTCGTGCGTGTGGCAGGCTACTCCGCCTTCTTCACCGCGCTGTCGCCGGACGCGCAGGACGATATCATCGCCCGTACCGAACATATGCTGTAATTTGCCCAGGCGCCATCGGCAATATGTCCGAACTGCCTGATGGCGCTACGCTTAACAGGCCTACGCAGGCCTGTTAATCAGAAGGGATCGGTGCCGTCAAGCACGGCCTGAATGACGTTGAGCGCGCCTTGATGGTTATTATCATCAGTGTGATAACGTGAAAGCGCTTTGATATTGTCTGCGGCATTGCCCATGGCAAAAGAGTAATGCGCCATTTTCAACATTTCCGCATCATTACCGCTGTCGCCAATGGCGACGACATTCTGTGGCGACCTGTTCCAGCGCTTTAACAGACGACTGATGCCATTCGCTTTATGCAGTCCCGGGATAATCAGGTCGATAAAACCGAAGCCGCTGGTGACAGGCTTCATGATGCCATCCAGAGATACGTGCAGTTTGTCGATAACCAGCGGAATTTGTTCATCGGGCAAATTCAGGGAGAACTTAAACAGGATATCGTCAATGTCGTGATAATCGTTTACCGGCTGCAGGCGGTGATAATGTTTGGCCATCAGCGCCACGAAAGTCTCGGGAGCGTTTTTGCTGACATAAGCGCTTTTCAGACCGCAGGCGACGAAGTTAAGCTGCTTATCCTTCAGCAGTTCGCCAATCACAATACGCGATTCATGCCGGGTTAGCTCTCCGTGAAACAACTGCTTGCCATGTTCATACACCAGCGCGCCATTTTCTGCGACGAAGGAAATTTCGTCTTTCAGCTCGGGGAAGAAGGAGATCAACTGATAGTACTGATTACCGCTGGCGACCACAAATTCGATATTACGTTTTTTCAGTTCCTGGTATTGCGCCATGAAGCGTACACGATCGTACTGCTTGGCATCGTCGAGAAAAGTGCCGTCCATATCGGTAACGACAACGTTAACGGTCATACTTAAGCTCCTGGCTGTAACTGCGACCAGAAACATTTTAATAACAATGTGAGCAGAACCACAAATTTATTTCGAATGAAAAGTGGCTGAACGAAAGGAATAGCCGCATAAGACATTAAGGCGTCCTGGCCACCTTACGTTTTCCTCTCGCTTCCCTCCTTGTGCGCCCCTGCAATATTTTAAACTTGCATTAACCTTATTTTAACTTAAAGTATCACATGTAACTAATTTTACTTTCGAACGAAAGATGGTGAGGTTGATATGACGACTCCTTTTACCTACGAAACGCTGCCCGCCGACCCAAAAGCGGCCATTCGTCAGATGAAGCAGGCGCTACGCGCGCAAATCGGCGACGTACAGGCGGTGTTCGACCGTTTGAGCGCCACCATAGCAGCCCGGGTGGCGGAAATTAACGATCTGAAGGCGCAGGGACAGCCGGTATGGCCAATTATCCCTTTTAGCGAACTGGCGACGGGCAACATTAGCGATGCTACCCGCGCCGAGGTTAAGCGCCGCGGGTGCGCGGTGATTAAAGGTCATTTTCCACGCGAACAGGCGCTGGCATGGGACCAGTCGATGCTCGACTATCTGGACAAGAACCATTTTGACGAGGTGTATAAAGGACCGGGGGATAATTTTTTCGGTACGCTGAGCGCCTCCCGGCCTGAAATCTATCCTGTCTACTGGTCGCAGGCGCAAATGCAGGCCCGCCAAAGTGAAGAGATGGCGCTGGCGCAGTCGTTCCTCAACCGTCTGTGGCAGGTAGAGCGCGACGGCAAGCGATGGTTTAATCCGGATATCAGCATCATTTACCCGGATCGCATCCGTCGCCGCCCGCCGGGCACCACATCCAAAGGACTGGGAGCGCATACCGACTCCGGCGCGCTGGAGCGCTGGCTGCTACCAGCCTATCAGCAGGTATTCGCCAGCGTGTTTAACGGCAACGTCGAGCAGTACGATCCGTGGAATGCGGCGCACCGTACCGAAGTTGAAGAGTACACGGTGGATAACACCACAAAATGCTCGGTATTTCGCACCTTCCAGGGCTGGACCGCGCTCTCCGATATGCTGCCCGGTCAGGGGTTGCTTCATGTCGTCCCTATTCCGGAGGCGATGGCGTATATTCTGCTGCGCCCGCTGCTGGATGATGTCCCGGAAGATGAATTATGCGGCGTCGCGCCGGGCCGGGTGCTGCCGATTTCTGAACAGTGGCATCCTTTACTGATGGCGGCGTTAACCAGCATTCCGCCGCTGGAAGCCGGGGATTCCGTGTGGTGGCATTGCGATGTCATCCACTCCGTCGCCCCCGTCGAAAATCAGCAGGGCTGGGGCAATGTGATGTACATTCCTGCCGCGCCAATGTGTGAGAAAAATCTGGCCTATGCGCGTAAGGTGAAAGCGGCGCTGGAGACAGGCGCATCACCGGACGATTTCCCGCGCGAGGACTATGAAACCACCTGGGAAGGGCGTTTCACGCTGCGCGATCTGAATATTCACGGCAAGCGGGCATTAGGTATGGACGTTTGACGGTCGTACAGCCCTGCCCGCTCAACTGCGGTGTGCCCTTTGTCTGGGCGCACCCGTCTTACCAGATCTACGCGCCAGGATACGTAGGCCCGGTAAGCACAGCGCCACCGGGCGTCAGTGTTTAGCTTTCAATCCCTTTACTACGCAAATAATCGTCGTAGTTACCGCTGAAGTCCACCACGCGCTCCGGCGTAATTTCAATGACGCGGGTTGCCAGCGAGCTGACGAACTCACGGTCGTGCGAAACAAAGATCAGCGTGCCCTGATACAGCTCCAGCGCCATATTCAGCGATTCGATCGACTCCATATCCAGGTGGTTAGTCGGTTCGTCCATGATCAGGATATTCGGCTTTTGCATCATCAGTTTGCCGAACAGCATACGGCCCTTCTCGCCACCGGAGAGGACTTTCGCAGGCTTTTTGATATCATCCTGGCTAAATAACAGGCGGCCCAGAATACTGCGCACTGCCTGCTCGTCGTCGCCTTCCTGTTTCCACTGACTCATCCATTCAAACACCGTCAGGTCATTTTCGAATTCATATTCGTGGTCCTGCGCGTAGTAACCAATACGCGCGTTTTCCGACCATTTAACGGTGCCGTGATCGGCGTCCAGATCGCCAACCAGCGTCTTCAGCAGCGTAGATTTACCCACGCCATTGGTGCCGAGTACCGCCAGCTTCTCGCCGACTTCGAGCAGCAAATTGACATTTTTAAACAGCGGACCGTTATCAAAACCTTTCGTCAGCGCCTCCACTTCCAGAGCGTTACGGAACAGTTTTTTATCCTGCTCAAAACGGATGAACGGGTTCTGACGGCTGGAGGCTTTCACCTCTTCCAGCTTGATTTTATCAATCTGCCGCGCGCGCGACGTTGCCTGACGCGATTTAGAGGCATTGGCGCTAAAACGGCTAACAAAAGATTGCAGCTCGGCAATTTGCGCTTTTTTCTTCGCATTATCGGCCAACAGACGTTCACGCGCCTGGGTCGCCGCCGTCATATACTCATCATAGTTACCCGGATAGACGCGCAAGTCACCGTAATCCAGATCCGCCATATGCGTACAAACCATGTTCAGGAAGTGACGGTCGTGCGAAATGATGATCATCGTGCTATCGCGCTCGTTCAGCACCTGCTCCAGCCAACGGATAGTATCAATATCCAGGTTGTTGGTCGGTTCGTCGAGCAACAGGATGTCCGGATTAGAGAATAACGCCTGCGCCAGTAGCACACGCAATTTCCAGCCTGGCGCGACTTCACTCATCAGACCGTAATGCTGCTCCAGCGGGATGCCCACCCCCAACAGCAGTTCGCCCGCACGCGCCTCAGCGGAATAACCGTCCATCTCGCCGTATTTTACTTCCAGATCGGCGACTTTATAGCCGTCTTCTTCGCTCATTTCCGGCAAGGCATAGATACGGTCGCGCTCCTGCTTGACTTCCCACAGTTCGCCATGCCCCATAATGACAGTATCAAGTACGGTGAATGTTTCAAAAGCGAACTGGTCCTGACGCAGCTTACCGATGCGCTCATTCGGATCGAGGGAAACATTGCCCAGCGTCGGCTCCAGGTCGCCGCCGAGGATTTTCATAAAAGTGGACTTTCCGCTACCGTTGGCGCCGATCAGGCCGTAACGGTTGCCGCCGCCAAATTTGACGGAAATATTTTCGAACAGCGGCTTACTGCCGAACTGCATGGTAACGTTGCTGGAAACTAACACAGGCTTATCCTGAAAAAAGATGTGACAAACCGCTTATTATGCCACAAGTCTGAAATAAGATCGCGCCCTATACAAAGGGCTACACTGAACCGTAAGGGGAAAAAAACGTGATTTCGTACACATCTGAATTCCCTGTTTACTGGAATGCACCTATAATGCGCTCCCAACATGACAGAATTCTCAACCTACTAGCCTGCTTGGCACAGAATCTCGCATAACATGAATATGAAATTAACAACGCTTTTCGCGGCGGCTTTCGCTGTAGTTGGTTTTTGTAAAACAGCCTCAGCAGTCACTTACCCGCTGCCTACCGATGGTAGCCGTTTAATTGGGCAAAATCAGGTCATCACCGTTCCGGAGGGCAATACCCAGCCGCTGGAGTATTTTGCCGCGGAGTATCAGATGGGGCTCTCCAACATGCTGGAAGCCAACCCTGGCGTGGATACCTTCCTGCCGAAGGGCGGTACCGTGCTGAATATTCCGCAGCAGCTGATCCTGCCGGATACCGTACACGAAGGCATTATCATCAATAGCGCGGAAATGCGCCTCTATTACTACCCGAAAGGCACAAACACCGTTATCGTCCTGCCGATTGGGATCGGTCAGTTAGGTAAAGACACGCCTATCAACTGGACGACCAAAGTTGAACGTAAAAAAGCCGGTCCGACCTGGACGCCTACGGCAAAAATGCACGCTGAATATCGCGCCGCCGGCGAGCCGCTGCCTGCCGTCGTGCCTGCGGGCCCGGATAACCCGATGGGCCTGTACGCGCTGTACATCGGTCGCCTGTATGCTATTCACGGCACCAACGCCAACTTCGGCATCGGGCTTCGCGTGAGCCACGGCTGCGTACGTCTGCGCAACGACGATATCAAATTCCTGTTTGAAAATGTGCCGGTCGGTACCCGCGTGCAGTTTATCGATGAACCGGTAAAAGCCACCACCGAGCCGGACGGTAGCCGTTACATTGAGGTGCATAACCCGCTGTCAACGACGGAAGCGCAGTTTGAAGGTAAGGAAGCGGTGCCGATCACGCTTAATAAGAGTATCCTGGCCGTCACCAACGAGCCTGACGTTGATCAGACCGTCGTACAACAGGCAGTTCAGGATCGTTCCGGGATGCCGGTTCGTCTGAACTGACAGACTCTGCCTGCGAAGCCCGATAGACACTATCGGGCTTCTCTTACGGCATCAGTTGCAATAATCCATATCCCACCAGCGCCGCCCATGCCAGCATCGGCAGCGAATAGAAATGAAATCGCCACCAGATTCGGCGATCGTTCGCCATCCGTAAAGCAATAAGATTTGCCAGCGACCCCGGCAGCAGACCAAACCCGCCGATATTCACCGCCCACGCCAGCAACGTCGAGGCCGGTACATAGTTCAGCAGGAGAATGGTACTGGGCACATTACTGATAACCTGCGACAGGCCGATAGCGGTTAGCCAAAGTCCCAGGTGAGACAGTGCGCCAACTTGGTTGAAAACGCCCTGCAACGCCGGCAATTGCGTTAGCAGATGGACATCAATAAACATCGCCATAAATACCAGCAGCAGCGTCCAGTCCACGCTGACTATCACCCTGCGCGCCAGCACAATAAACCCAGCCGCCACCAACACCAGTCCCCATAACTCTTGCCTGAGCTCCAGCGCGGTAAGAAAAACGACATATAATGCCAGGCAACTCCACACCAGACGGGGCTGCCACTGCGGCGAACGCGTACCGGTATGATACTGTAACGCCCTACCCGGAAAACAAAACCAGCACAGGAGCAGTAACGTCAGCATCATCATGACGGCAAGCGGCGCCATTTGCCCGCTAAATTCAGCAAAGCTTAAGCCGGAGCGTCCCCACAACAGAATATTTTGCGGATTACCGACAGGCGTCAGCAGCGAACCGGCGTTCACCGCTAACGCTTCAAAAATAATCAATCGGTTGACCGGAATCGCGCACAGTTTTTTTAACGTTATCGTCAGCGGCACAACGATAAACAGCGCGACATCGTTTGTCAGAAAGGTCGACAGCGCCGCCGCAGCCAGCACCAGGAACATCGCCAGTTGCCGCTCGGTATGAAATCGGCGCGTCATCTTGCGTCCCAGCACATCAAAATAGCCGCTCAGCTCAACGCCTTTAGTGAGCAACATTAACCCACTGAGGGTAATAATGGTGTGCCAGTCAATCGCGCCAGGCCAGGCGCGGGGCGCAAAAGGAACAAACAGGCTTAACGCCATCCCCACAATGATCAACAACTGAAAAAAACGGTCACGCCGCAGCGCCCGTAAAAAGGCCAGATTCATTCTGCAGATGTTCCATGCTGTTGCGTGAAGGCCAAAAAGGCATCTAATGTCTCTTGGCTGACATGGTGTTCCATCCCTTCCGCATCACGACGCGCGATTTCCGGGCTTACGCCTAATACCAGTAAAAAATTTTCGACAATTTGATGCCGCTCGCGGCTTTCCTGCGCCAGCTTCTCCCCTTCCGGCGTCAGAAAAACGCCGCGCCAGGGGATCATTTGAATAAATCCTAACGATGCCAGGCGCTTAAGCATTTTGGCCACAGTCGGCTGGGAGACGCCGAGCCGCGCCGCCATATCCACCTGACGCGCTTCCCCTACCTCAATAATTAAATCGGAAATCAGCTCAACGTAGTCGTCTATCAACTCACGCCGATGCGCCTCTCTGACCTGACGAAATCCTTCAACGTGTTCTTCTACGTTCACCAATTGCGTCACTTTTTTTGTTGTTGGCGTACCTGCGCGACGACCCATTTTGCTTCCTCGTTTCTGTGACGCGTTAACGCGTCAGCTGACAGAGCGCTCATTGTAAACCAGAGTTGTCCGGGCACAAAAAATTAACGTTTTAGCAATAGCTATAAAACATAGCCTGTGCTATATCTGTATGTAATGCAGACATCCCTCACGGATCGATGGGATAGAAACATCAGGAGGTTTATATGAACGAATTTAAGAGGTGTATACGCGTGTTCAGTCACTCTCCCTTTAAAGTCCGGTTAATGCTGCTCTCTATGTTGTGCGATATGATCAACGGCAAACCGGAACAGGATAACCCTTCCACGAAATAACGCGGCGGTGCGGTACGCCGCTTTATTTTGCATCCTCAACGGAAATGGCGCCCATTTCCCCTGTTTTTTTTGTGGTTTTGCTATTCTCTTCGCAAAACATTTTCTTTCCGGCGGTTGGCCTTCTTACCCGCACGCTCTATCTTCTGGCAGCCTTGAATATTTTGCGACTCGCCGTTGCGAACCCAATACCTTTTTTACGCATAATCAGGCAGGTAATGACCCTTCGCGCCAGGGTTAGCACATGGCGTTTTTGCAATAGTGGCATATGAATTCAACCCTTATCGATTCACTTCTGGCCCGTCGTCGGGCTGTAAGCCCATGGGCGGGCCTCTACTTTTTACAGTCGCTGCTGATTAACCTCGCGCTCGGCTACCCCTTTAGCCTGCTTTATACCGCGGCGTTTACCTGCCTGTTGCTGCTGCTCTGGCGCTACCTGCCTCGCGGACAAAAAGCGCTGCTCGGCATCTGTTCGCTGGTAGCCGCTTGCTATTTTCCCTTTGGCCAGGCTTACGGCGCGCCGAACTTTAATACGCTGCTGGCGCTGCACTCCACCAATATGGAAGAGTCGAGCGAAATCCTGACCATCTTCCCGTGGTATAGCTACCTGACCGGACTTTTTATTTTTGCGCTGGGTATTATTGCGCTTCGCCGCCGAAAAGAAGAGGTCAGGCCGCGCTGGAATAGCCTCGACAGCCTGTGCCTGCTGATTAGCGTCGCGGCATTTTTCGTCGCGCCGGTACAAAATCTGGCCTGGGGCGGCGTTTTTAAGGTTATTGATACCGGCTATCCGGTTTTTCGCTTCGCCAAAGACGTTATCGTCAATAACAACGAAGTCATTGAAGAGCAGCACCGTATGGCGCAGCTATCCGGCATAAAAGATAGCTGGACGGTTACTGCGGTGAAACCCAGATATCACATCTATGTCGTGGTGATTGGTGAAAGCGCGCGACGGGATGCCATGGGCGCTTTCGGCGGCCACTGGGATAATACCCCCTTCGCCAGCCATGTGAATGGCGACTTCTTTATGGATTACATCGCCGCCAGCGGCTCAACGCAAAAATCGCTCGGTTTAACGCTCAATCGCGTGGTGGATAACAAACCGCAGTATCAGGATAACTTCGTCACGCTGGCTAACCGCGCCGGTTTTCAGACATGGTGGTTTTCCAATCAGGGGCAAATCGGCGAATACGACACGGCCATCGCCAGTATCGCCAAACGCGCCGATGAAGCGCATTTCCTGAAAAACGGCGATTTTGAAGCGGATAAAAATACTCGCGACGACGCGCTGTTAACCATGACGGCGCAGGTATTGGCGACAGAACGCACGCAACCGCAGTTGATTGTGTTGCATTTAATGGGATCGCATCCCCAGGCCTGCGACCGTACTCATGGAAAATACGCGACGTTTGTCCAGTCGAAAGAGACGTCTTGTTATTTATACACCATGACGCAAACCGACGATTTGCTCCGTCAGCTCTATACTCAGCTTCGTCATAGCGGCGACAGTTTTTCGCTCGTCTATTTCTCCGATCACAGGCTGGCGTTTAAAGAGCGCGGCAAAGCGGTACAGTACCTGGCGCATGACGACAAATTCCAGCAAAACTTCCAGGTGCCGTTTATGGTGCTATCCAGCGACAGTAAAGCGCATCGGATCATTAAAGCTCGCCGTTCCGCGAACGATTTCCTGAGTTTTTTCTCGCAATGGACAGGAATTAGCGCTAAAGAGATCAAAAATCGCTATCGATTTATTTCGGAACAGAAAGCCGGGCCCGTTTATATCACCAATTTCAAATTACAGAAAGTGGACTATAACCATCTGGGCAGCGATATTTTTTCACTAAAATAATGCACGTTTCAGGCAATAAATATCCTCCGGCATAGCCGGAGGTTTTTCTGATGCGCCTGTAAGGCTCTCTTACCAGCCGCGCCCTAACAGGCGCATACGATCTGACATTTGCATCAAACTTCGTTACTTACGGC
>NZ_JBCLYA010000026.1:0-22384 GCF_039650795.1 Salmonella sp. K21076
TTTGCAGTTGCCAGACCGCAAGATGTTTTAACAAATCAAAAGGGGTTTTAATAACTGGCTTAAAGCTGAAAGCTTTCCGGAACCCCCAGCCTAGCTGGGGGTTTTCCATAGACAAAAAACGGGTCGCCGAAGCGACCCGTTTTATGCCGTATTAAGGATTACAGCAGCGCTTTCGCTTTGGCGATCACGTTGTCCACCGTGAAGCCAAACTCTTCAAACAGCAGCTCTGCCGGGGCGGATTCACCGAAGGTGGTCATCCCGACAATAGCGCCGTTCAGGCCGACGTATTTGAACCAGTAGTCAGCGATACCCGCTTCAATCGCCACACGCGCAGAGACCGCTTTCGGCAGCACGGATTCACGGTAGGCCGCATCCTGCTTGTCGAACGCGTCGGTGGACGGCATGGAAACCACGCGCGCCTTCACGCCTTCGGCAGTCAGTTTTTCGTAGGCGGCAACCGCCAGCTCAACCTCAGAACCGGTCGCAATGAAGATAATCTGCGGCTGGCCCGCACAATCTTTCAGTACGTAACCACCGCGGGCGATATTCGCCAGTTGCTCTTCAGTACGCTCCTGCTGCGCCAGGTTCTGACGGGACAGAATCAGCGCGGTTGGGCCATCCTGACGCTCTACGCCATATTTCCACGCCACCGCGGATTCCACCTGGTCGCACGGACGCCATGTGGACATGTTCGGCGTTACGCGCAGGCTTGCCACCTGCTCGACCGGCTGGTGCGTCGGGCCATCTTCGCCCAGACCGATGGAGTCGTGGGTATAGACCATCACCTGACGCTGTTTCATCAACGCTGCCATACGCACTGCGTTACGGGCATATTCGACGAACATCAGGAAGGTGGAGGTGTACGGCAGGAAACCGCCGTGCAGGGCGATACCGTTGGCGATAGCGGTCATACCGAATTCGCGCACACCGTAATGAATGTAGTTACCTGCGGCATCTTCGTTAATCGCTTTCGAACCGGACCACAGGGTCAGGTTAGACGGTGCCAGGTCAGCGGAGCCGCCGAGGAATTCCGGCAACAGCGGACCGAAGGCTTCGATGGCATTCTGGGACGCTTTACGGCTGGCGATTTTGGATGGATTCGCCTGCAGTTTAGCGATGAACTCATTCGCTTTCGCATTGAAGTCAGCCGGCATGTCGCCTTTCATACGACGAGTGAATTCAGCAGCTTCCTGCGGGAAGGCTTTCTCATAAGCCGCGAATTTCTCATTCCATGCAGACTCTTTCGCCTGGCCGGCTTCTTTCGCATCCCACTGGGCGTAGATTTCAGACGGGATTTCGAACGGCGCGTATTTCCAGCCCAACTGTTCGCGGGTCAGCGCGATTTCCGCGTCGCCCAGCGGCGCGCCGTGGGAATCGTGGGTACCCTGTTTGTTCGGCGAACCGAAGCCGATGATGGTTTTGCACATCAGCAGGGACGGTTTGTCAGTCACGGCGCGAGCTTCTTCCGTGGCACGTTTAATGGCGTCGGCATCGTGACCGTCAATGCCACGGATAACGTGCCAGCCGTAGGCTTCAAAACGTTTCGCGGTGTCATCGGTGAACCAGCCTTCAACATGACCATCGATAGAGATACCGTTGTCATCATAGAACGCGATCAGTTTGCCCAGTTTCAGAGTACCAGCCAGAGAGCACACTTCGTGAGAAATGCCTTCCATCATGCAGCCGTCGCCCATAAAGACGTAGGTGAAGTGGTCAACGATGTCGTGGCCAGGACGGTTAAACTGCGCCGCCAGAGTTTTCTCGGCAATCGCCATCCCGACGGCGTTGGCAATACCCTGCCCCAGCGGGCCGGTAGTGGTTTCAACGCCAGCGGTGTAGCCCACTTCCGGGTGACCAGGGGTTTTTGAATGTAGCTGACGGAAATTCTGCAGTTCGGACATCGGCAGGTCATAACCGGTGAGGTGCAGCAGGCTGTAAATCAGCATTGAGCCGTGGCCATTGGACAGCACGAAGCGGTCGCGGTCGGCCCAAGACGGGTTGGTCGGGTTGTGGTTCAGGAAATCACGCCACAGGACTTCGGCAATGTCAGCCATACCCATCGGGGCACCCGGGTGACCGGATTTGGCTTTCTGTACTGCGTCCATGCTCAGCGCACGAATAGCATTGGCAAGCTCTTTACGTGAGGACATTTTGACTCCAGATCGGATGTTGAAAGGCCATGCCCGTAACGACTTGACGACAGCGCGTTTTGGGCTACGCCGGAAAATTTGCCAACAATTTACCCCAAGCCGCGCGTCATGTACATGGAACATCCTTTTACCGCTTCAGAAATCTCCGGATCGTGCTCGCATGTTGCGCAATTAGCTAACTTGCCTGCCACGCTTTTCTTTATACTTAACCCAGGCGCTAATTCATCTGCAACGGGCGCATTTCAAAATAATATTAATTCGTATGGAAGAGAAAAATGAAAATTCGCGCTTTACTGCTTGCTTTGGGCATGGCGACGGTGCTGACCGGTTGCCAGAATATGGACTCTAATGGACTGCTTTCTTCGGGCGCTGAAGCTTTTCAGGCCTATACGTTAAGCGATGCGCAGGTAAAAGCGTTGAGCGATCAATCCTGTCAAGAGCTCGACAGCAAAGCGAAAATCGCGCCGGCGAGCAGCGAATACACTAAACGACTGGCAAAAATTGCCGCCGCGCTGGGGGATAACATTAACGGCCAGCCGGTGAACTATAAAGTTTACGAGACGAAAGACGTCAACGCGTTTGCCATGGCGAACGGTTGTATCCGCGTCTACAGCGGACTGATGGATATGATGACCGACAACGAAGTTGAAGCCGTGATCGGTCATGAAATGGGCCATGTCGCTCTGGGTCATGTAAAGAAAGGGATGCAGGTCGCGCTGGGCACTAACGCCGTGCGCGTTGCGGCGGCATCGGCAGGAGGCGTTGTCGGCAGCCTGTCGCAATCACAGCTTGGCGATCTTGGCGAAAAACTGGTGAACTCGCAGTTCTCTCAGCGTCAGGAGTCCGAAGCGGATGATTATTCTTACGATCTGTTGCGCAAACGCGGTATCAGTCCGGCAGGACTCGCCACCAGCTTTGAGAAACTGGCAAAACTGGAAGCGGGTCGTCAAAGCTCAATGTTCGACGATCACCCGGCGTCCGCCGCACGCGCACAGCATGTGCGCGATCGTATGAGCGCGGACGGGATCAAATAATCCCCGAACAGTGCCGGATGGCGGCGTGAACGCCTTATCCGGCCTACACAGGCCCGGTAAGCGTAGGCCGGATAAGCGCAGTGCCATCCGGCAAAACAACTTACTCGCCCTTCTTCGCCGCCTGGATATAGAGCATTTCTAATGCCAGCGTCGCGGCCGCCAGAGCGGTGATCTCCGACTGATCGTAAGCCGGCGCGACTTCCACTACATCCATACCGACAATGTTCAGATCTTTCAGACCACGTACCAGCTTAATGGCGCGATCGGAGGTCAAACCACCGATCACCGGCGTACCGGTGCCAGGCGCAAACGCCGGGTCCAGACAGTCGATATCAAAGGTCAGATAGACCGGCATATCGCCGACGATCTGTTTCACCTGAGCGAGAATATCATCCACGCCGCGATCGTTGACCTGGCAGGCATCCAGCACGGTAAAGCCATTGTCTTTGTCAAACTCAGTGCGAATACCGATCTGTACCGAATGATGCGGATCGATCAGGCCTTCTTTCGGCGCGGTGTAGAACATCGTGCCGTGATCGAATTCGCAGCCGTTAGCGTAGGTATCGGTATGCGCGTCAAAATGTACCAGCGCCATTTTGCCAAAATGTTTCGCGTGGGCGCGCAGCAGCGGCAGCGTGACGAAGTGGTCGCCGCCGAAAGAGAGCATACGCTTGCCTGCAGACAGCAGTTTTTCAGCGTGCGCCTGTAATTTTTCGCTCATTTCACGGGCATCGCCAAACGCATACACCAGATCGCCGCAGTCCACGACGTTCAGGCGCTCGCGCATGTCAAAATTCCACGGGAAACGGTGATGTTCCCAGGCGAGGTTGGTCGACACCTGACGGATCGCCGCCGGGCCATGACGGCCGCCAGCGCGACCGGACGTTGCCATATCAAACGGTACGCCAGTGATCACCCAGTCGGCATCGCTGTCATACGGCTGGAAGTTCATTGGCAGACGTAAAAAACCAAACGCATTAGAAACCAGTGAGTTATCGTACTGATGACCTAAAGTGCTCATGTCCTGACCTCTTTTAGAGTCGTTGCATTAAAACAGATGAAAAAAATCCCCTCCGCGTCGTTAAACCCGACGAGGAAGGGATTGATTTGTAAATCGCTATTGCAGCGAATTATCGCCGTTAATTCATACGGGTTCAAGTGAGTATAGCATTCTGCCGGGTGGCGGCTTTACCTTATCCAGCCTGCATTCGTAGGCCCGGTAAGCGCAGCGCCGCCGGGCATCAACGGCTACTCATCTTCAAGATAAGTATAACCGTACAGTCCCGCTTCAAATTCCTCAAGGAACTGCTGCTGCAACGCATCGTCCAGATCCGTCTGTTTTACCTGGTCGCGGAAATGCGTTAATAGCGTTTTCGGATCCAGTTGCACATATTGCAGCATATCCGCAACGGTATCGCCTTCGTCCGACAACTCAACCTCGACACTACCATCCGGGAAGACAAACACGTCAACCGCTTCAGTATCGCCAAACAGGTTGTGCATGTTACCGAGGATCTCCTGATAGGCGCCGACCATAAAGAAGCCGAGCATCGGCGGATTCTCTGGATCGTATTCCGGCATCGGCATCGTCGTGGCGATACCGTCGCCATCGATATAGTGGTCGATAGCGCCATCGGAATCACAGGTAATATCCAGCAGCACGGCACGACGTTCCGGTACCTGATCTAACCCTTCCAGCGGCAGCACCGGAAAGAGCTGATCGATTCCCCACGCGTCCGGCATCGACTGGAACAGCGAGAAGTTGACGTACATTTTGTCCGCCATCCGCTCTTGCAGTTCGTCGATAATCGGGCGATGCGCACGGTTTTGCGGGTCCAGTTGCTTCTGCACTTCATGGCACATGCTGAGATAAAGTTGCTCCGCCCAGGCGCGCTCCTGCAAACTAAACGCGCCGGAAGAGTAGCCGATATGAATATCGTGCAGATCCATTTGGCTATCATGCAGCCATTCACGCAGCGAGCGGCGGGTGCCAGGCTTATGCATCTCCTGCCAGGTTTCCCACAGATTTTGCAGCGCGCGCGGCGCATCTTCAGCAGGGGCGGTCGGATCCGTGTATTCGTTACGCTCCACGCCGATAATGTTAGAGACCAGTACCGTATGGTGCGCAGTGACGGCGCGCCCAGACTCGGTAATCACCGTCGGATGCGGTAAACCATGCTCTTCGCAGGCATCGCCAATCGCCCAGATGATGTTATTGGCATATTCGTTCAGGCCATAGTTCACCGAACAGTCGGACTGCGAGCGGGTACCTTCATAATCCACGCCCAGACCGCCGCCCACGTCGAAGCACTGGATATTAACGCCCAGCTTATGCAGCTCAACATAGAAACGCGCGGACTCGCGCACGCCGGTCGCGATATCGCGAATGTTCGCCATCTGCGATCCCAGGTGGAAGTGCAACAGTTGCAGACTGTCCAGACGCCCAGCGTCACGCAGGGTCTCCACCAGTTGCAGCACCTGCGTCGCCGCCAGGCCGAATTTTGATTTTTCGCCGCCGGAGGATTGCCACTTACCGGACCCCTGAGAGGCCAGACGCGCACGCACGCCCAGGCGAGGAACCACGTTCAGGCGCTCGGCCTCTTCCAGCACAATCGCGATTTCAGACATCTTTTCGATGACCAGATAAACCTTATGGCCCATCTTCTCGCCAATCAGCGCCAGCCGAATATATTCACGGTCTTTATAACCATTACAGACGATCACGCTACGGGTCATGCCGGCATGCGCCAGCACCGCCATCAATTCCGCTTTCGACCCCGCTTCCAGCCCCAACGGTTCACCGGAATGGATAAGGGACTCGATCACGCGGCGATGCTGATTGACCTTAATCGGATAAACGAGGAAGTAGTCGCCGTTATAACCGTAAGATTCACGCGCACGCTTAAACGCCGCGTTAATTGAACGCAAACGGTGTTGCAGGATCTGCGGGAAGCAGAACAGCGCCGGCAGACGCTGACCTTGCGCTTCGCGCGCTTTCACCAGTTTGGCAAGATCGACACGCGCTTCCGGTACGTCGGGATCGGGGCATACGCTAATATGGCCCAGCTCGTTGACGTCGTAGTAGTTATTGCCCCACCAGGCAATATTGTAAGTGCGCAGCATCTTGCTGGCTTCCTGGGAGCTCATTGCAACCTCCTGCATGGAGCGTAGTACACCCTGTTCGCCTGCTGACGAAGGCGAACCCATAGACATGTCGTCAGACATAGCGAACCTCAATTTTTATTAGCAAGTGTAAAACAGTTGACTACTATCGCAATCCGAAGACGCGATAACAACCCATAGACAAGCGGATTTTCCAGCAGATAGCGCTGATGCTCCGCCTGCGCGACCGGTTTCTTTTTCATATCATTGTAAACACGTAACCGAACTCACAGATAACGGTTCGGCGAAACCACGAGAAAACTCTTGCGTTAACAAGAGCGCCCTTGTTCAGTCTTCAGCGCCATTGCCGGCTCTGGAATCCTGAGAAGCGCCGAGATGGGTATAACATCGGCAGGTATGCAAAGCAGAGATGCAGATTGCGGGAGACATGCGCGCACCAGAACGATGCGACAGATTCAGCAGAATACAACGGTTCATTATCTCGTATCACCTCCACGGCCGCCTCGTAAGACGAACCCACAAGCCAAAGCAACGTTTTAACCCGGCTGGAAGTGGCGACACGAAGAAAACGTCGTGTGCTTTTGTATGAGCCGCGCGTCGCGTTTTATACCCAGAACGCAGAAAAAAAGCAAAGCATAAATGCGCATAATGTCAGCATTATCAGAAACGTTTACCGCCTGATTTTGACCGACATTGCGACGGCCTTCAAAAAAAGCTGGAAATTGGGCGAAGAAGTGACCTAAAATAGCCGTCCAGATGTTAATCCATCCATACTGATTAACACTCAGACTGCCAGTGTTAGTAACCTTCAGACTCATGGTAGAATCTTCTGTCATGACTATTCCGCACAACAGTTTGAGCTAACTAAATTCTCCTTAGGTGAAATTAAATATGGCAAAACACCTTTTTACGTCTGAGTCCGTATCAGAAGGGCATCCTGACAAAATCGCAGACCAAATCTCTGATGCCGTGTTGGACGCTATCCTGCAACAGGATCCGAAAGCACGCGTCGCCTGTGAAACCTACGTTAAAACCGGCATGGTTTTAGTTGGCGGTGAGATCACCACCAGCGCCTGGGTCGATATCGAAGAGATTACCCGTAATACGGTGCGCGAAATTGGCTATGTGCATTCCGACATGGGCTTTGACGCCAACTCTTGCGCGGTACTGAGCGCAATTGGCAAACAGTCTCCGGATATCAACCAGGGCGTTGACCGCGCAGACCCGCTGGAACAAGGCGCGGGCGACCAGGGCCTGATGTTTGGCTACGCGACAAATGAAACCGACGTACTGATGCCTGCGCCAATCACCTACGCGCACCGTCTGGTACAGCGTCAGGCTGAAGTGCGTAAAAATGGCACCCTGCCATGGTTGCGTCCGGATGCAAAAAGCCAGGTCACTTTCCAGTATGACGACGGCAAAATCGTCGGTATCGACGCCGTGGTTCTCTCTACGCAGCACGCAGAAGATATCGACCAAAAATCGCTGCAAGAAGCGGTGATGGAAGAGATCATCAAACCCATTCTGCCGTCTGAATGGTTAAATACGTCCACTAAGTTTTTTATCAACCCAACCGGGCGTTTTGTTATCGGCGGCCCGATGGGCGATTGTGGTCTGACCGGTCGTAAGATCATCGTTGATACCTACGGCGGTATGGCGCGTCACGGCGGCGGCGCCTTCTCCGGTAAAGATCCGTCTAAAGTTGACCGTTCTGCAGCTTACGCTGCGCGTTATGTCGCGAAAAACATCGTGGCGGCAGGTCTGGCGGATCGCTGTGAAATCCAGGTCTCCTACGCTATCGGCGTAGCGGAGCCGACGTCCATCATGGTGGAAACGTTCGGTACTGAAAAAGTGCCTGCTGAACAGTTGATTCTGCTGGTGCGCGAATTCTTCGACCTGCGCCCGTACGGCTTGATTCAGATGCTGGATCTGCTGCACCCGATCTACAAAGAAACTGCGGCTTACGGCCACTTCGGTCGCGAAAACTTCCCATGGGAAAAAACCGACAAAGCGCAACTGCTGCGCGATGCTGCCGGTCTGAAATAATCGCCCGCGCCTGACGCTGTTTTTCAGTCAGGTAAACCATACCGTACTTATCAAGGCCAGCGCCCTGCTGGCCTTTATCATTGCTGATACACGCAACGTTATTAGATGTTCCAGCGTGTATTTATACTGACCTTTTTGTGATGCGCAGCACAATCCGCTCTCCTCTTTCGTTTCTTCGACTACACTTTTCATCATTCAGTTTCAGCAGCTATGAAAGCGGTTACATTCATTTTCATTGAGAACTGACCACCTCACTGTCGGTATGCTAACTCTGCGATGAAAATGTTACATAGTTTTTCAGCTTTGTCTGAATACCAGGCGATTGATAGGGTTATAAGATTATTAAAACTATTATTTTTCAGATAATTAAATAATCACCGAGATAAATAGTAGTGTAAACGATTACACCATTGTGATTAGCCTCACATCTTTTTACGGCGTACTCACCTACTCTTAACATCGATAAAATTGCTAACCCAACCGGAGGGCATAATGCCTGACAATAAAAAACAAGGGCGTTCCAACAAGGCCATGACATTTTTTGTCTGCTTTCTTGCAGCCCTGGCAGGATTACTTTTTGGCCTGGATATCGGCGTTATCGCCGGTGCTTTACCCTTCATTACCGACGAGTTTCAGATTACCGCACACACTCAGGAATGGGTGGTCAGCTCCATGATGTTTGGCGCGGCCGTCGGCGCTGTCGGCAGCGGCTGGCTCTCCTTTAAGCTGGGTCGTAAAAAAAGCCTGATGATCGGCGCTATCCTGTTCGTCGCCGGTTCGCTGTTCTCCGCTGCGGCGCCTAACGTTGAAGTCCTGATTATTTCTCGCGTGCTGCTGGGTCTGGCCGTCGGCGTCGCTTCCTACACTGCACCGTTGTACCTGTCCGAGATCGCGCCGGAAAAAATTCGCGGCAGTATGATCTCAATGTACCAACTCATGATCACCATCGGGATTCTGGGCGCTTATCTGTCCGATACCGCGTTCAGCTACAGCGGCGCATGGCGCTGGATGCTCGGCGTGATCATCATCCCGGCCATTCTGCTGCTGATCGGCGTCTTCTTCCTGCCGGACAGCCCGCGCTGGTTTGCGGCGAAACGCCGTTTCCATGATGCTGAACGCGTCCTGTTGCGCCTGCGTGACACCAGTGCGGAAGCAAAACGTGAGCTCGATGAAATTCGCGAAAGTTTGCAGGTTAAACAGAGCGGTTGGGCGCTGTTCAAAGAGAACAGCAACTTCCGCCGCGCCGTGTTTCTTGGCATTTTGTTGCAGGTAATGCAGCAATTTACCGGGATGAACGTCATCATGTATTACGCGCCGAAAATCTTCGAACTGGCGGGGTACACGAATACCACGGAGCAGATGTGGGGCACCGTTATTGTTGGTCTGACTAACGTGCTGGCAACCTTCATCGCTATCGGCCTGGTTGACCGCTGGGGCCGCAAGCCGACCCTGACGCTGGGCTTCCTGGTCATGGCGATTGGTATGGGGATTCTGGGTACGATGATGCACATCGGCATCCATTCACCGTCTGCGCAATACTTCGCTATCGCTATGCTGCTGATGTTCATCATTGGATTTGCGATGAGCGCTGGTCCGCTGATTTGGGTACTGTGCTCCGAAATCCAGCCGCTCAAAGGCCGCGATTTCGGCATCACCTGCTCCACCGCGACCAACTGGATCGCCAATATGATCGTCGGCGCAACGTTCCTGACCATGCTGAACAATCTGGGTAACGCCAACACCTTCTGGGTCTACGCTGGCCTGAACGTGCTGTTTATCCTGCTGACCCTGTGGCTGGTGCCGGAAACCAAACACGTTTCGCTGGAACACATTGAACGTAACCTGATGAAAGGTCGTAAACTGCGCGAAATCGGCGCCCACGACTAATCCCTCCACGCTTCCTCCTGCCACAGGAGGAAGCGTTTTTCTTGCAGTCCCTCTTCCGTCGCACTATTCTCTGCCGCTATGAAAACCCCTCGTCTCCCTATCGCTATCCAGCAGGCCGTGATGCGCCGTCTGCGGGAAAATCTCGCCCAGGCGAACCTCAAGCTCGATAGACATTATCCGGAGCCGAAACTGGTGTATACGCAACGCGGCACCTCGGCGGGCACCGCCTGGCTGGAGAGCTACGAAATCCGCCTCAACCCGGTGTTACTGCTGGAAAACATCGACACCTTTATTGCAGAGGTCGTGCCGCATGAACTGGCGCATCTGTTGGTGTGGAAGCACTTCGGACGCAAGGCTCCGCATGGCAAGGAATGGAAGTGGATGATGGAAAGCGTGCTGGGCGTTCCGGCCAGACGTACTCATCAATTTGCGCTGCAATCCGTACGGCGCAATACCTTTCCCTACCATTGCCAATGCCAGCAACATCAACTCACCGTCCGCCGTCATAACCGTGTGGTACGCGGCGAAGCGGTTTATCGTTGCGTTCACTGCGGCGAACCACTGGTCGCCGGGTAGTTCCCCGAAACGTCCGGGAACTTTCCTGAGCGGACTGATTGCATACAGACACAACTTTCGCTACGTTGCGGGCTCGTTTTGCTATGGAGTGTGCAATGTACCGTAATTTTTCTTTTGCTGCTGCGTTGCTGGCCGCAGCGTTTTCAGGCCAGGCATTGGCCGACGGCATTAACAATTTTTCTCAGGCCAAAGCGGCGAGCGTCAAAGTCAATGCCGACGCGCCCGGCAGCTTTTACTGCGGGTGCCAAATCCGCTGGCAGGGTAAAAAAGGCGTCGTAGACCTGGAGTCCTGCGGCTATAAGGTGCGTAAAAACGAGAATCGCGCCAGACGCATTGAGTGGGAGCACGTTGTCCCCGCCTGGCAATTCGGTCATCAGCGCCAGTGCTGGCAGGACGGCGGGCGAAAAAACTGCGCTAAAGACCCGGTCTACTGCAAAATGGAAAGCGATATGCATAACCTGCAACCCGCGATTGGCGAAGTGAATGGCGATCGCGGCAACTTTATGTATAGCCAGTGGAACGGCGGCGAAGGTCAGTACGGGCAGTGCGCCATGAAAGTGGATTTTAAAGCGAAGCTCGCCGAGCCGCCCGCCCGCGCCCGTGGCGCAATCGCCCGCACTTATTTTTATATGCGCGACCAATACCAACTGAAACTTTCCCGCCAACAAACGCAGCTTTTTAACGTCTGGGATAAGCAGTACCCCGTTACCGCCTGGGAGTGCGAGCGCGATGCGCGTATCGCGAAGGTCCAGGGTAATCATAATCCCTATGTGCAACGCGCTTGCCAGGCGCGAAAGAGCTAACCTACACTAGCGGGATTCTTGTTAACCCATGCCCTGGATAGCCAAACGCCGGGGCCATGACGCGGATTTTTTTATTATGCGTATTCCCCGCATTTATCACCCTGAATTGTTGACGTCCGGTACGCAGATTTCGTTATGCGAAGATGCGGCCAACCATATTGGTCGTGTACTGCGCATGGGAGCGGGACAAGCGTTACAGCTGTTTGACGGCAGCAATCAGGTATTCGATGCTGAAATCATTAGCGCCAGTAAGAAAAGCGTTGAAGTGCAAGTGATGAAAGGCGAAATCGACGATCGTGAATCGCCGCTACATATCCATCTGGGCCAGGTGATGTCGCGCGGTGAAAAAATGGAATTTACTATCCAGAAATCGATCGAACTAGGTGTAAGCCTCATTACGCCACTGTTCTCTGAGCGCTGTGGCGTTAAACTGGATAATGAACGTCTGAACAAAAAGCGCCAGCAGTGGCAAAAGATCGCCATCGCCGCCTGCGAACAATGCGGGCGTAACCGGGTGCCGGAAATTCGCCCGCCGATGGCGCTGGAAGCCTGGTGCGCCGAGCAAGATTCCGGGCTGAGGCTCAATCTTCATCCGCGCGCCCATGCCAGCATCAACACTCTGCCGCTGCCGGTTGAACGCGTCCGACTGCTGATCGGCCCGGAAGGCGGGCTGTCGGCGGACGAAATCGCGATGACCGCGCGCTATCAGTTTACTGATATTCTGTTAGGACCTCGCGTTCTGCGTACTGAGACAACCGCGCTCACCGCCATTACCGCGCTACAGGTGCGTTTTGGCGACTTAGGATGAAGCGTTAACGGAGAAAATAATGATCAAGCTCGGCATCGTGATGGACCCCATCGCACACATCAACATCAAGAAAGACACCAGTTTCGCTATGCTGCTGGAAGCCCAACGTCGTGGTTATGAACTTCATTATATGGAGATGGCCGACCTTTATCTGATTAACGGCGAAGCCCGCGCCTGCACGCGAACGTTGAGCGTGGAGCAAAATTACGATAAATGGTACGAGTTCGGCAGCGAGCAGGAGATTAAACTCGCCGATCTGGACGTCATTTTGATGCGCAAAGATCCGCCGTTTGATACCGAGTTTATTTATGCAACCTATATTCTGGAACGCGCTGAAGAGGAAGGGACGCTTATCGTCAACAAACCGCAAAGCCTGCGCGACTGTAATGAAAAACTGTATACTGCCTGGTTTGCCGACCTGACGCCGGAAACGCTGGTAACGCGCAATAAAGCGCAGCTCAAAGCGTTTTGGGAAAAGCACGGCGATATCATTATGAAACCGCTGGACGGTATGGGCGGCGCGTCCATTTTCCGCGTTAAGGAAGGCGATCCTAACATAGGCGTTATCGCCGAAACGCTGACCGAGCTAGGCAACCGCTACTGCATGGCGCAGAACTATCTGCCCGCGATCAAAGATGGCGATAAGCGCGTACTGGTCGTCGACGGCGAGCCGGTGCCTTACTGCCTGGCGCGTATTCCGCAGGGCGGCGAAACCCGCGGCAACCTAGCGGCTGGTGGTCGCGGCGAACCCCGTCCGTTGAGCGAAAGCGACTGGGAAATCGCCCGCCGCGTTGGACCAACGCTTAAAGCCAAAGGGCTTATTTTTGTCGGTCTGGATATTATCGGCGACCGCTTAACGGAAATTAACGTGACCAGCCCAACCTGCGTGCGTGAAATTGAAGCGGAATACCCGATCTCTATCACCGGGATGTTGATGGACGCCATCGAAGCGCGTCTGGCGAAGTAAAAGTTTATTGCCCGGTGGCGTGCGCTTACCGGGCCTGAGCAATCACGCCGCCCCGGTCGGATAAGGCGGCGCGTCAGCATCGCCATCCGGCAGTCTATTGCCCGATAAGGCCGCCGTCCTTTGGCAAAAGACGGCTTATATGAGTGACAACCGTCCGCTTTCCCCACATACTGAACGCTGTCGTTTTTTTGAACCAGGAAACAGAACCTCTGACAATGAATTTACAGCATCACTTTCTTATTGCCATGCCTGCGCTCCAGGACCCGATTTTCCGCCGTTCCGTGGTGTATATTTGCGAGCACAACCAGGACGGCGCTATGGGGATTATTATTAATAAGCCTTTGGAAAATCTGCAAATTGAAGGGATTCTGGAAAAACTAAAAATTACGCCGGAACCGCGCGATTCGGCAATTCGTCTTGATAAAGCCGTGATGCTCGGCGGCCCGCTGGCGGAAGATCGCGGATTTATTCTCCATACTCCGCCGTCACGTTTCGCCTCCAGCATTCGTATCTCAGACAATACCGTGATTACCACCTCCCGCGATGTGCTGGAAACGTTAGGTACCCAACAACAGCCTTCCGATGTGCTGGTCGCGCTGGGCTACGCCTCCTGGGATAAAGGCCAGCTTGAACAAGAGTTGCTTGATAACGCCTGGCTTACCGCGCCCGCCGATCTCAATATTTTGTTCAAAACGCCCATTGCCGAGCGCTGGCGCGAAGCGGCAAAACTTATTGGCATTGATATTCTGACCATGCCTGGCGTTGCGGGGCACGCCTGATGAGCGACACCTTACTGGCCTTTGACTTCGGCACAAAAAGCATCGGCGTTGCAATAGGACAACGCATTACCGGCACCGCCCGTCCGCTTCCGGCAATCAAAGCACAGGACGGCACGCCCGACTGGACGCTCATTGAACGTTTGCTGAAAGAGTGGCAGCCGGACGAAATTATTGTCGGGCTACCGCTCAATATGGATGGCACTGAACAACCGCTGACGGCGCGCGCCCGTAAATTCGCCAACCGTATTCATGGGCGCTTCGGGGTAACTGTCACGCTACACGATGAACGACTCAGCACCGTTGAAGCACGCTCCGGTCTGTTTGAACGAGGTGGGTATCGCGCGCTGAATAAAGGCAAAGTGGACTCGGCCTCCGCCGTGATTATCCTCGAAAGCTATTTTGAACAGGGGTATTAAAGCCGTTTTTGTCAGCAGGCGGATAACGCGGTCACGGTTGCCAGGCTTACTGGGCAATAAGCTGGTTTAATGCCTTCAACGCCTGTAAACGCGCAGCCGCCTCCGCCTCATCAATCCGCCACATTCCCGCAAAGGCCAGCGCTGCGGCGTGCTTGTCTAGCGGTTGCGCCATAGAAACTTCACCATCAGCGTGATGCCACAGCACGTATCCCCGCTGGCGCTGCTGCGCCACATGCGGTGCCAGATTACGCCACTGCTCCGGACTAAAACGCTGCATTAGCGCCTCATCGCTTTCTGCCGCCAGTAACGCCACCCCAGGTACCGACTGCCAGGCCAGGCACATGCGAAACCCCGCCAGCGCCTGACTTCCCTGCGCCCCCGGCGTAGAGTGATAAATATAGATAATCTGGTCTTCCCATAGCACGCCTAATGCCACCACGATGTCTCTGGGCGCATGTCGCTCAAGGATAGGCAACGCATGGGAGAACAGCGCTGAACCGCGAATCGCCTGCGCCGCCAAAGCATGAATGCCTGGCCCGGGTAAATAGCGTCGGTGCTCATCCTGCATCGTGAGTCCAATAGAGGCCATCGTCATTAACAGGCGATTAACGCGCGTGGTATTAATATCCATCAGCCGGGCAAGCTCGCGACATCCGATAGCACGGTCGCTGGAGACCAGATATTGCAGACAGCGAATGCCATCTATCAGGCTTTGATTCGGTTGTGATGACATCGTTAAATGACTTCGCTGTGGTTTTAACAAAGCTGCGATTTTAACGCCGGTTCGCCAGGATACAAGCCTGTATGCCGTTCAATCCACCGCGCCAGTCAACACTTCCCCTTCCCTACGCCGCCATCTTCGCTACAGCCGTCCCTGCGCCTGACGCCATTGCGCGCTCTGGGCGAATGTCATCATCCCCTGCTGCTGCCCGGTTTGTATCACGTGGGCCAACTGATGGAGTTTGCCTTCACGGATCAAATTCCCTGTGGCTGGCGTATTAATCAGTAATTCAAACAACGCCACGCGCCCATCCTGTCTGTCGACCTCCAGTTTTTGCGATAGTACGGCGCGCAGACTACCCGCCAGTTGACTGCGTACCGGTTCTTTTTCCTGCGCCGGAAAACTATCCACTAATCTTTCCACCGCCTGCGCCGCGCCGCGAGTATGCAGGGTTGCCAGTACCAGATGCCCCGTTTCCGCCGCCGTCAGCGCCAGGCGAATGGTCTCGCTGTCACGCAGCTCTCCCAGTAAAATGACATCGGGATCTTCACGTAACGCCGCGCGCAGCCCGGCGGCAAAAGTGGCGCAATGCTGGCCGATTTCCCGCTGCTGTATCAGGCAACGCTTGCTGGTGTAACGGTACTCAATAGGATCTTCCAGCGTCAGGATGTGTTTATCGGCATGTTGATTAAGATGTCCCACCATCGCCGCCAGCGTAGTGGATTTCCCGCAGCCAGTAGCGCCAGTGACCAGAATCAGTCCGTTCTCGCTGGCAAGCAGTGCGGGTACTATCGGCGGCGTCTGGATTTCCGCCAGATCAGGACAACGCTCGGGCAATAGCCGTATCGCCAGCGACGTTCCCTGTTGATGTGTGAACGCACTGGCGCGCAGGCGCCGCGTGCCAGACAGCGAGACGGCGAAATCAAGCTGACCGTGCGTTCGCCACTGATATTGTTGCGCGTCATTAAGCCAATCAAGCAGAAGCCTGTCGACATCAGGCGCGGTAAAAGGCGCGGTCTCCATGCGTCCTTGTTTGCGCCATCGCGCAGGCCAGGCGTTACACAGGTGTAGATCCGAGACGTTATGCTTTACACTAAGCGTCACAATTTCTTCCATATTCATATAAACATCCTCGGAAAATGAACGATATCGCGCATAACCTGGCACACATCCGGGACAAAATCTCCGCCGCGGCGACGCGTTGTGGCCGCTCTTCAGAAGAAGTTACGTTGCTTGCAGTGAGTAAAACCAAACCTGCGAGCGACATCGCAGAAGCCATTGCCGCCGGACAACGGGCATTTGGTGAAAATTATGTACAAGAGGGGGTGGAAAAAATCCGCCACTTTCAGGAAGCGAAAGTGGAAGGCCTGCACTGGCACTTTATTGGCCCTTTACAGTCCAACAAAAGTCGGCTGGTGGCCGAGCATTTTGACTGGTGTCATACCATCGATCGCCTGCGTATCGCCTCGCGGCTGAGCGAACAGCGCCCGGATAATCTGCCGGCGCTAAATGTTCTGATCCAAATTAATATCAGCGATGAAAACAGCAAATCAGGCATTCCGCTGGCGGAACTGGATGAGCTGGCCGCTGCGGTGGCTACACTGCCGCGTCTGCGGCTTCGCGGACTGATGGCGATCCCGGCGCCAGAGTCAGATTATGTAAGGCAGTTTGAAGTCGCACGTCAAATGGCTGTAGCATTTGCCGGGCTGAAAGCGCGCTACCCTGACGTTGATACCTTATCTCTGGGTATGAGCGACGATATGGAAGCCGCGATTGCGGCAGGTAGCACAATGGTGCGCATCGGCACCGCTATCTTTGGTGCTCGTGATTACACAAAAAATTAAGGAAAACTGAGGAACGCCATGAATACGTTGACCTTCCTGCTCTCAACGGTAATTGAGCTGTATACCATGGTGCTATTATTGCGCGTGTGGATGCAGTGGGCCCGCTGTGACTTTTACAACCCTTTTTCCCAGTTCGTGGTGAAAATTACGCAGCCCATCATCGGACCGCTGCGTCGTATTATCCCGCCAATGGGGCCGATCGACAGCGCTTCCCTGCTGGTGGCGTTTATTCTTAGCGTTATTAAGGCGATAGTGCTGTTTAAGGTAATTACGTTTCAGGCGATTATCTGGATTGCCGCGGTGCTTATCTTACTTAAAACAATCGGCCTGCTGATCTTCTGGGTGCTGCTGGTCATGGCTATCATGAGCTGGGTGAGCCAGGGTCGTAGCCCGATTGAATATGTATTGATTCAGCTTGCCGAGCCGCTGCTCAGCCCGATTCGCCGTATACTGCCTGCGATGGGCGGCATCGACTTCTCGCCGATGGTTCTGGTGCTGCTGCTGTATGTCGTTAATATGGGGATCGCTGAAGTCTTACAAGCGACAGGCAACATGTTGCTGCCGGGGCTGTGGATGGCGCTATGAGTGCTGTGACTCGCTGCGAAGACGGTCTGGTGTTACGGCTTTATATTCAGCCGAAAGCCAGCCGCGACAGTATTGTGGGTTTACATGGCGACGAGGTGAAAGTCGCCATTACCGCCCCGCCGGTTGACGGTCAGGCAAACAGCCATCTGACCAAGTTTCTCGGTAAACAGTTTCGCGTGGCGAAAAGTCAGATCGTCATCGAAAAAGGCGAGCTGGGCCGTCACAAACAGGTAAAAATTATTCACCCGCAACAGATCCCGCCGGAAATTGCGGCGTTAACTGAGTAGGTATTCCATGCAAAAAGTTGTTCTCGCAACCGGCAACGCCGGTAAAGTGCGCGAGCTCGCGTCGCTGTTAAGCGATTTTGGGCTTGATGTGGTAGCGCAAACGAAACTGGGCGTTGACTCTGCGGAAGAAACCGGCCTGACGTTTATTGAAAACGCGATTCTCAAAGCGCGCCATGCCGCTAAAATGACCGGTCTGCCCGCCATTGCCGATGACTCCGGTCTGGCCGTTGACGTTTTAGGCGGCGCGCCGGGTATCTATTCCGCGCGCTATTCTGGCGAAAACGCGACAGATCAGCAAAATCTGGAAAAACTGCTGCATACTCTACGAGATGTTCCGGACGACAAACGCCAGGCGCGATTCCATTGTGTACTGGTTTATTTGCGTCATGCCGAAGATCCCACACCGATAGTCTGTCACGGTAGCTGGCCTGGCGTCATTACTCGCCAGGCGGCCGGAAATGGCGGATTTGGCTATGATCCCATTTTCTTCGTACCGTCTGAAGGCAAAACCGCCGCAGAACTGACCCGTGAAGAAAAAAGCGCGATTTCCCACCGTGGACAAGCGCTCAAGCTGCTGCTGGATGCGTTACGCAATGGCTAAACTACCGCCGCTCAGTCTTTATATTCATATTCCCTGGTGTGTACAAAAATGTCCATATTGCGACTTCAATTCCCATGCGTTGAAGGGCGAGGTGCCGCATGACGACTACGTCCAGCATCTGTTAAGCGATCTGGATGCCGACGTCGCTTGGGCGCAAGGGCGTGAAGTAAAGACCATTTTTATTGGCGGCGGTACGCCAAGCCTGCTTTCCGGGCCGGCGATGCAAACGCTGCTGGACGGCGTGCGTGCGCGCCTGAATCTGGCGGCGGATGCGGAAATTACCATGGAAGCGAACCCCGGCACGGTCGAAGCCGACCGCTTCATCGACTATCAGCGCGCCGGCGTAAACCGGATCTCCATTGGCGTGCAGAGCTTTAGTGAGCCTAAGCTGAAACGTCTTGGCCGTATTCACGGTCCACAAGAGGCGATGCGGGCAGCAAGACTGGCAAATGGGCTTGGGCTACGCAGCTTTAACCTCGACTTGATGCATGGATTGCCGGATCAAACGCTGGAAGAGGCGCTGAATGATTTGCGACAGGCGATTGCGCTTAATCCGCCGCATCTCTCATGGTATCAATTGACGATTGAACCCAACACTTTGTTCGGTTCGCGTCCGCCGGTTTTACCGGACGATGACGCGCTGTGGGATATCTTTGAGCAGGGCCACCAGTTATTAACCGCCGCGGGCTATCAGCAATACGAAACGTCGGCCTATGCCAAACCCGGTTATCAGTGCCAGCATAATCTGAACTACTGGCGCTTTGGCGACTATCTGGGTATTGGCTGCGGCGCCCACGGTAAAGTCACCTTCCCGGACGGCAGGATCTTGCGCACCACCAAAACCCGTCACCCACGCGGTTATATGCAGGGACGTTACCTGGAAAGCCAGCGTGACGTGAGTGATGACGATAAACCCTTTGAGTTCTTTATGAACCGTTTTCGGTTGCTGGAGCGCGCGCCTCGCGCCGAATTTGTCGACTACACCGGGCTTACGGAAGCGGTTATTCGTCAGCCAATCGACGAGGCTATTGCCCAGGGCTACCTGACAGAATGCGAGCAATACTGGCAGATTACCCGTCACGGTAAACTGTTTTTAAACTCTCTTCTTGAGTTGTTTCTCGCGGAATAACAAGGATAAGCCTGTCGCGCCAGCGGGTAAAATACCTGATGGCGCGACGCTTACCGACCTGTGGCGGTTAATGCGCCACCAGCAAGCGCATTATTTAATAACGCCTTTACGACGCAAATCGTCCGTATCTTTTTTCCAGCGCTCGTAACCGTCATTAATATCCATGATTTTCATGCGGATATCACTCTGTTGCATCTGAAGTTTCTGTACCGCTATATTCAGCGGATATTGCCCTTTCTCTAACGTTATCCAGTCATTCTGCGCTTTTCGACGCAGCTCTTCTGATTTCAAAAATACCTGCCGCCGTTGCTCGTGTATGTCTAAATCTCTTTTCTGCTGAATAGCCGCTTCATTGCACGGCTCACTCTGCTTACGACACGCGTCTAATGCTGGTTGATAGACCTCTTTTTCGTATTTCTCGGCATATACGCTGCTATCGTTGGCTTTTACATAATCATCGCGCTCTTTTAACGTCTTTTTAAACGCCTCGGCGCGGGTCAACGGTTTCCCATCAGCGCCTTTTCCCCAATATGCGTCCGCTTCTTTTTTAGCTACCGCTATTTTCTTATCCAGGGCAGAGAGTTGTTCTTCAAGACCGGGGATCGACGCTTTCTGCGCACGCCAGGAGGCTTCAATGTTGCCAAACCGATAGTTAAAGTCATCACTGTTGACGATCAGGTATTTATCATTCGTTTTAATGTCGTCAATAGCCCGGCCCTGATCGCTGGCTGCCATTTGTAATGAGTAATAGCTCACCGTCCAGCCAGAGGCTGGCGTCCCTTTGCTGGTTAACATGGCAGAAAATTTAACGGGACGATCTTTGGTCCAGGTTTTTTCAACAAAATAATAATCCGCCGCCATACCAACGCCGGTATACATATCTTCACGGGAAGAAATATCCCCTTCGGCAGACCAGGTGGCCTGATTGCCCGTCGAATCAAGATTTTTTAAGGTAATGGAATCCAGTTTAAGTATGCCGTGGTACTGCTTACTAAACTGTTCTTTTAAGATGTTATCGGAGGGTTGAGCAACCTCTGCCCAACTATAGCCTGAAATCAGGGCAAACAGCGCTGCGCCAGCAATCCATTGTCGAACCACTTGTGGACCTCCCGTCCAGAGACATGACGCCCACAATTATCATAACCAGGATGATAATTAGCAAGATAATAGTGTTGGTTGTGCGAGAGGTCTTCCAAAGATGGCCCCGGCCTTCCGACCGGGGCATTATCTTTAATACTGATTGAACATCGTCTGGATCTGTTTTGGATCTTTAGTCTGGGTTAACGCCAGTTGCAGTAAGACACGCGCTTTTTGCGGGTTCAGCGTGCCGGAAGCGACAAAGCCGTATTTTGCATCGTCAACTTCCGCATCCTGCGTGGTTGCGCCAGTCGGCACACGTGAAGAACGCACCACTACCGTACCGTTGTGCGCGGCGGTCGCTAGGGTATCAAAGACCGTTTTATACAGGTTGCCGTTACCCACGCCTGCGCTCACGATCCCGTCATAACCCGCGTCTACCAGCGCTTTTGCCGGCAGATCGGACGCATTCGCATAGTTATAAACGATACCGACTTTCGGCAACGCGGTCAGCTTCGACACGTCGAACGGGGTGGAGGTGGTATGTTTACGCTCTGGCGTACGCTGGTAGTCAATTTTACCGTTGTGGATATAACCCAGCGGGCCGTAGTTAACCGCTTTAAACGTCGCCACGTCAGTCGTATTGGTCTTAGTGACGTCGCGTCCGTCCATGACGGTATCATTCATTACCACCAGCACGCCGCGGTTGGCAGACTGTTTATCAGCCGCTGTTACTACCGCATTATAGAGGTTGAACGGGCCATCTGCGCTCATTGACGTGGAAGGACGCATCGCGCCGACCAGTACCACCGGTTTATTGCATTTCACGGTCAGATCGAGGAAATAAGCGGTCTCTTCCATCGTATCAGTACCGTGGGTGATCACGAAACCGTCGGTGCTGTCGCACTCGGTATTGATTTTTTTCGCCAGCGTGAGCCAGACTTCATCGTTCATATCCTGCGAGCCAATGTTAACGACCTGCTCGCCTTTCACTACCGCAATGTCCTTCAATTGAGGAACGGCATCCACCAGATTTTCGACGCCGACTTTACCTGCCGTATAATTTGATTTTGTTGCTGAATCACCGCCGCCAGCGATCGTTCCGCCGGTCGCTAAGATGGTGATATTCGGTAAAGCGAACGCTGCGCCGCTGAAACCCATTACCAGAGCAGCTAATGCCGTTTTCCTGAAAAACTCCATGTTATATCTCCAGTTATGTCAACTGGTCGCATTATCCCTATATTGCAGACGAATAATGTGACGCCATACGATTAACCAGCGATATATATCCGACAGAGAGTATTTTTTAGAGATGGATAACAAAATGCAGGAAAAAACAGAATAAAAAGGCGCAGATACGATCTGCGCCATTGTTGTCTATGGAAAACCCCCAGCTAGGCTGGGGGTTCCGGAAAGCTTTTAGCTTTAAGTCAGTTATTAAAACCCCTTTTGATTTGTTAAAACATCTTGCGGTCTGGCAACTGCAAAAGTTCAACAAGAAATCAAAAGGGGGTCCCAATGGGGGACGAAAAGAGCTTAGCGCACACCCGA
>NZ_JBCLYA010000027.1:0-30956 GCF_039650795.1 Salmonella sp. K21076
GTAAGTAACGAAGTTTGATGCAAATGTCAGATCGTATGCGCCTGTTAGGGCGCGGCTGGTAAGAGAGCCTTACAGGCGCATCAGAAAAACCTCCGGCTATGCCGGAGGATATTTATTATTAGTATTCGAACGGTTATCAAAATAATTTATCAAAACGTCCTCAATTCAGACCGCAATAGTAGTCCATCCTTTACCCCGATCGTCATGATAACCTGAGACCCCCTGAAAGCTGATAGTTACCGATTTTGATTGTGGTGGTTTTCTTTATGATGTGTGGTTTGGCTATTTTTTGAAAGTGCCTTACCAGATTTATTGTTATTATCAGGGGATTATTTCAATAAAAGGTGATGATTTATTGCCTGCAATAGTGGGTAGATTAAGCATTTTATGAAATTATTAGTGTCTTTATTTGCACTTCTACAAGACTGTTAAGAGGTGT
This sequence comes from Salmonella sp. K21076, assembly GCF_039650795.1. Classification (NCBI taxonomy): domain Bacteria; kingdom Pseudomonadati; phylum Pseudomonadota; class Gammaproteobacteria; order Enterobacterales; family Enterobacteriaceae; genus Salmonella; species Salmonella sp. K21076. The sequence goes on from NZ_JBCLYA010000027.1 coordinate 440, forward strand.
TGAAATATCAGCCTGGTAAAGAATACGTCAGCGAAAGTGAATGCTATATTAGTCATAAAAATTCAGGAGACATATGCTCAAACCTATCTTCTACAGTGGAAGTGTGAAGGTTCCGGAATGTCTGGAAACAGATAAGGAAAAAAATGTCGGACGTACTCCTCTGTCTTCAGACATTCAGCAAATTAAAAATGTTGTTGAAGATATTCCGCCATTTCCAGAAAGCAGAGCGGTGGGAGGTTCTGTAAGCGCAGCGTACAGGCTTTCTTTTGACGAAGTGTTTTGCGGTCTCAGCAATGAAGAGCGTAAAAAGGTGTATGGTCGCCTTTTTGGAAAACAAGTACTTGCGCATATTCATTCCAGGTGTCAGCGCGACGCTGACATAATAAGAGAAAAAGCGCTCAGGCGGATAAGCCGTGAGTGTGGTACCGAAATAGATTGCGCTCTCTTACTAAATAAGATGGTGGATATTTTACAAAATGCCCGGCTGACAATAAATTTTAATGCAGCAAAAATTGACTTTGTCTCTCTCTTAAAAAATAAAGAATATCTGAACTCTTATGCATTAGGTTGCAGACCAGGAGATTTACCTGCTTATAATGTCGGGCGTGATTCAGTTGAAACTAAAGCATTTGAACTGGAGAAGCTTGCAGATTCACCTTATGCCCCATATGGTCAGACAGGCGGTTTTTCCGTAGCATATACTCCCAACAGTAAAACTTTTAGCCCTACAAGCAGACCAATTTATGCTGCACTGGACTTTCTGAACGGTGAAAATGGAGGTGCCAGCGCCTATGGGAAATCATTTTTTGAATTAAATGATAATGTAAAAACAAATTGTACATTCTCACCTTTTGATATCTACGGCCACAGATTTGGCCTGGATACTAGTAAATTATCTACATTTTGCCATATGGAGAACCTGATTGCATCCTGTCAAAATGATTTTTTTGGTTATAATTGCTTTAAGAGTTTGGTTAAAATGGCTAAGGGCGAAAAATTTTTAGCTCATTCTAATTATGGTACAGGCTATGAAGGGAATTATATAGAGGCTCATATTCATGGTGATGTATGTTTATTCAGAGATATAAAGCACGTTTATTTGTCTTTGCAAGAAAACTCTTACTCGGAAAGTCAACTATATGATTATGCAAAACAAATAAACCAGGCGCTTAATAGAGACTGCATAATATTATATTGACAAGCTTATTATCAGGCTCTTTAAAAGAGCTTTAAATGATCATGAGCACATACTTCTTAAGGTAGGCAGTAACTGCTTTTATATTTATTATAGCAGGACCGCTCTGGCAGATACCTGTGTGGCACCTCAGTATGGCCTGAAAAATAGAGGAATATGGACCAGCAGAAGCGCCTGCTGGCTACTTTTCACTTAAATCGCTGGAATTCACCGGCGCTACAGATGAAGCGACCTTAACAGTCATCAGGTGTCCTGCATTACCACAGGAGTGATTTACTGGCTATCGATATTCCTGCTCATCAGGTTTTTACGCCATCTACGCACATTTATTCTGCTATAAGTTGAAATACTGCAAAAAATATTAAGGCTTATTATTTTTTCTTTAAGCAAATTTTCGTTCAACAAACTTGGATGCGGGAATGTGTGAAATATCATTTCTTTATACTAGAACTCAGCGACCTACAGCTCACAACTTTATTAGATCCTCTTCCTGAATATATTACTTTTCTGGCAGTTATCAACAATAGGCTGACTAAATTGCCGGACACTTTGCCTGGAGGGTACAGACAGATTACGCGGGTAGGATCACTACACCGGGAAAAGATTGCCAGTTAATGGGATGTCGTCCATGTTTCAGTTGGAGGATAATGATTTATTTCCCCCTCTTTGACCCTACAATAGTGATCTGATAGTTATCCTGAACGTTCTTACAGAGGGCGGGCTTGTTAAATAATCATCAAGTTATTAATGAGTTATGTCCTGCTTTGCTGAAAATAAAAATCAGTAGACAGACGACGGCGAACAATATGAGCCGGAAGTGCCTGTGTTATTACTGTGGCGTGAATTCTGTAACTGATAAAGTAGGTGTGCTTATTATCAGTAATGAAATTTTTTATATATGTATTATTACTATTCACAGGTAATTTGATTGTTTGTTGTGAGTAACATTGTGTTGAAGTAAACCATGATAGACTGGACTGTGATGTGGTGAGATATAATGAATTTGTGTTTTATTAATTATTTTAAACGTACAGGAGAGTAGTATGTATATGAGTAAGTATGTACCTGTTTATACATTATTAATTCTCATTTATTCTTTTAATGCCAGCGCTGAGTGGACAGGAGATAATACGAACGCCTACTACTCAGACGAAGTTATCAGTGAATTACATGTTGGTCAGATAGATACTAGTCCTTATTTTTGCATAAAAACGGTTAAAGCTAACGGTAGCGGTACACCAGTTGTTGCATGTGCGGTATCAAAGCAGAGCATATGGGCGCCCTCCTTTAAAGAACTTCTTGATCAGGCAAGATATTTTTACAGTACAGGGCAATCCGTAAGGATTCATGTTCAAAAAAATATCTGGACCTATCCGCTTTTTGTTAATACCTTTTCAGCAAATGCTCTTGTGGGACTATCATCGTGCAGTGCGACACAATGCTTTGGACCCAAGTAAGAGGGGAGAAGAAATAATGAAAAAGTTAATATTCTTAACCTTATCTATAGTTAGCTTTAATAACTATGCTGTAGATTTTGTGTATCGTGTGGACTCAACCCCGCCGGACGTTATTTTTCGCGATGGGTTTTCACTACTTGGGTATAACCGTAACTTTCAGCAATTTATTAGTGGAAGGTCATGTAGTGGTGGAAGTAGTGACAGTCGCTATATTGCAACAACCTCAAGTGTTAATCAAACATATGCTATAGCCAGAGCGTACTATTCTCGCTCAACATTCAAAGGTAATTTATACAGATATCAGATTCGTGCAGATAATAATTTCTACAGCTTGCTCCCATCCATCACCTATCTGGAAACGCAAGGTGGTCACTTTAATGCTTATGAAAAAACGATGATGCGATTGCAAAGAGAGTATGTTTCCACATTATCTATTTTACCCGAGAATATTCAAAAGGCCGTGGCGCTAGTTTATGATAGCGCAACCGGTCTAGTAAAGGATGGTGTAAGCACAATGAATGCCAGTTATTTAGGTTTAAGCACTACGTCTAATCCTGGTGTGATACCTTTTCTTCCGGAACCGCAGACGTATACCCAACAACGAATTGATGCATTCGGCCCATTAATAAGTTCATGCTTTTCAATAGGTAGCGTATGTCATTCACATCGAGGGCAAAGAGCTGACGTATACAACATGTCTTTTTATGATGCAAGACCTGTAATAGAACTTATACTTTCTAAATAAATGAAACTTACCTATGTTGCCTATTAAATTAAACAGCCCGTTTATTAGTTGCCTGGTTAATATTGTTTATTAAGTTGGCTATCCACTTAAATATAAATGTTTATATACTTCGATAAGTTTTTTATCAGATTCATTGCATTACCAATCATAGCATTCAGGTACGTATTTTATTAATATTAGAAGGAGTCATTATGACTAAAGATGAAATCTTTGCAGCTATCCTTAGTAGAGAAGGCGGTTACGTTGATCACCCTGACGACAGGGGGGGGCCAACGCATTGGGGTATAACCCTGACGACGGCCCGGGCTAATGGCTATATGGGGGATATGCGGAATCTTACCCGTAATCAAGCATTAAAAATCCTTGAGGCAGATTATTGGTATGGTCCACGACTTGATCAGGTTGCCATTATCTCTCACTCTATTGCAGCTGAGCTTTGTGATACTGGTGTGAACATGGGACCCTCAATCCCGATTAAGTACTTCCAGCGTTGGCTTAATGTTTTTAATGATCAGCAAAAAATTTATCCGGATTTGATAGCAGATGGTCAGATTGGGCCACGGACGCTTTCGGCACTAACATTTTTTCTCTCTCACCGGAGAGATGAGGGCGAAATGATACTTATCCGGGCATTGAATTGTAGTCAGGGACAACGCTATCTGGAGTTAGCTGAAAAGCGCCAGGCGAATGAATCATTTGTTTATGGATGGATAAAGGAACGGGTAAGATTGTAATTCCCTTACTTACCACTATAGCGGTTTGTGATGATAGCATATAATGATATATTCACACAGAGAACTGGTGAAAGCCACTAAGTCTCATTATTACTATATTAAGGCGTCAGGTTTTTCTATAGTTCTTTGTGTGTTAAAAACGAGAAATTAATTATGTTGTATGGTATGAGAATGATAGTATTTCCAGCCAAATATTCTTACGGCTAAATACATTATTATCCTTTTCCATTTTGGCACGCCCAGAACTTTCATCCCATCCAGGAATATGAGATCGGACTCTTTTCTGTTACGTAATGGATAATGATACAGGTAGTCATGAATGATTGCCGCTTTGGCATATTCACCATCCGGTGGCAATAATGACCAGAAAATACGCGGAACAGTGGCAAGGTCGGTAACGAATCCTACCGGTACTTCAATGACATCATTTTTATCTTCACTGAGATAAAACCTGAATGGCTCATAAACACGCCATTTATAATGACCTAACATTTCCATAATTGCTGGACTGGTAAAACAACTCATAATTTTACCTTATAATAAATATATATTCTGCACCTTACGCTCAAAGTACATGTCGTAAACTCTATTTACTCATTAACAGCTTCGTGCCAAAAAGGCTACGGGATAATGATCAGAAGCGAGTTGTGGATTACGTAATGCTTCAACCCTTTGTGAATAAGGTGCTCGATCGACAATGACCCCATAATCTAAAATACCACCGCCAATTTGCGTGGGTTCTGTAGGTGCGAGTACGGCTACAACTCGTTCCAGATGCTCAGTCATCAGGTCATTTTCAAGTCTGTCTGGGCTGCGATTAAAATCCCCGGCAAGAAACCAGGATAAATGCCGCATCTGAGGTTGTCTAAAAAAATTAATGGTAACCCTGACAATAGCTGCAGCATCCGGACCTCCACTAGCCAGTGCGTGCGCTGTCAGAAAAACATCATTACCCAGTCCGATGCCAATGACGGGGCGAGATGCGACAGTTGTCGGACGCAAGACATAAACATTATCCGCTCTTTGTCTGGAAACTATTGCCAGATTAACACGGCGTGCTCCAACATCAATAGCCGAGTGGTAGATATATCTTATATCCTGACGGCTGGTGGTTCCGAGATTCCAGGTGTATTCATCAATGGGAATACCCACTCCAAAAGGCTGAATATGTCGTCCGGTAGGAACCGCTGAGGTGGGAACAGCACCGGCCTCCTGTACCATAAGAATATCCACACCGGCAGTACCACTTAAAAGCTGTCTGACATTGACATTCCATTTACTTTCTGTAGATGCTGAAGAGCCCTGAAGATTCCAGGTCATAACTTTGTAGTCACTGATATTAGCGCAGGCAAAAGAAATATAGCTGCAGATGATCATGGTCAGAAGGAAAAAAACAGGTTTTTTCATAATATCTACTCTCCCGAGCATTACTTCTTTATCTGAATGATATATGTGTTAATAACCCATTGTTTCATGACGTTGATTTTATTCTGGCAATGCCTGACTTGTTTCTGGTTCTATGTCTTGTGTAGGTAGTAAGATACATAGTCTAACGTCAATAAAACTAAAATGGATGTCTATTACAGAGGTAAAATGAAGTTTATTCAGTACAATCAATTAATTATTGTTAATACCAAAGAGACAACTATGAATAAACAACTAACTGAATTTAAAACTCCATTCGCTTAACTCATTGTAACTGTATTGGGTTGATTTATTTGCGGAAAGAGAGATTCGATATCATTGGTACTTTATAAGTAAACATAAATTTTTCATTACCAGGATTATTATATCCCTGTGAGGGAGGTGACATTTCATCTATTCTCACTCTTGTAGTGACATAGTAAATTTGGCCACCTGATTAAAGGCGATGTTCTCACCTCAACACAAAACAGGTAACTTAGTGAACAAGAAAACCAAACAAATCAATGGTTACATCTTGAACGGCTACAATAGCGTCAGACCTCATCATTATAACGGTGCACTGACGCCGGAAGAGTCTGAGAACAGGTACCGTTTTTACTGTAAAACCGTGACCAATAGCGTCGATGCGCAACAAAACGTATAATCCGTTGATAGGGCGTACAGGTGTGGCACTGGGCAAAACGTTCAGTGACAATGACTGGAGCTGGCGGCATTTGGCAAATAGCATGTTGACCACGCTATAAACGCCAACTTCCGCTACATGTTCTGAGTGGTGGCGTTTGCGTTATATCGTCACAGACAGCGCCTCAGGGCGCTGTTTTCGATCGGACATGTCGCTTTCGCAGGAGGGGACGTTATTCGGCGACCAGCCACATATCAGCCTCTTCAAACATCTCTTCCAGCATACGGTGCAGCCGTTCTTTCTCGGTTTTTGTACAGTCACTGTTTAATGCGTTCGCCTGCATTGGCTTAACTTTCACTTGCGCATCGGGAAAAAGTTGATGTACGCGTTTTGTGAGTTCATTGAGGATGATTTCGCGTGCGCTTGGCAAACCTTCAACATTTCGCTTGTCATAAACGAGTTCGACGAACATCGCTATTTCCTTTTTACTGGTTGGATGACCAGTATTTAAGCTGGGTATATAACCGGTGTCAAGGTTTAGCCGCCGTTTTGTCATCCTAACGTTGCGGATGTAAAGTAAATTGATCGCACATGGAAGTAAAGGTCGCTAACCTGTTGTCATGTCAAGAGGTTAGCGGCTCTCTCTTCACAGCGGTGTCCTGCTACCTGATGGTAAATTCCAGGGCGCGACTAAAATCGCAATCGGCTAACACAACAGGGTCGCCTTTTCTGACAATAATGCTATTTGTGCCCAGGCATTTTCGGCTCTGTTTCCCCTTAATTTTGTTATCATCAGTGAGCCAGCGCTGGTTATCATTACCCGTGCATGAATAAAGAATGATTGGCGTGCCTTCTTTCGTACCCTGTCCTGCAGCATCCAGACATTTCTCACCCTGCGTGATTCTGTCTCGGTGAAATGAGAAAAGCTGAGATTGCACATGTTTACACTCCCGCAGCGTCAAACGATTCTGTTGATCTGGGCCTGTATCAAGGCACAGACCATCAGTTGTCCGAATTTGTTCCGCGTCATTTATGTAATAACCACCGGAATTAATTTGGTTTTGTGTAATGACCGGGAACGACAAATTAATACTATAAGGTGCGGGTAAGCCGTTCGTCGTACATCCACATAAAATAGAGGAGAGGCAGAGAACCAGTGTGTTTTTTCCTGAAAGCAAAGTCATTCAATTATTACCCTAAAAATAAATAGCATTACAACTATATTGGCAATTTATACCCACTGAATATGACGTAGCATTGAGCGGCAATAAAGATAATTCCGATAGAATCACATAAATACTTCGGTTAAATGCGCGCAGCCAGCCACTCCTGCGACGATGGGTATATAGCGTTAAATACTTTTGCAATATTACATGCTATCACAGTGAAAAACGGCTGTACATTTCTTCACGTTAAACAAAGTGAGAAGGGGGGTTGACACCCGATATATGATAAAAGAGGTCACAGGAGTCATTAGCAAAATAAATCTTTTAGATTTTCGCCACTGAAAACATTCTGCAGCCTTTCAGGCAAAGCCTCATAGCAGACTGCGGAGGTATACGTACTCGCTAAATTTTTCTGAAAAAATGCCGGGTGACGAATTATGAAAGATAAACGTTGGCGGCGGTAGGTCCGCGGAGTCCATTAATACGACAAAACTCAACGCGTATACCGGGGATAAGAGCTTCTGTTTCGTGTTGGCGACATGCTGAAATGTGGACCTGAACATCTTTGCGTCCATCGGAGGGGGTGATGAGACCTTTACCGCTCTTACAATCAAAGGTTTTGACAATTCCTGTCATTTTACGAGACAAACAAATTCCTTAATGGGGATAACGAGGCGCACTATACACGTCAGGAAAAATAATGCCAGCTATATTTGATGGCAATCAAGATTTCCGGATGGCTAAAAGTAGTCGTTCGGCACCATTGTAGATAAATAACATTATGTTCTGGAGAAAGTATTCCCTTTCCTGGCGTCGTTGGTTGGTGCGGACATCATGGGTTTTGCCGTCGGGCAGGATGGTGAACTAATCTGCCTGGCTTGCTTTTTATCGGTATTTGTAGGTGGTTGCGGGGTTTTACTACCAAAATCGTAGATAAAAATTTCCCATGATGCCTGTTGTAAACCAGAACAATGGTCTGAACTGGCCAAAACATGGAATGAAAAAATAAGTAATGACCAAAGCATAAAAGCATGATGTTTCATAGCACCTCCTGTTATATGTAATGACTTGCGAAGTTCATCTAATTAATTATGGGACGTCATTGGCATTTTTTATTCAACGAAGAGTTAACCACTCTTAATAATAATGGGTTTTATAGCAAAATAGACTTTTTTATCGAGTGTTCAATATTTGCGTCCGTTATTATTTTTCTGGAATGTAAATTCTCTCTCAACACAGGTGAAATTTATGTTTGAATTGTGGTGTTGATTCTATTCTTATAACAAGAAATGTTGTAACTGATAGACATATTAAAAGATTGAATCGGAGCGGGAATAAAGCATGCTGAACATCATGGTGAATAGGATTACGGTGCCAGCGATGGCATGTAACGGCATTTCGTCTGGAGCGTCACGTGAGGACTGTGAAGCACAATGCGATATGTTCTGGTTATATGGCGAGTTTGCTTAATGACATTTTTTTAGCCGATCAGCGTCAGGCTTCTTAATGTGGTTGTGATATTTTTCTTTAAATATCAAAAGTTTGTATGACGTGTTTGTTGTTTTATAGTGGCTAAACACTTTATGGTTTCTGTTAAATATATATGCGTGAGAAAAATTAGCATTCAAATCTATAAAAGTGAGATGACATTGTAGAACCGGTTACCTTAATGAGCGATAGAGCGCTTCGGTAGTAAAAATATCTTTCAGGAAGTAAACGCATCAGGAGCGATAGCGGTGAATTATTCGTGGTTTGTCGATTCGGCATAGTGGCGATAACTGAATGCCGGATCGGTACTGCAGGTGTTTAAACACACCGTAAATAATAAGTAGTATTAAGGAGTTGTTATGAAAAATATTATTTTATCCACTTTAGTTATTACTACAAGCGTTTTGGTTGTAAATGTTGCACAGGCCGATACTAACGCCTTTTCCGTGGGGTATGCACAAAGTAAAGTTCAGGATTTCAAAAATATCCGAGGGGTAAATGTGAAATACCGTTATGAGGATGACTCTCCGGTAAGTTTTATTTCCTCGCTAAGTTACTTATATGGAGACAGCCAGGATTCCGGGTCTATTGAGTCTGAAGGTATCCATTACCATGACAAGTTTGAGGTGAAATATGGTTCTTTAATGGTTGGGCCAGCCTATCGATTGTCTGACAATTTTTCGTTATACGCGCTGGCAGGTGTCGGCACGGTAAAGGCGACATTTAAAGAACATGCCACTCAGGATGGCGATTCTTTTTCTAACAAAATTTCCTCAAGGAAAACGGGATTTGCCTGGGGCGCGGGTGTACAGATGAATCCGCTGGAGAATATCGTCGTCGATGTTGGGTATGAAGGAAGCAACATCTCCTCTACAAAAATAAACGGCTTCAACGTCGGAATTGGATACCGTTTCTGAAAAGCATAAGCTATGCGGAAGGTTCGCCTTCCGCACCGCCAGTTACAAAACAGGGCTTCTTTACCAGTAACACGTACCTGCCTGTCTTTTCTCTCTTCGTCATACTCTCTTCGTCATAGTGACGCTGTACATAATATCTCACCAGCATAAGCACAGATAAAGGATTGTGGTAAGCAATCAAGGTTGCTCAGGTAGGTGATAAGCAGGAAGGAAAATCTGGTGTAAATAACGCTAGATCTCACAGGATTCACTCTGAAAAATTTTCCTGGAATTAATCACAATGTCATCAAGATTTTGTGATCGCCTTCGCATATTGTACCTGCCGTTGAACGACTACTAAAAAGTAGCAAGGTATGTATTTTATCTAGGAGAGCACCTTTTTTGCGCCTGGCAGAAGTCCCCAGCCGCCACTAGCTCAGCTGGATAGAGCATCAACCTCCTAAGTTGATGGTGCGAGGTTCGAGGCCTCGGTGGCGGTCCAATGTGGTTATCGTATAATGTTATTACCTCAGTGTCAGGCTGATGATGTGGGTTCGACTCCCACTGACCACTTCAGTTTTGAATAAGTATTGTCTTGCAATCCTGTTACAGAATAATTTCATTTATTACGTGACAAGATAGTCATTTATAAAAAATGCACAAAAATGTTATTGTCTTTTATTACTTGTGAGTTGTAGATTTTTCTTATGCGGTGAATCCCCCTTTGCGGCGGGGCGTCCAGTCAAATAGTTAATGTTCCTCGCGAACCATATTGACTGTGGTATGGTCCACCGGGAGGCACCCGGCACCGCAATTTTTTATAAAATGAAATTCACACCCTATGGTTCAGAGCTGTGTTTTTACATCAGGTGGGCAAGCATAATGCAGGTTAACTTGAAAGATACGAGCAATAACAGAAACCAGTGATTTCGTTTATGGCCTGGGGATTTAACCGCGCCAGAGCGTATGCAAGACCCTGGCGCGGTTGGCCGGTGATCGTTCAATAATGCGAATATGAATGGTTACCAGCCGCTGCGAATTCTACCTGGGTCACTTAATAAAGCAAAACATTTAAACACTCAACAACGACAATTCAGACAGTTCGAACTTTTCTTTAAAAATAGGATTAACCATGTTTAAAAGTGGTTACTAATTAGCCATTATCCTACGGTAGTGATTCACATATTCTTTAACGTTACGTTACAGGAAGGTTGAAGTGGAAATGCCTGATGAGCCTTCAGGCATTTCTGAAGGTTAGTTAGCTAAGGAACAGTTACTGAGAACAGGTTTATCATCACCTTCCACCAGTTTAGCCGTTTTGCCTTTGGTATAAAGTTTGTAAGTATAATTTTTGTCTATGGCTTCGTAATTTGCTCCGGAGGCCATTTTCATTAACCGCATCGGGATCATCTCGTTTACCTGACTGATAATCGCATAGGCGTTTCCAGCCTCGGTGTTGACGTAAATCACCTCCATAACCTGGTTATCATTACAGGTGTATATAGATTTAGAAATCTCCTGCGAAGCTGCTATAGAGGTGGTACTGGCGCTAAGCGCAGCGAGAAAGAGGGTAAATGGGATCAATTTACGTTTCATCATTAGTATCCTTTGTGTATAAAATTGTCGTTAATTCCCTGAAGAGCGGGAGATAAAGCGGCATCAATACGATGAATGCTGTAGTATTCCTGTTTACTGACGAAAAGTGCGCCAGAAAAGCGTATTATAATTTATCCATCACTGACATATGTGATGAGTAGACAAATCTTAAAATCATAAACTATAGACTGCAAATCATTATGGCGCGATGGAAAATGATTGTCACCACTGCTCAATACTATGGCATAAAAACCGAAGAAAACGGTACTGTTCACTGTCTCGTTTCATACGGTATCTGTCAGTGAAACTATTTCTTCAAATGATGGTCTTTTTATTATCGATCAGATAATGGCATCAACAGGGGTTATTTAGGAGTATATGTGAAAAAGTGGCTTATAGGAGGGATATTGATCGCAAGTTTTCTGACCGGTTGTCTGATGTGGCACAACATTGATAAATGGTTTAATAAAGATATCGAAGTTTTCTACGCCGGAGACGATAACTAAAACTCCTGTCAGTTGGCAACGGGTGTCATATCTTCAGGTATGGCGCCCGGAGCAGCCGGGCGCAAATTGTAGGTGTATAAAAGTCATTTCATTAAAATTTTAGCGACAACATGGACAGTCACTACCGCGTGCTAACGGCCCTCTGAAGTCACAAGATGAATAAGCCAGTTTTTTGTTTCAGCGGTGACTGAAACATATTTTGCTCCTGGTGGGCTTACCGCCAGTTGCTGAAAAAGACAACGATGATGTAACTGTTGCAGAGACTGACGAATACGACGACCGTGAGTTTTATTTTTGGCGACCATATTTCCTCCCAAAAGGCCGCCCGAAGGCGGCGCTGGGTTTGATAATGGAGAAGGGCGTTGGTCACTGCCATAACCAACCTGTATACACTAATGTAATTGATAATCATTATCAATTGTGGTGATGAAGAAAAATTGTAAAGATGAAGGGACAGCGGAAATGGCAATGAACGGGATGAGATTTTTCGTTAACCACTTAAATTCGTGACTAAAAAAAGTCTTTTATAGGCTTGAAAATGTTTTTTCCGTCCCTATGTAGTCAGTGGACAAGCAATGCTTGCCTTGATGTTGAACTTTTGAATAGTGATTCAGGAGGTTAATGATGGCACTCAGAACCTTGTCAGCACTTCCCGTGTTTGCTGATTCTCTTTTCTCTGACCGTTTCAACCGTATTGATAGACTTTTCAGTCAATTAACAGGAGATACGCCAGTCGCTGCGACGCCAGCTTACGATCTGCAAAAGCGCGATGCGAATAACTATCTGCTTACCGTGAGCGTTCCTGGCTGGAAAGAGGAAGAGCTTGAAATTGAAACGGTTGGCGGCAACCTGAATATTACGGGTAAACACACTGAAGAGACGGTAGAGGATCAGACGCACTGGATTTATCGTGGTATTCGTAAGGCAGATTTCCAGTTGAGTTTTTCTTTGCCTGAACATGCTAAGGTGAATAATGCAAAACTGGAACAGGGCCTCTTGTTGGTAGAGATTTACCAGGAAATCCCTGAAAGCGAGAAACCGAAAAAAATTGCCATAGAAAGCAAACCAAAGGCGATTGAACATAAATCATAAAAGCATTAATGGAGGCCCGTTTAGACGGGCCTTCATTGTCTGTAGCGAAAAGTATCCCGTCATGCTTGTAGGCACAGATCGCTAAATATTATAGCCCTGACCTCTATATTATCCCGTGCCACTGACCTCGTCGCCATTGGACGGCGGTAAGTTGGAATTATCCGCGAGGTCAGTCCAATTTTTGTCCACTCTCGACATTCTGCCTGTTATGGGCGCGATACCTGAACATAAATTCGTATAGCGGTTGATCGTTTTCACCGCGTTGATGCTATTTCTGCTAACACTACTTTCATACGTAAAAAAGCTGATGCTTTTTACCTTATTTAATAGAGGCAGGTATGAAATTAGCGCTCGTCAATCGACAGGTCATTTTACCGGAAAGCGGAACCGAGTCCTTCCAGTGCCATGCCTCTACGCTTGTTCGCCTACCGTGCGGTACGCTCGTGGCCGCATGGTTCGCGGGGTTGTGCGAAGGAAGCGAAGATACAGCCATCTGGCTATCTCGCTATGAACATAATATCTGGACAACACCGCAGCGAGTGGCGGCACGCGAGGGGGAAGCGCACTGGAATCCGGTGTTATTTTACCCGTCGGATAAATTGTGGTTATTTTATAAAGTAGGCAGCGGCGTACACGTGTGGAAAACCTGGTTTATCACCTCCAGCGATCGAGGATTTACCTGGAGTACGCCAGCTCCGTTGGTTAACGATGATATTTTGCCGCGCGGTCCCGTAAAAAATAAACTCCTGCTGGCATCAAATGGCGCCTGGATTGCGCCAGGGTCGATTGAAAGTCCTGAACGGTGGAGGGCATTTGTGGATCGATCCTCTGACGAAGGAAAACACTGGAATATCTCTTTTGTTCCGCTGGAGCCTGATAACGCTATTTCCGGGACAAACGTAGCGTTGTGGGATGGTGTAAAAAAGGGGATGTTGTGGGAATGTTGTCTGGAAAACCTCCTGCGCTGGGATGGCGTTATTCAGCCTACGCTGTGGGAGTCTTCTCCGGGGCATATCCATATGTTGTTACGAAGCACACGCGGGGCAATTTTTCGCAGTGATTCAATCGACTATGGCGCTACCTGGTCTGTTGCCCGCGCGACATTTTTACCGAATAATAATAGTGGTATCGATCTGGTTAGTATGCAGGACGGTACGCTGATTCTTGCGTTAAATCCGGTCAACGGCAACTGGGGAAAGCGCTATCCGCTTTCACTGATTGCTTCCCAGGATAATGGCGAATCATGGCTACCGCTACTGGACCTGGAAAGTGACCACGGTGAGTATTCTTATCCCGCTATTATTAGCAAGGGCGGCGTCGTACATATCACCTACACGTGGAACCGGAAAAATATCGTATATTGTCGATTACAAACGGTATAAGGCGCTATCAGTCGAAACCGATAGCGCTGGAATAATAATGCCTTGCCCGGCGTGCTCTCTCACGTCGGGATGGCCGAAATAGTCATGATTTACCGGGTAACATCCTTGAAAATGTATCGTCTTTTTGTATGTAATGGTGAAACAACGCCGCTGCTGCATGCATGGCAATCAGGAAATAGCCGATATTGGCCAGCATTTCATGAATACGCTTTATATCCGATTTTAGGGTGCTATCTGGCGTCAAAAATACCGGTACAGTAAAACCAAAAAAGCTCCAGCTTTTCCCGCCTGATGCCATCATCGCGACGCCCAGCAGCGGTAAGGCGAGAAAAGTGAGATAAAGCGCGATATGCATTAATTTAGCGGCTACGTGCTGCCAGTGAGGAGGGGGAGGCGTAATGACCGGATCCGGGTATTTGTGTTTAAGATATAACCGTAAAAACATCAGCGCCCAGACCAGAACGCCCATGTCATAGTGCATGTCTTTCATAAATAGGTAAACGCTGGAGCCTTTTGGCGCCCACCCCCGTAACTCAATAGCCGCATATGCTATGCCTGTCAGGAGCAGTGTTAACCAGTGAAGCGTTATTTGCAGTCTTGAGAAATGTGCCATTATTATTATCCTTTATTAACAACTGCTTGTAGGGTATGCGTAAAATCTTAACAGAACCTTAAAGCGGGGGCTGAGTCGCAAGGAACAGACAGAGATAGCGGCACGTAAAATGGGATAAAAAGCCGGCGGCATCGCCGGCTTACTGTTGTTATTGTCCTCTTACGACAACACAGGTTTTACCATAAAACGGATATGAGCCTGTAGTTTCATAATCAACACTCGACACTAAAGAAATATCGCCCGCTTTTTTCGCTGAATCAATAGATGCGTCGCCGGTATTTACAATACCCAATACCGTTTGCGCACACGCTTTACCGGTTTTGGTTGCCGGGAGACTCGTGGCAGTAATTGGCCCTTTAACATCCGTATATAAGCCAATCCCTGTCGGTGATGGTCCTGTAGCACACCCCGTTAAAAGAGAACCAATAAAGATAATTGAAAAAATGTGTTTTTTATTTGTCATGGGATTAGTCCATTATAAATTAATAGAAAACTTACCGTCCGAAAATGTCCGGACAGTCATTTAAAAAGTGGTGTATATTAAATATGCGATATTACTCTTTGCACCCTCCTGTTGATGTCGTACCTGATGGACAAATATCCGTTGAAGCCGGATATATTCCCCATGCCGTGTTTTTATAACTTGCGCATCCTGTCAGCAATGAGAACAGTACGGCTAAAAAAATCATCACGAGCCCTGGCGGCGTTAACATTTTTCGGTTGGACTCCATAGCATGTCATTTCATCGGGTTGCCATATGACTGGCGTTCTGCTGGTAAGTTTCATTAACGCCTGGTTCGTTTAATATTGGTTTAGGTTTAAAGCCAGGAAGCGCTAATTACGATACCTTCTTACGTTTCAGTACTGACTAATAACGTTGAGAAAATGAACAGCGTCGGATGGGAAGACGTAATACAGAATAGAAAGGAAATAAGAGAATAAGATGGCGTTAATTAACCCGGTATTCCTGGCGTCATTTCCCTTGCGTTTTATCCCCGTCAAAAGTGGCCTTTAGCCCACGTTGGCGCTCCCGACGTTGACAACCAGTGAGTGTCCATAGTGTGCGTATGATGTTTTTAAAAGATCGTCATACTTTCTGTTCTGCATCAATTTTTTCATTACAAATGCTCGCCATAATGCCGTCCTCAGGAGGTCTCCCGACGTTTATGCTGCGCCGGGAGAAACAAAAACAACGCATAATCTGGGACAAATTGATGATTAAAGGCAAACTGGCGCTCGTGACGTGCGCGCTGACTCTGGTATTCACTTCGTCGCTTTTCGCCGCGTCGGACACGGCAGATGGTCGTACCCTGAAGCTGGCCATTGGCCCTGAGCCAACGGAAGGCTTTGATCCCATGCTGGGCTGGAGCCACGGCAGCTACTTATTGCTTCATGCGCCGTTGCTTAAGCAAAACGCCGATATGAGTTGGGGTGATTTACTGACGGAAAAAGTGGATACCAGCCCCGACGGTAAAATCTGGACGCTAACCTTAAAGCCCGGGCTGAAATTCTCCGATGGCTCGCCATTAACTGCCGAAGATGTCGTTTTTACATACAATAAAGCGGCGAAGAGCGGCGGTAAAATTGACATGGGCAATTTTAGCCATGCGCGAGCGCTGGATGCGCGCCGAATTGAGATGACGCTGAGCCATCCGCAGAGCACCTTTGTGAATGTACTCGGGTCGTTAGGGATTGTTCCGGCCAGCCGTTATGATGAAAAAACGTTCGCCCGCGAACCGATAGGCGCCGGTCCATACCGACTGGTCAGCTTTCAGCCGGGTCAGCAACTGATCGTTGAAGCTAATCCCTGGTATGCGGGTAAAAAGAATGACTTTAACCGGCTGGTTTTTGTCTTTCTGGATGAAGATAATGCTTATGCCGCCGCGCGCAGCGGACAGTTGGGACTGGTGCGCATTGCCCCTTCTATGGCGGTGACCCCGCAGCAGGATAATCTTAAACTCTGGGTACGCGATAGCGTTGAAAACCGGGGCATTGTCTTCCCGATGGTGCCTGCCGGTAAAAAGGATGCTAACGGTTATCCTGTCGGCAACGATGTGACCGCTGATGTCGCTATCAGACGCGCAATTAACTATGCCATTAATCGTAAGCAACTGGCGGAACAGGTGATGGAAGGCCATGCGATACCCGCCTATAGCGCGGTGCAGGGATTACCGTGGCAAAATCCTTCAGTGGTATTCAGCGATGGCGATATTGCAAAAGCGCGCGCCATCCTGGAAGAGGCTGGCTGGAAGATAAACAGTGCGGGCGTGCGTGAAAAAGCAGGTAAAGAAGCGCGTCTGACCTTATGGTATGCCAGTGGCGACAGCACCCGACGGGATCTGGCCGAGGCGGTGCGCGCCATGTTGCAGCGTTTAGGCATTGTCGTCTCGTTGCAATCGGGAAGCTGGGAAACTGTAGAGCGCCATATGCACGCTAACCCTACGCTGTTTGGCTGGGGAAGTCTGGACCCGATGGAACTCTTCCATCACTACAGTGGGAAAGCCGCTGGTGTGGAATATTATAACCCGGGCTATTACAGCAACCCTGCGGTAGAAGCACATCTGAAGCAGGCTATAGATGCGCCTGACTGGCAAAAGGCGATCCCTTTCTGGCAGCAGGTTGAGTGGGATGGGAAGCAGGGCGCGGGCGTCCAGGGCGATGCGGCATGGGCATGGCTGCTTAATATTCAGCATACTTATCTGGCCAACCCCTGTATTGATCTGGGAAAAGGCTCGCCAGAAATCCACGGTAGCTGGTCGGTGTTAAACAATCTTGATGACTGGACCTGGACCTGTCGGTGATGAAATTGTTCTTCAGTCATTTTTTGCGGCTGATTATTCTGTTGGTGCTGGTGGCTGCCGGCACCTTCATTTTGCTTAGCTTTTCGCCCGTTGATCCTATCCGTGCTTATATTGGCAACGATCTGCTCCATGTTCCGCCAGAACAATATGCGCGGATTGCGGCGCGCTGGGGGCTTGACCAGCCGCTGTGGGAGCGTTTCGGTCACTGGTTTTGGCGTCTGCTCCAGGGCGACATGGGGTATTCCATGCTGTTCAACATGCCTGTCGCCAGCGTGATCCGGGAACGTTTTGCGACGTCATTCGCGCTGCTGGCAGGCGCCTGGCTATTGTCTGGTGTGCTGGGCGTAACATTGGGTTTTCTGGCCGGACGTTTTCTCCACCGTTGGCCGGATAAGATGATTTGCCGTATCAGCTACTTATTGTCATCGTTGCCCACTTTCTGGATAGCAATGCTGTTGCTGGCGCTGTTTGCCGTCCGCTGGCCGGTATTACCTGTTTGTTGCGCCTGGGACCCCGGAAATAATGCAGGAACAGCTCTTTTATCGGAACGTTTACGCCATCTTGTGTTGCCGGTATGTGCGTTAAGTCTGTTGGGCATGGGGCAAATTGCGCTGCATACGCGAGAAAAAATAGCCAGCGTAATGAAGAGCGAATTTATTCGTTTTGCGCGCGCTCAGGGGGATAAAGGATGGTCGCTGTTACGTCACCAGGTGTTACGTCATGCGATTACCCCAGCGCTCTGCTTACAGTTTGCTTCTCTGGGTGAACTGATGGGGGGAGCGTTACTGGCAGAAAAAGTCTTTGCGTATCCGGGGCTGGGACAGGCCACTATCGATGCCGGCCTGCGTGGCGATGTCCCGCTACTCATGGGGATCGTTTTATTCTGTACGCTATTAGTGTTTGCCGGAAATACGATTTCAGCCTGGCTTGTGGTGGTGCTTAATCGATCGCTGGAGCGTCCCGATGCTCTATAATCCTGCCCCGACGTTGTTTCGTCTGCTCCTCTCCGTTACCTGTCTGCTGTTTATTGCCGGATACGGTTATGCCACGTTGAGCCAGCCGCCAGAGGTTAATCTGCTTGCCCGGCATCTGTCGCCTGATATCCAGCACTGGTTTGGCACCGATAATCTGGGGCGCGATGTATGGCTTCGTTGCTTTCAGGGGGCCTTCACCAGTTTACAAATTGGCGTTGGCGCCGCGCTGTGCAGCGGCGTTATCGCGTTAGTGATGGCGGCAGTGGCGCGCATTCATCCCCGGCTGGACCTCCTGGTGCGGCTGATAACCGATGCTATGCTCGCCATGCCGCATTTACTTTTGCTGATCCTTATCTGTTTTACGCTCGGCGGCGGTAAAAGCGGCGTCATTGCGGCCGTGGCGTTAACGCACTGGCCCCGTCTGGCGCTGATTCTGCGCGCCGACGCGGAGCGGGTAGCGCAGAGTGACTACCTGACATTGACCTATCGTCTGGGGCATGGACACCTTTATTGCTGGCGATATCACTATTTTCCGGCGCTATTGCCGCAATGGTTGACGGGAACGTTATTGATGTTTCCTCATGCGGTATTGCACAGCGCGGCGTTAAGTTTTCTGGGGTTTGGGCTGGCGCCGCATGAGCCTTCGCTGGGGCTGTTGCTGGCGGATGCGTTACGGTTTATTAGCCATGGAAACTGGTGGCTGGTGCTATTTCCCGGCCTAATGTTATTCACGCTGGTGATGCTCTTCGATCAGTTTGCGCGCGCCATTCAGCGGCTGTGGCTAAGGAGTGACGTATGCTGAGTTTACAACGGGTTACGCTGGAAAGCGCGCGTTATCGCTGGTATGGCGCGAGACGCTGGTCGCCGTTATTACAGAATGTCTCTTTTGATATCGCGCCCGGCGAAATGGTGGCATTGGTTGGCGGCAGCGGGGAGGGAAAAAGTCTGCTGCTGCAATGCCTGCTCGATCTGCTGCCGGAAAACTTACGTTTTCGGGGTGAGATTACGCTTGATGGCAACCGGCTGGACAGACATACCATCAGGCAGCTTAGGGGCAATACGTTTAGCTACGTGCCGCAGGGGGTACAGGCGCTTAATCCTATGCTGAATATCAGAAAACATTTGAACAGAGCATGTCATCTGACCGGACGCGCCTGGGATGAGACGCAGATGGTACAGTTATTACAGCAAAGCGATCTTGCACCGACAGTCCTGGAACGCTTTCCCCGCCAGCTCTCCGGTGGGATGGCTAAACGAATTCTGGCGTGCCACGCCTCGCTCAGCCAGGCACGTTATATCCTCGCGGATGAGATCACCGCCTGGCTTGATACGGCACTGGCAAACCAGTTGCTTGAGCACTTGCGAGGTCTCTGCGAGCGGGGATGCGGCGTGCTGTGGGTGACTCATGACCTGCTGCTGGCGGCGCGGTATGCCGATCGCATTGTGGCGCTGCATCAGGGTTATATCACGGACAATATTCGCTGTGAACGATTACAGCCGGAAGAGATGAGTGAGCCGTTAAAACGGCAATGGCAGGCATTGCCTGAACTAAACCCGTTATTTATGCCGACCGGAGAGGGAATAGAATGCTGAGCTGCCGCGACCTCGTTATTCGTCAGGGCGGGAAAGTCTTATGGCAGAACCTGACGTTTACGATTTCTGCCGGTGAACGGGTAGGAATTCATGCGCCAAGCGGAACGGGGAAAACAACGTTGGGGCGCGTCCTGGCCGGATGGCAAAAGCCGACGACGGGCGACGTTCTGCTGGACGGCAGCCCGTTACCCCTGCATCAGTATTGCCCGGTACAGCTGGTCCCCCAGCATCCTGAACTGACGTTTAATCCCTGGCGAAGCGCCGGAGACGCTGTGCGTGATGCCTGGCAGCCTGACCCGGAAACGTTGAGACGTTTGTATGTGCAGCCCGAGTGGCTGACGCGTCGGCCAATGCAGCTCTCAGGCGGGGAGTTGGCGCGTATTGCGATACTACGCGCGCTTGACCCGCGAGCGCGTTTTCTGATTGCCGACGAAATGACGGCGCAACTCGATCCGTCTATTCAAAAAGCGATATGGGTATACGTGCTTGAGGTGTGCCGCAGCCGTTCATTAGGGATGTTGGTGATTAATCATCAGTCTGCGCTACTTGATCAAGTCTGTACCCGCCATTTACAGGTGGAATAGCCGCAAGTCGTTTCTCCGCATTGTCGTGTCGCCGTTAACGCACCGGGAGCCCATGGGTTCCCGGTATTGTCGGCAGAGATTTTACTGCATGACGCGTTTATCTGCGTTTTTTGCATCAGCGGTATTACTGTAGTCCCTGGTCTCTTCAACCTGTACAGGGGCTCTGACGACCAGACTTGGCAGCGCCAGTTCGATATCATTCTCAATGAGTTTTTCAATAATACGGATATTTATCTCTTGCTGAATATCCATGTATTTATTGTAATCCGCGGTATTGACGATATGTACCACCTCATAGGTCAGCCGATCCTGACCAAAGGCCAGTAGATGGGCGCGGTCGAATTGTGTTTCGCCGACATCGGTAATAATCTTTTTCACCATATCGCCGATGAGGCGTAACTTTTCCGGCGGTGTCGCAGTGGCAACGCCAAAAGTAAACACGATACGACGCGTTTGCATCCGCTTATAGTTGTGTATGGTTTGCTGCAACAACTGCGCGTTCGCACAAACGATCTGTTCGCCGCTGAGGCTACGGATGCGAGTGGTTTTCAAACCGATATGTTCAATCGTACCGGCTACATCATTAAAGACGACGAAATCGCCGATCTCGAAGGGCTTATCGAAACCAATCGACAGCGAAGCGAAGACATCGCTCAGAACGGTTTGTACCGCCAGGGCAATAGCAATACCGCCCACGCCGAGGCTGGCTACCAGTGCGGTAATATCCACGCCGACGTTCGCCAGGATGGAGAGCAACATCATAGACCAGACGAGCACGCGCAAAATCATACCAAGAATGACTAACGTCACCGGGTTTTTATTGGAGCCTGGGGCATACAGTAAATGACGCATCCATGACTGTACGCCCTGATCAAGCCAAATCGCCATTTGAATCGCAACCACTAAAAACCAGGCGTGAGAGAGGGTAGAGAATAACCGGTCGGGCAGGGCGACAAAGCGCAGGCTAAAGAGAAATGCGGCAAAAAAGATGAGCATCTTACTGGTCTTTTTCAGCATCTCGAAAACAATAGGCCGCAGCCGCCCATGAGCATCATCCTTTTTATCCGGGCGTTGTAGCGCTTTATAGACCACATTAAGTAGCCAGTTGATGAGCCAGTAAGTAATGAGGGTGACGAAAAAAACGACCGCCAGATTGATCCAGAACGTCGTTGACATCAGCATCGCAACGATATTTAGTCGTGCTAAATACTCCATTTTACCTCCGATGAAAAGCAGATGAACATTACAGTATAGACGTCACATCACGGAGGCCGATTTCCGGCTTTACTATTGCTGTTTTATTCAGCACTTTTGTTCAAAAAGCATGAAAAAGAGGGGTAGCCGTTTGGCTATCCCGGCGTTTCTGTGCAGACTTATCTACTCCTCTTAATAAAATAAGGAGTCATTTATGCAACAAGAACATCGAGAGTGTATTGAGCAGTGTTATGAATGCGCGGCGGCGTGTGATATCTGCGCCTCTTCTTGTCTGCGTGAAGATAACGTCGAAATGATGAAGCATTGCATCGAGTTAGATATGCAATGTGCGGCCATTTGTCGCCTGGCGGCGCAATTTATGGCATTGGAAAGCGAGTACTCACAAAAATTATGCCGCCTGTGCGCGGATATCTGCAAAGCCTGCGCCGAAGAGTGTGCAAGGCACGATCACGACCATTGCCAGAATTGCGCGCGGGCATGCAGCCAATGCGCAGACGCCTGCCTTAAAATGGCCGCGTAATTTTTCTTCCGCCATTAGCTCAACCGGATAGAGCATAGAGCTTCTACCTCTAAGGTTCGGGGTTCAATTCCTCGATGGCGGACCAGTTGATATCAAAAAAGGCCACCTGCGCGGTGGCCGCTGAGTTTCTGTTGAAATAAATGCAATGTTATAATATAACAATCATCTTTCTAAGAAAGATGAGGGTAACGTTTTGGTGATTCATTTAAAAAAACTGACAATGCTTCTGGGAATGCTGTTGGTCAATAGTCCTGCCTTCGCGCATGGTCATCATGCTCATGGCGCGCCGATGACGGAGGTTGAGCAAAAAGCGGCAGCGGGTGTGTTTGATGACGCTAATGTACGCGATCGCGCGCTCACCGACTGGGATGGTATGTGGCAATCCGTCTATCCTTATCTGGTCAGCGGCGAGCTGGACCCTGTCTTCAGACAAAAGGCGAAGAAAGACCCGGAGAAAACGTTTGAGGATATTAAAGCGTATTATCGCAAAGGATACGCGACGAATGTTGAGACTATCGGTATTGAAAATGGCGTTATAGAATTCCATCGCGACAATAACGTTGCATCCTGTAAATACAATTATGCCGGCTATAAAATTCTGACTTACGCATCGGGTAAAAAAGGGGTGCGCTACCTGTTCGAATGTAAAGATGCGAATAGCAAAGCGCCTAAATATGTTCAGTTTAGCGATCATATCATTGCCCCGCGCAAATCGGCGCACTTCCATATCTTTATGGGAAATACCTCGCAACAGGCATTGTTGCAAGAGATGGAAAACTGGCCTACCTATTATCCTTATCAGTTAAAGGCGAATGAGGTCGTTGACGAAATGCTACATCATTAAGTCTGATTGCAATGTTAAAAGCTCGCTATGAATAGCGAGCTTTTTTTCTGCCGTTATGCCATATTTCTGGCAATCAATATAAAAAATACCTGCGCCCCCGGAGCAACGATGACGCTGTCCATACCGCCCTCGATTCAATGCCAAACGGAAGCGGCGTGTCGCCTGATTACTCGTGTCACAGGCGATACGTTGCGTGCTATTCATTTATATGGTTCCGCTGTCGCGGGCGATCTGAAGCCAAACAGCGACATTGATCTGCTGGTGACAATATGCCAGCCGCTGACGGAGACCCAACGCGCAACGCTGATGCAGGAATTGCTGGCGCTTTCATCGCCGCCGGGGGCGTCAGCAGAAAAACGCGCTCTGGAGGTCACTGTCGTGCTTTATTCGCAGCTGGTTCCCTGGTGTTTTCCACCTTCCCGGGAAATGCAATTTGGCGAGTGGCTAAGAGAGGACATTTATCAGGGGATTTATGAACCAGCGCAGCAGGACTGGGACATGGTGTTACTGATAACCCAAATTCTGGAAACCAGTATACCGCTAAAGGGAGAACGCGCGGAACGGCTGTTCACGCCAGCCCCTGCGGCGCAGTTGCTGAAGGCCTTGCGTTATCCCCTCGACCTTTGGCAATCCACGGCAGATGTGCAGGGAGATGAGTATCATATCGTTTTAACCCTGGCGCGTATCTGGTACACCCTTTCTACCGGGAGATTTACCTCTAAGGATGCGGCGGCTGACTGGCTGTTACCTCAGTTGCCAGAAGAGTATGCTGCTACGTTGCGTGCGGCGCAGCGTGAATATTTAGGTCTGGAGCAACAGGACTGGCATATTTTGCTGCCTGCGGTCGTACGCTTTGTGGATTTTGCGAAAGCGTACATCCCCACGCAGTTCACATAAGATGCCCCAGGACGTCTGTCAGGTTGCGCAAACGGCGTTCCTCAACTACTACTTAATAGGTTCTCATCGCTGAAGTAAGCAGATGATCTTATGCGGGCCATCGAATGGATATTCCCACATGGCTCTCGTTTTGTTGAGGTGGATATGACTGGTTCCGCATCATCTGTTTTAAAGACAGATACAAGACTATTGAGCGAAAACCTGTTTCTTAATTATGGTCTGGAGTCCTTATTTAAGGACGTCGCAATAATAGCTGGCAACGTAAATTATATTGTTTTTGATATCGACGATTACTACACCGTACAGCAGTATATTACTTCCACATTTAAAACGGTACTCATTGGGATTGTTACCCATAATGAATATAACTTTATTGATGAACATCATGCTATATATCGAATAAAGGTCGATGCCTCTATTGCTGAGTGGCGCGAATTACTGATTTTGGCCGCTGCTGGTCAATTTTTTCCCAGATCAGAGAAAGTCAGATTAACGGCGAATGAAAGAAATGTTTTGGCGATGCTTGTTAAAGGAATGGATATCCGACAAATAAGCTGTGAGCTGAATGTACATTTAAAAACTATTTACTCAGTACGCTACCATGTCCTGACTAAATTAGGTTGTAGAACAGTTCTGGATTATCAAATACTGTCCGTCTCTAAAGCCTTTACGCACTGGCTTACAATAAATAATGTCGATAATGTAATTTTCCGTGTAAATAGCAAGGTCATTGCTTAATAATGATTTGCTTCTGATGGCGTTTAGGTTCACTATGCTTTCTTACATCATCATGAGGCCAGACAGGCATGGCTACTTTTAGTATTAGCGCAATGGCGGCGCAGTGTGGTGTCACAACAGCAAATATCAGGTCCTGGGAACGCTATGGCCTGCTTCAACCTACCAAAGATGAAGCTGGCAATCGTTTTTATTGCATAGAAGATGCTATCAGAATACAGCATATTATCGACGCGTTAAGCAAAGGCTTCTCATTAAAAGAGATTAAACCTGCCCTCTATGGTGAAGAAACGCATTGCCGCTCGGGATGGTTATTCTACCAGGAAGAGATTTTAGCGCAGTGTAGAAAATTCGAACCCGCCAAATTGCGAAAATTACTCTGGCGTTATGGTCGGGAAATTCCGCCGTGTATCGTAATTGAGTCAATACTGCGTCCTTTATGGCTGTGGTTGTCCGCAGGCGATGATGATGCACGCCGATTTGAAAAGGCATTACTGGATACTGCGATTATTGAATACGCCACGTTCCAGCTAAGTAGCGTACGAAAGGCGCCAGCAGGCACAATGCTTATTGCTGCGTTTTCGCTGAACGACCCCATTGAGCTATGGCTGGAAACGATTAAATATTGTAGTGAAGGTATGCGAGTTGAAGTCATCCCCTGGCAGGCGCCGATGCCCGATCTTTTATCAACGTCTTTCGAGCATATTGTTTTGTGGCATGATGAGACATTAACTCCCGCCCAGGAAAATCTTATTCAGGCTTTAAAAGAATCGGGTAAATTTAGTCTTCATGTGAAAAATGGCTCAGGCTTAACATTACTGCCAGCCGTATACCGGCAGCATGAGATGCCCGAAAGCATGCAGCATGTTGCACCGCAAATCCATGCAAACGGCTACGAAAAATCAGGCACCGCACGTTGAGGCATCTGCATTATTAACGAACAGGGGAGGAGTAACCCCCTCCCTTGTTTATACCCTTCATACTTCAAGTTGCTTATGTGTTGGCTACGGATTACTCGGCCCATCCATAGGCCTCGCCCTGACGGGCCGTCGCAAGCGACGTTCAAATCTGCTCCCGGCAGATTTGTCGTTCACCCCAGTCACATAGTTATCTATGCTCCTGGGGACTCACTCCCTTGCCGCCTTTTAGCAACACGAATTATTTTGGGTATATATTAGATGTCGTCAGGTGTCTGAAAAAAAACGGCTTCTAAGGCATTGCGGTAAATATCAAGCTGCACTACGTCTTTTTCTGTTTCCAGTTTTTCAATAAGTTTGGCGATGATATCCTTATTTGAGACATGCTGCTGCGATTGCAATAGTTCGTAAGTAATTTCCTGAATAGCTCGCTGTTCACATAACATATGTGCAGAAAAAGGATTGCCAGTACTATTTTGTTCGTTGACTAGTGTAATGGTAGTCATATTTCACCATATTCGATGTAAATTGAAGCCGATCTCCCTGAGCGGGGGAGAGAAATTAGTGACCTATTAAAGTTAGACCTATATCATAAAACTGTAATAAAAAATCATAAAAACGTGATGTGCATCACATTTGTGTGATTTGTTGTATATTTTATACACTTTAAATGAAGGTGAAGATTCCGCAGAATCAACGGCCTGTTCTTTTTTCTCACTCCAGTTTAAACGAATAAGCATTAATACCCATCTGTAATAATTACTTAATGTTATCTTAATAAAGGTAAATTACTGTCAGACCTCCGTAAAAGGAGGTTGATTAATGATTCGTCATATCGCCATTTTTCTTTGTTCTTTATTGATGTGCAGCACCACTTTTGCCGATTCGGTAACGTCGGTATCGCTTGGCGCGCTCTTAACCGCGCTCAATGAACGCATGTTATTAATGAAAGATGTGGCTGCTTATAAAATGAAGCACCATCTGCCGATAGAGGATTTCACACGTGAACAAAATGTTTTTGCCGAGGCTGAAGAAGAAGCGAAAAATAACGGTCTGGACCCGCATTCGATAACCCCTTTTATTCGTTCGCTAATGGATGCCAGTAAAGCGATACAGTACCGCTATTTAGCGCAGTGGCGAACCGGCTCAGAACCCTCCTTTCCGATACAAACCTTGTCGGTCACCCGGCAACGTATTCGACAACTTGATAATCAAATGTTGATCATTATCAGCCAGCGCCTGATGGTCGGCGCTTTCAGCCATGAGGATATGGTGTGGCTGAGAACGCACTTTAATGCGCCGAATCTGAATGAGAGCGATATCAGTGATGTGTTGGCAGCCCTATCTTTGGTGCGACACGCGCGTTAATCCCCCATGAGGAAACGTGGGCCAATACCTGGTGATTGCCTGCGGGGGCGCGATAAAAGAACGTTTTTGGGTGATGGGGATATAAGCGTGGCGGAATAGCGGCTGGAGAGACGTGGTTTCGCTTCCCATCTTCCGATGCATTCGTTAGCATACTGTTTCGCAGCTAAGCGTAAATGTTTTCAGGAAGAGGTTAATGTGTTCGCGGAGTATGGTGTTCTGAATTATTGGACGTACCTGGTCGGGGCGATTTTTATCGTTCTGGTACCAGGGCCGAATACGCTTTTTGTGCTTAAAAATAGCGTGGGACGCGGGGTTAAAGGAGGATATCTTGCCGCATGTGGCGTGTTTATCGGTGATGCGATATTAATGTTTCTGGCGTATGCGGGCGTGGCGACGCTGATCAAAACAACGCCGGTTCTGTTTAACATTGTTCGCTATCTCGGCGCGTTTTATCTGCTCTACCTTGGCGCAAAAATCCTTTACGCCACTCTGACCTCAAAAGGGCGTGCGGCGACGGAAACGGTAGTTCCTTTTGGCGCTATTTTTAAGCGTGCTTTAATTCTTAGCCTGACGAATCCTAAAGCCATACTTTTTTATGTTTCCTTTTTTGTGCAATTTATTGATGTTACTGCGCCGCATACTGGGGTGTCATTTTTTATTTTGGCCACCACCCTTGAAATCGTCAGTTTTTGCTATCTGAGCTTTTTAATTCTTTCTGGCGCTTTTGTAACCCACTATATTGGTACCAAAAAGAAACTGGCAAAAGTGGGCAATTCGTTGATTGGCCTTCTTTTCGTCGGATTTGCCGCCCGGCTGGCAACGCTCCAGTCTTAACCCCCTGGACCCGTCGTGAACGGCGGGTCATTGCTCTCCTTTCGGTTTTATTGCGTGGAAAACAGCAAAATAGTAACCAATAAATGGTATTTAAAATGCTGTTTTTGGAGCGTAACCTTTTTACGACAGCGATGAGATTATCGCTGAGTAACCTGCGGGAAGAGGGAAGCAAATGCGGCAAATTCCACAAAATCATATCCATACACGTTCCACGCCCTTCTGGAACAAAGAGACGGCGCCTGCCGGAATTTTCGAACGCCACCTTGATAAGGGAACGCGACCCGGCGTTTATCCTCGCCTCTCGGTGATGCAGGGGGCGGTCAAATATCTCGGATACGCTGATGAACATTGCTCTGAGCCGGAAGAGATCATGGTGATCAATGCCGGCGAGTTTGGCGTGTTTCCTCCGGAAAAGTGGCACAATATTGAGGTCATGACGGATGATACCTATTTTAACATCGACTTTTTTGTCGCGCCGGAAGTACTGATGGAAGGGGCGACCTCACGAAAAGTCATTCATGCCGGGAGAGAATAATAATGGGAAAAGCTACTTATACCGTCACGGTCACGAATAATAGCAACGGCGTCTCTGTGGACTATGAAACGGAAGCACCGATGACGTTGCTGGTACCTGAAGTTACAGCAGAAGTTGTGAAGGATTTGGTCAATACCGTGCGTTCCTACGATACCGAAAACGAACACGACGTTTGCGGTTGGTAAAGATGCTGTAGTATCTATTTGATATAAAATGATTCTTTAAATGAGAAGCCGCATCGCGCGTCGCCAGCGTGATGCGGTTTTTGCGTATTGAAAAGCGCTGTTTATTTACATCAGACATGGGTTGAAAAGAAACATTAAGAAAACATTAAGAATATCGCATTGTTTGCTAATGAGAGCGTATTCATAAAACTTATGATTGGGTATTAAAAACCAGAAGAGTCTTATGATCATGAAACTCGATACCCGATTAACTTCGTCAGCACTTACTCTTGCGCTTGCCGCTGTGGTCATCCCGTTTACGGCGGACTGGCAATTGCCTTTGCTTAACGGCGTGGTGGTCCGATGGATTGAAAACGGACAAGCGTTATGGTTACTGTTTGGGGCGCTATTTACCGCCTGGTATATACGGCCACTTTCCCGTCCCGAAGGGGCAAAGCAGTTTTGGCTATGGGCTGTTGTCTGGTGGGTGGTGCTGTTGGGTAGAAGCACCAGTTGGGGGCGTGACTATTTCCCTGACGAGCCGCGTATGCTGTTCAGAACGATTTCAGTGCTATTAATTGCTGCGTTGGTATTGCCAGTCCTGTTTTTTGCCGGGCTACGTAAGGAGATTGTTCGTCGTCTGCGGGACGTTCCTCTGCCATTGTGGCTGTTTACCGTGACGGCATGTTCATATCTGATTTCCGACACTGTCGAGCATCATCGGTGGTTGTCGCCGATATTCCTGCATAACGCTCGTTACACAGATTTGATTGAAGAGCTTTATGAAGTGCCATTTATGATCGGTTTGTTTATGGTGACCGTGGGGTTTATGCAGCAGGACAAGCAGGATGAATGTACTGCGCTGGAGCTGACCCCGTATCACGCAAAATAGCGCGGCTGAAAAAGACCATGAATTCGATATGGGATAGATAGCAGTTAGCAAAAAAAGCCCGCACTCGGTGAGGCGGGCAAATAATACTGGAAGCAATGTGAGCAATGTCGTACCGAACAGGTGGGTTATAAACTCAACCACTCGGTATTGATAAAGATAATCGTTATCATTAATGATTGCAACCCTGATATTTATGCGCTTTTATCCACGACGCTAAAAGGTGATGGATATCACAAACTTCACTTTCCTGACGATGTGCTATTCTTTTTAACGGCAAATAAACCGCTAACGTTAAGACATAAGTGAGGAAAAAATGGGTATTCTTTCATGGATTATTTTTGGACTTATTGCGGGTATTTTGGCTAAGTGGATCATGCCAGGTAAAGATGGCGGCGGATTCTTTATGACGATCATTCTGGGGATCGTCGGTGCGGTAGTCGGAGGATGGATCAGTACGTTCTTTGGCTTTGGCAAAGTGGATGGTTTCAACTTCGGCAGCTTTGCAGTCGCGGTGATCGGCGCGATTGTTGTGCTGTTAATCTACAGAAAAATCAAAAGCTAAACGCAGAACTTTCAGAGATAATAAAGGCTACGACAGGTAGCCTTTATTATTGTCTATGGAAAACCCCCAGCTAGGCTGGGGGTTCCGGAAAGCTTTCAGCTTTAAGCCAGTTATTAAAACCCCTTTTGATTTGTTAAAACATCTTGCGGTCTGGCAACTGCAAAA
>NZ_JBCLYA010000028.1:0-2738 GCF_039650795.1 Salmonella sp. K21076
CCGTAAGTAACGAAGTTTGATGCAAATGTCAGATCGTATGCGCCTGTTAGGGCGCGGCTGGTAAGAGAGCCTTACAGGCGCATCAGAAAAACCTCCGGCTATGCCGGAGGATATTTATTAATCAGCCTGCGCAGAACGGTTTTCGCTCCGACCTGTTGTTACTTTCACCGGAGATTATTGCTCGCTTTAAAACGATGTATGTTCAGGATTATCCACCGGCAAACCTGACATCGCTGTGTACGCCGATGAGCCGTAGCCTGACATTTATGTGGGAGAACGTGTTGGATGCTGTGCGCCAGGGGTTGCCCGTTGGGCTACAGGAACATCAGGCGATGGGGTTACTGTTAGCGCTTTTACATGATGGCGCGGCGGGACCGCTGCTTATTGAACGGCGTTACACCCTCACGGAGCAGGTGCGGCAACTGATTATGCTCTCACCTGCTAAGCTATGGACAGCCCAGGAGATAGCCCGCCGCCTTGCTATGGGAACATCGACGCTGCGTCGGCGTTTGCAGCGCGAATCGCAGAGTTATCGGCAAATTATTGAAGAGGTACGCATGTCCTGCGCGCTTTCTCAACTGCAATCGACGACGCTGCCGATCGGCGAAATAGCGCTACGGTGCGGCTACCTGTCGGGGTCGCGATTTACGGCCAGATTCCGCCAACATTATGGGTGTCTGCCCAGTCAGGTACGTTAAGTATGTCCTGTATGCGTCTTCACCGTTGATTATGAAAGGAGAACCATCATGTCGAACGTCTGCATTATCGCCTGGGTTTATGGTCGCGTTCAGGGCGTCGGGTTTCGCTATACCACGCAGCATGAGGCGCAGCGGCTGGGGTTAACCGGCTATGCGAAGAATATGGATGACGGAAGCGTAGAAGTGGTGGCCTGTGGCGACGCGGCGCAGGTAGAAAAGCTCATCAAGTGGCTGAAAGAAGGCGGACCGCGCTCTGCTCGTGTGGACAAAATCCTCACTGAACCGCACAGCCCTCGCGAGACGCTAACAGGATTTAGTATTCGGTATTAAATACATTTTACCGGCTTGGGCAGACCGGCGATTTTGGTCGCTTGCTTTGCCGGGCCTTTCGGGAACAGACGATACAGATAGCGGCTGTTGCCTTTTTCTTCGCCGAACTTATTCGCCATCGCTTTTACCAGCATTCGGATGGCGGGAGAGGTATTAAACTCCAGGTAAAATTCGCGCACGAAGCGCACGACTTCCCAGTGTTCCGCAGAGAGCTCAATGCCTTCATTGGCGGCGATAGCGACTGCCAGCGCTTCACTCCACTGCGTCGTCTCTTTCAGATAGCCTTCGCTATCAGTACTGATTTCTTTACCTTCAAAGATCAACATAACGTTTCACTGCGTAATCAACACGGACGGCAGTGTAGCAAAAAATAAAGCCCTGCATAAGCAGGGCTGGAAGAGGGGAATGTCGATTAGTCGCGGCTGGCGAAGCCCAGAATGCTGAGCAGGCTGACAAAGATGTTGTACAGCGAAACGTACAGACTGACGGTCGCACGAATATAGTTGGTTTCACCGCCGTGAATGATGTTACTGGTTTCATACAGGATAGCGCCCGAGGAAATCAGGATAAACACCGCGCTAATCGCCAGGTGCAATGCAGGCAGTTGCAGGAAAATATTCGCCACCATACCAATCAGCACGACGACGATCCCGGCCATTAGCATACCGCCCAGGAAAGACATATCCTTACGGGTGGTCAGAACGTAAGCGGAGCAGCAGAAAAATACTAACGCGGTACCACCCAGCGCCAGGCCAATCACATCGCCCATGCCTGCTGACAGATAGGCGTTAAGAATCGGGCCCAGGATATAGCCGAGGAAGCCGGTAAACGCAAAAGCAGACAGGATACCGACCGGCTTATTGGCGGTTTTATAGGTCAGGAACATCAGCCCATACATACCGACCAGCGTCAGAATCAGGCCGGGGGAGGGCAGCATCAGTACCGTACTGGCTGTCGCGGTAATTGCGGAGAAAGCCAGCGTCAGGCTCAACAGAAAATAGGTGTTGCGCAGTACTTTGTGCGTACTCAGTAGCGAGCTACGATCACGCGATGATGTAATGATACGATCCATTAGTCACTCTCTTATGACAGATGTAATTAATAAAGGAGAATAATAAAAACAGTCACTGTCACCCAGTGGTTTTACCCATCTTTACGCATTCGTTTACGTTTAGTTTCCTTAAGAGATTTCAGGTGATTACCGTCGTTAAAACGGTCTGCTCATGCCTGGCGCTACGCCATAAAACAGGCGGCAGCGCCAACCACGCGTTACCGATAAAAAATTGATAATCACAGAGGTAAAACAGTGGGGACGATCAACACGTATTCAGCCCGTTTTTGTGTTGAAGAAATGGTCAATGTGCCGCTATTTCAGGCAATTAACGAAAATTTGCCTGTTTTTCACGCAAACGAACACATTCGGTCTTTACATGACGCACCGGGATGTTTATAGTGCGCCTCATTCTGGAAGTGTGGCCGAGCGGTTGAAGGCACCGGTCTTGAAAACCGGCGACCCGAAAGGGTTCCAGAGTTCGAATCTCTGCGCTTCCGCCAGATTAAACAAGGGGTTACCGAAAGGTAACCCCTTTGTTGTCTATGGAAAACCCCCAGCTAGGCTGGGGGTTCCGGAAAGCTTTCAGCTTTAAGCCAGTTATTAAAACCCCTTTTGATTTGTTAAAACATCTTGCGGTCTGGCAACTGCAAAAGTTC
>NZ_JBCLYA010000029.1:0-4583 GCF_039650795.1 Salmonella sp. K21076
CATGTCGCATTTGTTCAGGAACACGATGATGTACGGAACGCCTACCTGACGACCCAGCAGGATGTGCTCACGGGTCTGCGGCATCGGGCCGTCAGTCGCAGCAACAACCAGGATCGCGCCGTCCATCTGAGCAGCACCGGTGATCATGTTTTTAACATAGTCGGCGTGCCCCGGGCAGTCTACGTGTGCGTAGTGGCGGGTCGGGGTATCGTATTCAACGTGAGAAGTGTTGATGGTGATACCACGCGCTTTTTCTTCCGGCGCGTTATCGATCTGGTCGAATGCGCGGGCGGCACCGCCGTAGGTTTTAGCCAGTACGGTAGTAATGGCAGCGGTCAGCGTTGTTTTACCATGGTCAACGTGGCCGATAGTACCGACGTTAACGTGCGGTTTTGTACGTTCAAACTTTTCTTTAGACATCGATTGTCCCTCTAAGACACGGATAAATCGGTGATATCACCACATCAACCAGGCAACACGCCCGACTTGTTGAATGCTAATAAACAGAAGAGAAAAACAGGAAGGAGAAAAGAAGTGGTGCTGATAGGCAGATTCGAACTGCCGACCTCACCCTTACCAAGGGTGCGCTCTACCAACTGAGCTATATCAGCACATCTTGGAGCGGGCAGCGGGAATCGAACCCGCATCATCAGCTTGGAAGGCTGAGGTAATAGCCATTATACGATGCCCGCATCCTGGAACTCGGCTACCTGATTTTCATTCTGCACTGAATATCGAGAGAAACTCTCTTTATTCGAGCCGGTAAGCGAACTTATCGTCTCGGGCTGCGCCATCGCGCGGCCGAAAATGGTGGTGGGGGAAGGATTCGAACCTTCGAAGTCTGTGACGGCAGATTTACAGTCTGCTCCCTTTGGCCGCTCGGGAACCCCACCGGACTTGATGGTGCCGACTACCGGAATCGAACTGGTGACCTACTGATTACAAGTCAGTTGCTCTACCTACTGAGCTAAGTCGGCATCAAGTAGCGCGCATTCTATGGAGACCTGCGTGCTCATGCAACTAAAAAATTGCATAAAATGTTCTATCGCTCACATTTTGCGCTATAAGAGACAAAAATGCTCTAATTTCAAACAAGAGAGCATAAATTTTCGGCATTTTACCAACCGTCTGACCAGGATACGACGCGGCATTTCAACGCTCCGTCGATAGAAAGCAATCTTCTGTATCTGGTATATTCGTCACATTGCTTCTCAGGGATAGCTTTCACAGCGAGATTTTTTCTTATTATTCCTCCCCATCTGGTGTTACCCTCCTGCCCATTGTCCAAATTAACTTAAATGTGACGTGCCGTTGCATGTCAGGGATGGCCCTCGTTCATCGCTGAACTGATGTAGCAATAGCAGCCAGAAACATGCTTATGAGTATAAAAGAGCAATCGTTAATGACGCCTTACCTACAGTTTGATCGCAGCCAGTGGGCTGCGCTTCGCGATTCTGTGCCGATGACCCTGACCGAGGATGAGATCGCGCAGTTAAAAGGCATTAATGAAGATTTATCGCTGGAAGAAGTTGCAGAAATATATTTACCTCTCTCCCGTTTGCTAAATTTCTATATCAGTTCAAATCTGCGTCGTCAGGCTGTCCTGGAACAGTTTCTGGGCACTAACGGCCAGCGAATCCCTTACATCATCAGTATCGCGGGCAGCGTCGCAGTGGGTAAAAGCACGACAGCACGCGTTCTGCAAGCGTTGCTGAGTCGCTGGCCGGAACACCGCCGTGTTGAATTGATTACCACAGACGGCTTCCTCCACCCAAACCAGGTGTTGAAAGAACGCGGGTTAATGAAGAAAAAGGGGTTCCCCGAATCGTATGATATGCACCGACTGGTGAAATTCGTTTCTGACCTCAAGTCGGGCGTACCGAACGTGACGGCGCCAGTCTATTCTCATTTGATTTACGATGTTATTCCTGAAGGGGATAAAACCGTCGCTCAGCCTGATATATTGATTCTTGAAGGTTTGAATGTTTTACAAAGCGGTATGGATTATCCTCACGATCCGCACCATGTATTTGTCTCTGATTTCGTTGATTTCTCTATTTACGTTGATGCGCCAGAAGAACTTCTTCAGACGTGGTATATCAATCGCTTCCTGAAATTCCGCGAAGGGGCGTTTACCGATCCTGACTCTTATTTCCACAATTATGCGAAATTATCTAAAGAAGAAGCTGTTAATACAGCAGCTTCGCTTTGGAAAGAAATTAACTGGTTGAATTTAAAACAAAATATCTTACCTACGCGAGAACGTGCCAGCCTTATTATGACCAAGAGCGCTAACCATGCGGTGGAACAGGTAAGATTGCGGAAATAACAGAAAAAAGGGGAGTACCGACTCCCCTTTTTTACTATTCGGCGCTTCGCAGCGATATTTCTCCGCCCATCCAGGGTTTAATCACGCCATCCTGTTCAAGCAATAATGCGCCCTGAGTATCAATGCCGCGGGAAATACCAAATATTTCTTTGTCGCCAATAATTAGTTTTACCGGACGATCAATAAAATTATCCAGTTTTTTCCAGCGCGAAAGATAAGGAGAAAGACCTTCTTGCTCAAAAAGCTCAAGCGCAGCACGTAGCTTATAAATCAGCTTTGCGGCCAGCATATTGCGGTCGAGCGTAATTCCGGCCTCTTGTAGTGTGATCCATCCCTGATTTATCACGTCCTCTTCTACACGACGCATTGCCATGTTAATACCAGCGCCAATCACTATTTGTGCGGCATCGCCCGTTTTACCGGTTAACTCGACCAGAATACCCGCCAGTTTGCGATCCAGTAGGTAAAGGTCGTTAGGCCACTTCACACGAACTTTATCTGCGCCCAGTTCACGCAGCACTTCCGCCATCACAATTCCAATGACCAGACTCAAGCCTATTGCCGCCGCAGGCCCCTGCTCCAGACGCCAGTACATTGAAAGATATAGATTCGCACCAAACGGTGAGAACCATTTACGCCCGCGACGACCACGCCCCGCCTGTTGGTATTCTGCTACACAGGCATCGCCTGAACGCAGCTCGCCAATTCGATCAAGTAAATACTGATTGGTTGAATCGATAACGGGCAATACCGCCACGTTTCCGCTATCCAGTTGGCTATGTATACGGTCAGCATCCAGTAACTGGATGGGTTCCGGTAAGCTATATCCTTTCCCGGGAACGGTAAATACATCTACTCCCCAGTCGCGTAATGTCTGGATATGTTTATTAATAGCCGCACGGCTCATTCCCAGCCGTTCACCCAACTGCTCGCCTGAGTGAAACTCTCCGTCGGCAAGTAGTGAGATCAGCGTCAGGGGAACGGTAGTATCTTTCATGCAATGCTCTCCACAGCGTTCACCTCTCCGAACTGACCAATAAAGCGAACCTCAGGCTCCAGCCAGACATTAAATTTTTCACCCACTTTTTGCCGGACATGATGCGCCAGCGCCACCACATCTTTACTTGTCGCATCATTCGCATTAATCAATACCAGCGCCTGTTGGCGATGCACCGCAGCGCCGCCAATGGTGACGCCTTTCAACTGACATTGATCTATCAGCCAGCCTGCCGCCAGCTTCACTGAGCCGTCTGCCTGAGGGTAATGCGGCGCGTTGGGAAATCGTTCTAACAGTTCCATAGCGATATCGGCTGCGACAACGGGATTTTTAAAAAAGCTGCCCGCATTGCCATTCACTTTAGGATCCGGCAATTTTGTGGTGCGCATATGGCATACAGCATCAAACACCTGTTGCGCGGTGACCGTTTTCGGGTCCAGACGAGTAAGATCGCCATAGGTCAACACCGGCTGCCATTGCTTTGACAAACGCAGACCCACCGCGACGATCGCAACGCGATCCTGATATTCATTTTTGAAGATACTGTCACGATAGCCGAAACGGCATTCCGCCGCGGACAAACGCAGACGTTTTCCCGTTTCCAGTTCAACGCAGTCAACGTAGTCGCAGACGCGATGTAGTTCTACGCCATACGCGCCAATATTCTGTATAGGCGAGGAACCAACGCAGCCAGGGATGAGCGCCAGATTCTCCAGGCCGGGCATGTTGTTGTCCAGCGCATAGCGAACCAGCTGATGCCAGTTTTCGCCTGCGCCGACGTGTAGGTGCCAGGCGTCCGCGGTTTCATTCACCTCAATGCCTTTCAGGCGGTTAAGGATCACGGTGCCGGCGTAATTTTCCAGAAACAGGACGTTGCTTCCTTCACCCAGGATCATAACCGGCAGTCCCTCACGAGTTGCTTGCTGCCAGGCGCTCAGTAGTTGTTGTTCGTTTTCAGCGCATACGATGTGCTTTGCACAATGATCAATGCCGAAGGTATTCCAGGGTTTTAGGGAATGGGTCATGGCTGCTTTCCTGATACTCAATCGGCAATAGTTTACCGTATCTGGGTTGGGAAGGCTTGCGGTTATGTCGACGGAATAAGGCGGTGTACACAGGCATTGTGCCGAACTTGCCGTAGGCCGGATAAGGCGGAGCCGCCATCCGGCGGTGCAGGTTGCCTGATGGCGCTGCGCTTATCAGGCCTACATTTTTACAGTTACCACACATGCAAAAAAGCCCATCCGTCAGGATGGG
>NZ_JBCLYA010000003.1:0-113623 GCF_039650795.1 Salmonella sp. K21076
ATTCTGGTCTGAACCCCGCTGACCCGGCGGCCTGTGTGCCGTTGTTCCGTGTCAGTGGTGGCGCATTATAGGGAGTTATTTCTGCCTGACAAGAGGAAATTTAAAATAATTTTCTGAGTGCGCACTTTTTATTCTTTGCGTTTATTTTGCCGACGATTTGTTGGTTAAATGGGCTATTTCACGGGCAAAGTGCGCAACTTGCTCCCAGTCGGTGTACACCACTTCTTTACTGGTATCCGTTTCGCCGCCCGACATCTTCATAATAAGCTTGATCATCAGACGGTCATACCAGCGATAGCGGGGATAGCGAAGCGCGCCTGCAATGACGGCACAGTAGTCAGGTCGCCACGGAGAACTCATTAAAAACTTACGCGCGTAGCTGTTAGTCTGCGGCGTCCGTTTTTCAGCTTTACGCGCCACCAGGTTAACGGAATAAAAGGCGCTCGGCATTCCGTTCAACCGCGTGGCATATTTCTTAACAAACTCCTGAAAGGCGCTGTGGTAATGACCATAACGAATAGACGCGCCAATCACTACGCGATCATAGCTATCCCAGTCAGGCTCTTCTGCGCGATGCAGATTAACGACATCGGCCCAGATCCCCATCTCTTTGAGTTCAGAAGCCAGATAAGAGGCAATTTCGCGCGTTTGTCCGTCCCGGGTAGAGAAAAGAATCAATGTTTTCACGTGTTACTCCATTATTCACGCCAGAAAGTCGGGGTAAAAAGTACCAGCAAAGTGAATACTTCCAGACGACCAAATAGCATGTTGGCGATGAGTATCCATTTCGCAACCGGATTCATACTGGCGAAGTTATCAGCAACCACCCCCAGCCCCGGTCCCAGGTTATTAAGCGTAGCCACTACCGAGGCGAAAGCCGAGAAATCATCTACGCCTGTAGCGATAATGGCCAGCATACTGACGATAAATACCAGCGCGTAGGCAGAAAAGAATCCCCAGACGGCTTCCAGAATACGCTCTGGCAGCGCCCGGTTCCCCAGCTTAATACTGTAAACGGCATTCGGATGCACCAGACGTTTGAGTTCGCGGTTCCCCTGTTTAAATAACAACAGAATACGGATGACCTTTAACCCCCCGCCCGTTGACCCGGCGCAACCGCCAATAAACGCGGAACATAGCAGCAAGACGGGCAAAAACAGCGGCCAGCGCGCAATGCTGTCCGTGGTAAACCCTGCCGTTGTCGCCATCGACACAACCTGGAAGAACGCCTGATTTAGCGTTGTCAGCGCCGAGTCGTAGATATTATGGAACCACAGTACCAGCGTGCAGATCACCACCAGCGTCAACTGTACGCCGATGAACATGCGGAATTCCGGATCGCGCCAGTATACCTTCAGGCTACGCCCGCTTAATAAAGAGAAATGCAGGCCATAGTTACAACCGGAGATCAGCAGGAAAATAGCGATGATGGTATTAATAGTGGGACTATCAAAATAGCCTACGCTGGCGTCATGCGTTGAGAAGCCGCCGATAGCGATAGTGGAGAAGCTGTGTCCGATAGCGTCAAACGCGGGCATCCCTGCAAACCATAGCGCCAGCGCGCAGGCTACCGTTAGCAAGACATAGATAAGCCACAGCGTTTTCGCCGTCTCGGCAATACGCGGGCGCATTTTGTTATCTTTGAGCGGCCCCGGCATTTCTGCCCGATAGAGCTGCATCCCCCCGACGCCGAGGACAGGGAGAATCGCCACCGCCAGCACAATGATCCCCATACCGCCAAACCATTGCAGCATCTGACGATAAAAGAGAATGGCGTGCGGTAATGAATCCAGCCCCACCAGCGTAGTGGCGCCCGTGGTGGTTAACCCGGAGAACGATTCAAAAAAAGCATCGGTAATGGTGAGGTTTGGGCTTTCCGAGAAAATAAACGGCAGCGCACCCACGCTGCCCAGCACGGTCCAGAACAGCACCACGATAAGAAATCCTTCGCGGGATTTCAGCTCGCCCTTTTCCCTACGATTTGGCCACCACAGTATGGAACCGATCGCCAGCGCGACAAAAAAGGTCTGCGTGAACGCTCCTCCTGCGCCATCACGATATATTAGCGCTACCAGTCCCGGGAGAATCATTGTCCCCGAAAATAAGATAACCAGTAGTCCAACGATTCGGGTAATGGCGCGAAAATGCATCTCTGCCGCTTCCTTTATTCTTAAAAATGAGGTGGGGATTATTCTTCAATCGCTAACAATTGCAATGAACCACGGCTAAAATCCGCCAGTTTTGTGGAAAATGCATTCACATGAGCAAAAGGAAGCGCCACCCTGAGCCGAACAGACGCCTGATAATCGCTGGAAACGATCTTCCCGGCAAACTGTCCTAATAATGCTTCGATTCCGGCCAACTGACCGTACTCACACTGCAAAGTATATTCGGTTAATGGCGTCTTGCGTTGTGTGGCAAGCTGACGTAATGCCTGATTCACACCGCCGCCATAGGCTTTTACCAGCCCGCCCGTACCCAGCAGAATACCACCATAGTAGCGCACGACGACGGCAGTAATTTCTCCGACGCCGCTGCCCATCAATTGCGCAAGCATCGGCTTGCCTGCCGTTCCCGCCGGCTCGCCGTCGTCTGAAAAGCCCAGTTGTTGTGAGTCGTCCGGCGCACCCGCCACCCACGCCGCACAATGGTGGCGCGCATCAGGGTGCTCAGCTCTGACTAACTCAACAAACGCTTTCGCCGCCTCTACGCCATCGGTATGC
This sequence comes from Salmonella sp. K21076, assembly GCF_039650795.1. Lineage (NCBI taxonomy): Bacteria > Pseudomonadati > Pseudomonadota > Gammaproteobacteria > Enterobacterales > Enterobacteriaceae > Salmonella > Salmonella sp. K21076. Next base: position 2,724 of record NZ_JBCLYA010000003.1, read on the forward strand.
GCCAATAGCGTAATAAAGCGGCTTTTTTTGATCTCTTCAACAACGGTGACCGGCGCTGCAGGGATTAACCAACTGTCCATTACGCCAGTTTTAAATCCCGCGTCATGTTTTCCACGCCGTTTTCGTGGATGACCACGTTATCTTCAATGCGAATACCGCCGAAAGGCTTGAGCGCTTCAATTTTCTGCCAGTTGAAGTGCTTGCTGAATGGCCCTTCGCGCCACGGCGCTAACAGCGATTCGATGAAGTAAATCCCCGGTTCGATGGTCAACACCATTCGCGGCTGTAACACACGCGTGCAGCGCAGATACGGGTATTTGGACGGCGCGGCGAGATGCGTACCGGAATCATCCTGCATAAACCCGGCCACATCGTGTACCTGCAGACCCAACGGATGACCAATACCGTGCGGCATAAACGGCCCGGTGAGATCATTTTCCACCATCGCCTCTTCACTCATGTCGGTAATGATTTGATGCTTACGCAGCAGCTTTGCGATGCGCTGATGGAACTGAATATGATAATCCACATAGCTAACGCCCGCCTTCATGGTAGCGATCAGCGCCAACTGTTCGTCGTTAACATCTTTCACCAGGTGGGCGTAGTCGTTATCGCTTTTCGCCGACCAGGTCCGCGTCAGATCCGCCGCGTAGCCGTTGTATTCCGCGCCCGCATCCAGCAGGAAACTGCGCATTTCAGACGGTGCCTGATGATCCAGTTTCGTGTAATGCAGCACGGCGGCATGTTCGTTCAGCGCCACAATGTTGCTGTACGGAACATCGGTATCGCGATGTCCCGTGGCGGTCAGGTACGCCAGGTTGATGTCAAACTCGCTCATGCCGGAACGGAAGGCCTCTTCCGCCGCCCGATGACCGCTCACCGCCATTTTCTGCGCTTCGCGCATACAGGCCAGTTCATAATCCGTTTTATAGGCGCGGTAGTAATGCAGATAGTCGATAACACCTTTCGGGTTGATGTTGCTGGCGGCGATATCCAATTGTAGCGCGCGCTCAGGAACCGGGCCGATATAGCCGATATTGCCACGCGCGGCAGGAAGTTGGCTGCCGATGCCATCCGCTTTCGGTAAGGCGACGACCTCGACTTCTTCTGTCCAGAATGACGTTGGCAGCGGTTCAACGTTATGCCAGTAATCGACCGGCAGATAAAACCACAATTTGGGTTTGTTGACGCCATCGACCAGCAGCCAGCAATTTGGAACCTGAGTTACCGGCACCCACGCTTTAAACTGCGGATTGACCTTAAACGGATAAGGGTGATCGTCGAGAAAGACGTTGAAAAGCTCGCCGGAATGAATAAGTAACGCATCCAGCTTAAAGCGCGCCAGAACATCGCGCGTCCGTTCTTGTAAGGTAACAATATGATTTTTATAGAGCGCGGCCAGTGATTCCATTTTTTACCCTTCTGTTTTTTTGACCTCAAGTTTCCGCATCTTAGCACATCGCCCCACGAGAGCGTGATCTCTGCCGAGCGTGATCACATCGGCATTTCTTTAATCATTTATTTGCATTTTATTAACACAAAATACACACTTCGCTTCATCTGATACGACCAGATCACCTTGTGGATTCAGGAGACTGACATGCTTTATAAAGGCGACACCCTGTACCTCGACTGGCTGGAAGATGGCATCGCCGAACTGGTGTTCGATGCTCCAGGCTCGGTCAATAAACTCGACACCGCAACCGTCGCCAGCCTCGGCCAGGCGCTTGAGGTGCTGGAAAAGCAACACGATTTAAAAGGGCTGCTGCTGCGCTCTAATAAAGCGGCCTTTATTGTCGGCGCGGACATCACCGAATTTCTTTCACTGTTCCTCGTCCCCGAAGAGCAGTTAAGCCAATGGCTGCATTTCGCTAATAGCGTCTTTAACCGTCTGGAAGATTTACCCGTACCGACCCTTGCCGCCGTAAACGGCTATGCGCTGGGCGGCGGGTGTGAATGCGTGCTGGCGACCGATTACCGTCTGGCGACGCCAGACCTCCGTATCGGTCTGCCGGAAACTAAACTGGGCATCATGCCGGGTTTCGGCGGCTCCGTTCGTCTGCCGCGTATGCTGGGCGCGGACAGCGCGCTGGAGATTATCGCGGCAGGTAAAGATGTCGGTGCTGAGCACGCGCTGAAAATCGGCCTTGTGGACGGCGTGGTCAAACAAGAGAAGCTAATTGAAGGCGCGATAGCGGTGTTACGCCAGGCCATTACCGGCGATCTCGACTGGAGAGCTAAACGCCAGCCGAAACTGGAACCGTTGAAACTCAGCAAAATTGAAGCGGCGATGAGCTTTACCATCGCTAAAGGCATGGTCGCACAAACGGCGGGTAAACATTATCCGGCGCCGATGACCGCAGTGAAAACCATTGAAGCCGCCGCGCGTTTTGGTCGTGAAGAAGCGCTGAATCTGGAAAATAAAAGCTTTGTTCCGCTGGCGCATACCAATGAGGCTCGTGCGCTGGTCGGTATCTTCCTCAACGATCAATATGTAAAAGGTAAAGCCAAAAAGCTGACCAAAGATATTGAGACGCCGAAACAGGCAGCCGTACTGGGCGCGGGCATTATGGGCGGCGGTATCGCTTACCAGTCGGCCTGGAAAGGCGTACCGGTCATCATGAAAGATATCAACGATAAATCGTTGAACCTCGGCATGACCGAAGCGGCCAAGCTGCTGAACAAACAGCTGGAGCGCGGCAAGATCGACGGTCTGAAGCTGGCGGGCGTCATTTCGACCATCCACCCGACTCTCGATTATGCCGGTTTCGATCGCGTAGATGTTGTTGTCGAAGCGGTAGTCGAAAATCCGAAAGTCAAAAAAGCGGTACTGGCGGAAACCGAGCAGAAAGTGCGCCCAGAAACCGTGCTGGCCTCAAATACCTCCACCATCCCAATTGGCGAACTGGCAAGCGCCCTGGAACGTCCGGAAAACTTTTGCGGAATGCACTTCTTCAACCCGGTACACCGGATGCCGCTGGTTGAAATCATTCGCGGCGAGAAGAGTTCAGACGAAACCATTGCCAAAGTCGTCGCCTGGGCCAGCAAAATGGGCAAGACACCGATTGTAGTCAACAACTGCCCCGGCTTCTTTGTTAACCGCGTGCTGTTCCCCTATTTCGCCGGTTTCAGTCAACTGCTGCGCGACGGCGCGGATTTCCGCAAAGTCGATAAAGTGATGGAAAAACAGTTCGGCTGGCCGATGGGCCCGGCCTATCTGCTCGACGTGGTGGGTATTGATACCGCCCACCACGCGCAGGCGGTAATGGCGGCAGGCTTCCCACAACGGATGCAGAAAGAGTATCGCGACGCGATCGACGCATTGTTTGACGCCAGCCGTTTTGGGCAAAAAAACGGTCTGGGCTTCTGGCGCTATAAAGAAGACAGCAAGGGTAAGCCGAAGAAAGAAGAAGATGCTGCGGTGGATGACCTGCTGGCAAGCGTCAGTCAGACGAAACGCGACTTCAGCGACGACGAGATAATCGCCCGTATGATGATCCCGATGATTAACGAAGTGGTTCGCTGTCTGGAAGAAGGCATTATCGCAAGCCCGGCGGAAGCCGATATGGCGCTGGTCTACGGCCTGGGCTTCCCTCCGTTCCACGGCGGCGCATTCCGCTGGCTGGATACACAGGGCAGCGCGAAATATCTTGATATGGCGCAGCAGTATCAACACCTCGGCCCGCTGTATGAAGTGCCGGAAGGGCTGCGTGATAAAACGCGCCATAACGAACCGTATTATCCCCCGGTTGAACCAGCCCGTCCGGTTGGTTCTCTGAAAACGGCTTAAGGAGTCACAATGGAACAGGTTGTCATTGTCGATGCCATTCGCACCCCGATGGGCCGTTCGAAGGGCGGCGCGTTTCGCAACGTGCGGGCAGAAGATCTCTCCGCCCACTTAATGCGTAGCCTGCTGGCGCGTAATCCGTCGCTTACAGCGGCGACCCTCGATGATATTTACTGGGGCTGCGTACAACAAACGCTGGAGCAAGGCTTCAACATTGCCCGTAACGCCGCGCTGCTGGCAGAAATTCCCCATTCGGTACCGGCGGTCACCGTCAACCGTCTGTGTGGTTCCTCGATGCAGGCGTTACACGATGCAGCGCGAATGATCATGACCGGCGATGCGCAGGTTTGTCTGGTTGGCGGCGTGGAGCATATGGGGCACGTGCCGATGAGCCACGGCGTGGATTTTCACCCGGGTCTGAGCCGCAACGTCGCCAAAGCAGCAGGGATGATGGGGCTAACGGCGGAAATGCTCTCCCGCCTGCACGGCATTAGCCGGGAAATGCAGGACCAGTTCGCCGCGCGTTCTCACGCTCGCGCCTGGGCCGCCACCCAGTCTGGCGCATTCAAAACGGAGATTATCCCGACTGGCGGTCATGATGCAGACGGCGTGTTGAAGCAGTTTAACTACGATGAAGTGATCCGCCCGGAAACCACGGTCGAAGCGCTATCAACGCTGCGTCCGGCATTTGATCCGGTTAGTGGCACGGTCACGGCGGGCACCTCATCCGCGCTTTCCGATGGCGCAGCCGCCATGCTGGTAATGAGCGAAAGTCGTGCCCGTGAGCTGGGTCTGAAACCTCGCGCCCGTATTCGCTCAATGGCAGTGGTGGGTTGTGATCCGTCAATTATGGGTTACGGGCCGGTTCCGGCGTCAAAACTGGCGTTGAAAAAAGCGGGACTGTCGGCCAGCGATATCGATGTGTTTGAGATGAACGAAGCGTTTGCCGCACAGATCCTGCCATGCATTAAGGATCTGGGATTGATGGAGCAGATAGACGAGAAGATCAACCTCAACGGCGGCGCGATCGCGCTTGGCCATCCGCTCGGCTGCTCCGGAGCACGTATCAGCACCACGCTTATCAACCTGATGGAGCGCAAAGACGCGCAGTTTGGTCTGGCGACGATGTGTATTGGTCTGGGTCAGGGCATCGCCACGGTGTTTGAGCGGGTTTAATTAAAGATAATGTCCCCTAAATAATTCACGTTGCAGCGCGGCGGCAACTGAGCGAATCCCCGGGAACATAGATAACTATATGCCCGGGGTGAACAAAGGCAGCCAACAAAGAGGCAGCGTGAGTTATGACGGGGAACAGTTTAGTTGCCGTTTTTCCCGCCCGTCAGGGGCGGGTTTTTTCACCGTGTGGCCTGCTCTACTCAGTAAGCGCTTTGGTCAGGCTAAATGGCATAGCCTGATATCCACGCGCACCATGTATTTGCATTTCGACCGCAGGCTCTTTTTCTCCCCATCTGAACTCTTCCAGATACGGGTTAGGCAAGCTGGTAAATGCGCCTACCGACAAATCAAACTCACCACCTGCTGTTGCGGAATACACGAACACAGAATTCTTGTCAGTCTGGTACTCGGTGATAGAGGTTACCGGGCTAAACCACTCGTTCCCGCGCTCTTTACCGTATTGCCAGATCTGTTGGACTGTCTTGTTTTTCTGGTCGATTTTGTAAATCACGGAGCGGCTGTATTTCATACTCTGCATAGCAGGCTGTTCTAAGCCGCGGCCATCACCATTGTCGAAAGCGGAAAGGTATAAGATATCGCCTTTACTCTTACTATCAATTTTAAAGGCCGTATGTTGCGTCCATGTCCAGTCGAAGTCACCCTCACAGCCACTTTCCTGGCAGGAAATTTTTTGGCCTTTGCTATCCACAGGCGTCAGAATTGCGGCATTAAATGGCGCTTTCCAGCCAGCAGGCGTACCAAGTATCCACTTCACTTTCTTATCGCGACCGATTTTGATAATCGCACTCTGGTGGCGGAAGCTGATGATGATGGAATCATCTTCACTGTCATAGTCGACGCTGTTGACATGCGCCCAGTTGCGGCCAGCCCCACTACCCACGATATCCCCGAATTTGTCGGAGGAGTCCAGCGCCGCCAGATCTTCTTCGCTCAACGTATGGCCGGACTGGCTGGCGTCGATATTCAGGCACACTGCGCCCTGATCGAGGGTTTTCATTATCACATCACGATAAGGATCGAGGATATCAAACAGACGCCATTCATCCACTACCACGCCGTTCTGATCAACTTCGGCAATCACATCACGCACGGTACGAACATTTTTCCCATCAGGACGTTTATAGTTAGAGCTGGCTACACGCAGGAAGTAGTGACCGTTGGGCGCGTTATCCATTGAGTGTGAAAAATCGTTATAATTATCCGGCAGGCGGCGGTTGAAGATTTCACGCCCCATGATATCGTATTTCACATAACGCTGACCGTAGCCCCACGATAGTGCGCCATCCTGGTTTTGTTTAAAGCCCATCATAACGCCAGCACGATAAATTGACTTTAAATCATAAATTGAACTTGGATTCATAAACCAACGAATATCACCGGAGGTGTCGATAATAGCGTTAGCTGTAGTGAAGTTCCATTCTAATGCACCCCCAGTAGGGTTGTTCCAGACAGTACGCGTTCCATTCCCAGACTTATCTTTCGTATTATTCAAAAGATACAAGCGATCTTTAAATTCTGGGGAAACCTTTTTAACATCGATAGTAAAGAGTGCTGATTGTTCTTCTTTTGTACCCGCTGATTCACTATAAGCAGGCGGTGCATACATTTTATAGCTTTCTTTTATATTTTCGGTTTTACTACCCTGGATTCTTGTATATTCAACTTCAACGGTATTGACATAATCCGGGTAAAGACCAAAGACGGGAATACCGCCATACGTTAAAAGGTATTTATTATTAACTTTATACGCGATCTCCTGGCCATTTTCTTTGGGTACAATCCGCACATGCACGTCACGTAACTGGTAACCGCCATTACGAATAACGGCGGTTAGCGGCGCGATATCATAGGGGTTCATAACAACTTCGCCAATTTTTCCCTGGACCTGATAGTCCACTTTAGCGCCGCTGGCGCCGCCGATGGCGAAAGCAGTAGAAGGTACTGATGACAAAATTGCAACAGATAATGCGAGAGAAGTTAAAGCATATTTAAATTTCATAACACTCTCCATCTTATAAATAAATAACTAACTTTCCATTTTATGTTTCTTTTATAAAAATAAATGAAGCATATATAATTAACTATTTTTATTGATAGCCTCAGGACATAATATTACTTAATTTATTACACGCAATACAAAGCCTGTAGATATTCAATATCATAAGGTTTTATAGTTGACGATTAATTAATATTTAAGAGGACTTTTAGGTAGGCTAACGTAAAAAGGGACGCTACTGCGTCCCATAAAATAGTTAAATAAATGCGAACGCATCGCCAAACAGACGATCTTCCCGCGCATTACGCTCATGACAGAACAGATCGCGGGCGATTTTCGCCATCTCAAAACGTCCGGCAATATAAATATCGTGCCCCGCCAGCGTACCATAATCCTGCAATACCGCCGTAAGTACCGTTCCTGTACGTCCACGCCAGCCTTCTTCCGGCTGCTCGACAACAGGTTCAATACGCAAATTAGGATGGTTAACAGAGAGTGCTTCCAGCTCAGAGAGATCATAGAGGTGCTTTTCTTCGCGACCGCCCCAGTAAATGGTAACATCGCGGGCCGGGTTGCGCGCTAACGCCGTCAACAGGATGGAGCGTGCATAAGAAAAGCCCGTACCGCCCGCGATCAGAATCAACGGACGCTCTTCATCGTCACGTAGCCAGGCGTCGCCATGCGGAATATCGACGACGATTTCCCGGTCTTTCAGAATTCGATCCATGACCGCCATCGCATACAGATTGAGCTCGGAAGCGCCAATGTGTAATTCAATAAACCCTTTCTCGTCCGGCGTTGAGGCCATCGAAAACGGGCGTTTGTCACGCTCGTCCATTACGACCATCAAATACTGACCAGCGCGGAATGAAAACGCCGCGTCCGGCACTAAACGAACCCGATATACGGTATCGGTGATAGCTTCTACCGAGGTCACTTTACAGCTTAAGGTTGTCATGCGCTCCCTCTGTCGGGTGTCGGGTCAATACCGACATTTTTCAAGCCGAGTCGCCGCAGCCTGAAATGTCGATGTCCGCTTTCAGTTATTTAAAGATAGCCAGCTCATCCCAAATCGCATCAATACGCGCGGTAACTTCAGGATCTTTAACAATAGGACGACCCCACTCGCGTTGGGTTTCGCCCGGCCATTTGTTTGTGGCATCCAGCCCCATTTTTGAACCCAGCCCGGAGACCGGCGAGGCAAAATCCAGGTAGTCAATCGGCGTATTTTCAACCAGCACCGTATCCCGCGCAGGGTCCATACGGGTGGTAATCGCCCAGATCACATCATTCCAGTCGCGTGCGTTAACGTCATCATCGCAAACGATAACAAATTTCGTATACATAAACTGGCGCAAAAACGACCAGACACTCATCATGACGCGTTTCGCATGACCAGCGTACTGCTTTTTCATCGTCACTACCGCCAGGCGGTAAGAACACCCTTCCGGCGGCAGATAAAAGTCGACGATTTCCGGAAACTGTTTTTGCAGAATAGGCACGAAGACTTCATTGAGCGCCACCCCTAATACCGCAGGCTCATCGGGCGGACGCCCGGTATAGGTGGAGTGATAGATGGCATCCTCACGCTGCGTAATATGCGTGACGGTAAAGACCGGAAAGTTATCCACTTCATTATAATAGCCCGTATGATCGCCATACGGTCCTTCCGGCGCCATCTCTCCCGGCTCAATGTAACCTTCAAGGATAATCTCGGCGCTGGCAGGCACTTCCAGATCGTTAGAAAGGCATTTAACCACTTCAGTTTTCGTGCCGCGCAGCAGGCCCGCAAAGGCATACTCCGACAGAGTATCGGGAACAGGAGTCACGGCGCCAAGTATCGTCGCCGGATCGGCGCCCAATGCGACGGAGACCGGGAAACGTTCACCCGGACGCGCGGCTAACCACTCCTGAAAATCCAACGCGCCGCCGCGGTGAGACAGCCAGCGCATAATCAGCTTATTTTTACCTATCAACTGCTGACGATAAATGCCCAGGTTTTGCCGTTCTTTGTGCGGGCCACGCGTTACCGTCAGTCCCCAGGTAATCAGCGGCGCGGCGTCGTCCGGCCAACAGGTCATGACAGGAAGACGCGTTAAATCGACATCATCGCCAGACGCGATTTTCTGCTGGCAAGGCGCGCCGCGTAACCGTTTCGTCGGCATATTCAGCACTTGCTTAAACTGCGGCAGCTTGTCAAACAGATCGCGAAAGCCTTTCGGCGGCTCAGGTTCTTTCAGAAACGCTAATAATTTACCCACTTCCCGTAAGGCGGAAACATCATCCTGCCCCATGCCCATCGCCACGCGTTTTGGCGTGCCAAAAAGGTTGCACAGCACCGGCATGGCGTAACCTTTAGGATTTTCAAACAGCAACGCCGGTCCACCGGCACGCAGCGTGCGGTCAGCGATTTCCGTGATTTCCAGATGAGGATCCACAGGTAGCGTGATGCGTTTTAGTTCCCCCTGCTGCTCAAGTAGCGTCAGGAAGTCGCGTAAATCGTGATATTTCATGGCGTCCATTGTAGCCTCTTGGTAAGCGCATCATTATACGGCGTTCATCATCGGGATGCTGTATTTTTGTTAAATTAGCGTGAACTCTGGCAACCAACGCTAATCCAGATACGGCTTAAAGGATGAAGTGTATAATTAACTTCGCGCATGGCTTTTGCTATGCTTGCGCCCCGAACAAGCGGATAAGAGTCATTATGCAATCCTGGTATTTACTGTACTGCAAACGCGGGCAACTTCAGCGTGCTCAGGAACACCTCGAAAGACAAGCGGTAAGTTGCCTGACACCGATGATCACCCTGGAAAAAATGGTACGCGGAAAACGTACCTTCGTCAGCGAACCGCTCTTTCCTAATTATCTGTTCGTTGAATTTGATCCGGAAGTGATACATACCACTACAATCAACGCCACGCGCGGCGTCAGCCATTTTGTGCGCTTTGGCGCGCATCCTGCGATCGTGCCTTCCAGCGTTATTCATCAGCTTTCTATCTACAAGCCCGAAGGCGTTGTCGATCCTGAAACCCCCTATCCCGGCGATAGCGTCATCATCACGGAAGGCGCATTTGAAGGGCTGAAAGCGATTTTTACCGAACCGGATGGCGAAACGCGTTCGATGTTACTGCTTAATTTACTCAATAAAGAAGTGAAGCAGAGCGTAAAAAACACCGGTTTTCGCAAGATTTAGCGATCGTTCAGAATACGACCTCAAATAAGGTTCTGGCATTGGCATCTGTCATCGCCGCTAACCATTGCGGATCTTCACCACGCCATAGCGCTATGCGCTCCAGGATGTGAGGCAGATATGCGGGCTCGTTGCGTCGTGACGTTGGTTTCGGCGTAAGATCGCGGGGCAACAGATACGGCGCGTCGGTTTCTATCAGTAGCTTTTCCGCTGGAATAAACGGTAAGAGTTCACGTAGCTCAAGCCCGCGTCGTTCGTCGCAAACCCACCCGGTAATACCGATATAGAGCCCTCTGTCCACACAGGCCTGCATTTGCTGGCGTGAACCGGTAAAGCAGTGCAGTATTGCACCAGGAAGACTATCCAGCCAGGGATCAAGCAATGCCAGAAATCGCTCATGCGCGTCCCGGCAGTGCATAAAGATTGGCATCTGCAATTCGGCGGCAATTTGTAGCTGCGCCTGAAAGGCACGCTCCTGCTCCTGCGGCGTGGAAAAATTGCGATTGAAATCCAGCCCGCACTCACCGATAGCGACGACTTCCGGCTGGTTCGCCAGCGCAATAATGGCGTCTTCAGACGCAGATGACCACTGACTGCTGTCATGGGGATGGACGCCAGCCGTCGACCAACAATGGGGGTAGCGCCGCGCCAGTTTTAACGCCTGCTGACTTTCATGGATGTTCGTTCCGGTCAGTAGCATACCTTTTACTCCTGCCGCAAACGCACGGGCGACCACATCATCACGATCTTTTGCAAACTGGCTACTGGTTAAATTAACGCCAATATCAAACATGCTTGCCCCCATATGACAACCGCCCTGGCGGGCGGTTGTGTTTAGTCTTCAGTGTGCTCGGCCTTTTCGGTCTCGGCCTCGTTATCTTCGTCGCGCGTCCGTCGCTTACCGACATAAAAGCGTGAGCAGAAAACGCCAATTTCAAACAGGCAGTACATCGGTATCGCCAGCAACGTTTGCGAGAAGACATCTGGCGGCGTAAGCAGCATCCCCACAATGAATGCCCCGACCAGGATATAAGGCCGTTTTTTACGCAAATCTTCTGGCGTGGTGATGCCCATCCAGCACAGCAACACAATCGCCACCGGCACCTCAAAGGCTACGCCAAAGGCCATAAAAAGCGCCATGACAAAGCTCAGATAGCTGGCGATATCTGTCGAAACCTGTACCCCTTCCGGCGCCGTATGCGTCAGGAAACCAAAGGCCAAAGGGAATACGACAAAATAGGCGAAGGCCATACCAATGTAAAAAAGCAGCGAACTGGATACCAGCAGCGGTACGACCAGACGACGCTCGTGTTTATACAGCGCCGGGGCGATAAAGGCCCAAACCTGGTACAAAATGACAGGCGCGGATAAGATCAAAGACACCATGAAGGTGAGTTTGATAGGCGTAAAAAACGGCGACGCCACATCCGTCGCAATCATTGTCGCCCCTTGCGGCATCTGTTTTATCAGCGGTGCGGCGACTAAATGATAAATATCATTGGCGAAATAAATTAACGCCAGAAAAATCAGAAGTACTGCGACGATGCAGTTTAGCAGGCGCTTACGCAACTCGATCAGATGCGTGATAAGCGGTTGAGTATCTTCTACAGCCATGTTTACGGTTTATCACTCGACGAGGGGGAAGATTCGACAACAGGCGCAGCGGATTTCTTCTCGGCGTCTATCGCGGCTACGGAAGCGGTTTCCGTCGACTCAGGCACGTTAGCTTTAACGGGCTCCGGCTTTTGTTCCGGCGCGCTCGCCTGTGTTTCAGCGGCGGCAGGGGTGACGCCCTCATGCTGCGTTTCGTTCCCTTTTACCACCGGATTATGGATGGTATGCGCTTCATCGCTCGCTTGTTCGGGATCGTTAGCGCTGTAGGTGCGTTTCATCGACTCCGCCGCCTGACGCAGTTCATCCATAGATGCTTTCAGTTCGGGAGTCAGATTTTCCAGGCTCGCCTTTTCGACTTTTTTCAGACTGTCCTGGAACTCCTGAAGTTTCAGTTCCTGAGTCAGTTCATTCTGAACCGTTGTCGCAAGGGAGCGCAACGCGCGAATCCAGCCCGCTACCGTTTTTACCGCTACTGGCAATCGTTGCGGCCCCAACACAATGAGGCCGATAACGAACACTAACAGCAGTTCGCTAAAACCGATATCAAACACGGATTATACCTGCTCTTTATCTTGGCTTTTAGCGTCTTCCTTTTTCGCTTCGCCTTGCTTATCCGCGATAGATTTAGCGGTAAAATCAGCGTCCTGACTGGTTTTATCCTGTTTGGCATCATCATCGCTCATGGCCTTTTTAAAGCCTTTGATAGACGCGCCAAGATCGGAACCGATGGAACCGAGTTTTTTGGTGCCGAACAGCAGTACGACGATAACGGCAACAATCAACAACTGCCAAATACTGATACCACCCATACATGTTCCTCTGTGATAGATGATGAATTATTAGGGCCGCATTATACACATTATCCTTCGCGCTGCCTCTTTGTTAGCCGCTTTCGCCCGTCCTATTCACATACTTTTACATACGACCGGGACGACATTGACTTGCGGCCTGAGTATTGCCTCGAGTGATAATATGTACCTGCGTGACACAACCGGCGTTGAGCGATAAAAAATCTCAACGAGTTTTACGCCAGCCAACCAGCCAGACCACTACGCCGCCGACCATGAGCCAGCCAGGCATCAATCCCCATTCAGGGCGGTTGACGAGTAAGAATGACCCGCTCAGTAACAGCGTTGCGCCAATTCCCAATAAATAACGAGACTGACTTTGGCGCACATGGTTTACCTGTAACTCGCGCGCAATCTTATCAACACTGTGCTGTAAATATTTGCCCTGGCGCAAACTGTCGTACACCAGTTCAGGTATTTCTGGCATTTTTTCGACCCAGAACGGCGCTTTTTCTTTAAGAGCCCGCGTGAGAGCCGGAATACCCACCTGATCTTTGATCCAGGACTCAAGAAACGGCTTCGCCGTTTTCCACAAATCAAGCTGAGGATAAAGTTGCCGCCCAACCCCTTCAACATACAATAATGTTTTCTGCAACAACACCAGTTGCGGCTGGACTTCCATGTTAAATCGACGCGCTGTATTGAAAAGGTTTAACAACACATGACCAAACGAGATTTCCGCGAGCGGCTTTTCAAAAATAGGTTCACAGACGGTGCGGATGGCAAACTCAAAATCTTCAACGTTGGTATCTGGCGGAACCCAACCTGAATCGACATGCAGCTCCGCCACCTTTCGGTAATCGCGATTAAAAAACGCGATAAAGTTTTCAGCCAGATAACGCTTATCTTCTTTGTTTAGCGACCCGACGATACCGCAGTCAATGCCGATATATTGCGGATTTTCAGGGTGTTCATGACTGACAAAAATATTTCCCGGATGCATGTCCGCATGGAAAAAGCTGTCGCGGAAAACCTGGGTGAAGAAAACTTTAACTCCGCGTTCCGCCAGCAGTTTCATGTTGGTGCCGTTCTTTTCCAGCGCCGCCACATCCGAAACCGGAATGCCATATATCCGCTCCATCACCATCATGTTCTGGCTACAGTAATCGGAGTACACCTCCGGGATATACAGCATGGGACTATTTTCAAAATTGCGACGTAACTGAATCGCGTTGGCCGATTCCCGCAGCAGATTCAGCTCATCGATCAGCGTTTTCTCATACTCACGCACCACTTCCGTCGGGCGCAGACGACGCCCATCCGGCAACAGGCGTGGTACCCAGCGAGCAAGGCGATAAATCAGTTTCAGGTCTGCCTGAATTACCGGCAAAATATCCGGGCGAATGACCTTAATAACCACTTCTTTACCGTTTGATTTCAATCGCGCGGTATGTACCTGGGCGATTGACGCCGACGCTAAAGGCTGGATATCAAAGTCGTCAAACCAGGCTTCGACAGGTAGCCCCCCCATCGCCTCTTCAATCTGGGCTTTCGCCAGCCGACCATCGAATGGCGCGACTTTATCCTGGAGCAAAGCGAGCTGATCGGCGATTTGCGGCGGGAACAGGTCACGGCGCGTGGAGAGCATCTGACCAAATTTGATCCAGACCGGTCCCAGCTCTTGCAACGCCAGTCTTAATCGTTCACCCAGCAATTTATCTTTATGCCGGTTTGGCATCCAGAACAGCGAATAGCGCCATAATCGGAGTGGCAGTGTAAGACGCATTCGGGGGATGAGTTCATCAAGGCCGTAGCTTAGAAACGTGCGGATGATGAAATATAGGCGCCGTACTTCACCTGGCGTCATTTGGCCCCCAGTTTTTCCAGCCGTGTGGTCAGAGAATCTACGGCGCGCTCAACAGCCGCGGTTTCTTCGGCAAACCATGCGACTTCCAGCGGGCCAGGCGCCATACGCCACTCTTCAGTGATCGCTTCAGCGGCATAACGCTGCTGGCGTTGAAACCCGTGGCGCAGGAATTTAGCCCCGCCACGCACGACCTTACCGATACTTTCCGCCGCAATATCACCCGTGTATGGCGCCAACAGCTCCGCAGGATCGAATTCGGCGAGATCGGCGAGCGCCACAAAATTTTGCACGACCTGAATATCGCCCTGCACTTCCAGTTCGCCGCTGCGAATAAGCGCGGCCAACTGCTGACGATCGCGTAGTTTTGGCAAAACGCTAGCTTGAGTGATTACCGTACAGTCCGCTTCGCCTTCCCATGCCCCCAGCACATCAACCTGGCGTTCACTGAATACCAGGACTAATGGCGTCGAAAATCCCTTTAGTTTCACACACAGTACTTTTCCCTGTAAGCGCGTTCTGGCTGATTTCAGCGCTGGCGAACGATACAGAAACGTATTGAGGAGACCTTCAATTCCTGCGGTCACTAAGGGTTTAAAAGGCATTCCACCCTCCTAGAATTTATAACCACGGTGCAATGCCACAACGCCCGCCGTCAGATTGTAATAATCCACGCTCTCAAATCCGGCGTCCTGCATCATGGCTTTTAAGGTATCCTGATCGGGATGCATACGGATGGATTCCGCGAGATACCGATAGCTATCCGCATCGTTCGCGACCATCGAGCCAATACGCGGTAAAATATGGAAAGAATAGGCGTCATACGCTTTACTCAGCGGCTCAATGATAGGCTTGGAAAATTCAAGCACCAGTAAACGTCCGCCGGGTTTCAACACACGGAACATTGACCGCAGCGCTTTTTCTTTTTCCGTTACATTGCGCAAACCAAACGAAATGGTAATGCAATCAAACGTATTATCAGGGAAAGGCAGAGCTTCGGCATTCGCCTGCACATACTCTACGTTGCCGATCACGCCGATATTACGCAGCTTCTCACGCCCCATTTTGAGCATAGAATCATTAATATCCGCCAGGATAACTTTGCCAGTTTCCCCGACCATACGTGAAAATTTCGCGGTAAGATCGCCCGTCCCGCCCGCTAAATCGAGAACGGTTTGTCCACGACGCACGCCACTGCAATCAATGGTGAAGCGCTTCCACAAACGATGAATGCCAAATGACATTAAATCATTCATCACATCGTACTTTGACGCCACAGAATGAAAAACGTGGGCCACCATGTCAGCTTTCTGCTCTTTAGCGACGGTCTGAAAGCCAAAGTGCGTCGTTTCTTGTGAATCTTCCACCATCTCAGTGCCTGCTTATCGATAAAAATGTTCAAGAAGTGTAACAGATTGGGCCAATTTGCCCTACTCTGCGCCAGGACTAAACTACTCCGTATGGGTTAACTTAACTGCTGCTTCACCCGTTCATCATTGGGATAATGTTCATCCTGCCGCCCTTCAGGGATCGATCGTAAACGATATTCTTCATCTTGCGTAACGGCCTGTTCCGCTAAATCCGGATTAATCTCGCGTTTGATTTCCACGCCTAGCCCCCGGAAGGCCTCCGCCTGCGCCAAAACGTTGCCACGCCCCGACGCAAGTTTTTTCATCGCCTGGCGGTAGTTATCCTGCGCTTTATCCAGACTCTGACCGATCGCTGACATATCATCAACGAACAACCGCATTTTATCGTAGAGCTTACTGGCTCTGTCTGCGATGTGCTGCGCATTGCGGCTCTGGTGTTCATAGCGCCACAGGTTGGCGATTGTCCGTAACGCCACCAGCAGCGTCGTGGGGCTTACCAGCATAATGTTATTTTTCAGCGCCTCGGTTATCAGTTCGGGCTGTTTATCTAACGCCAGCAGGAAAGCGGGTTCTACGGGGATAAACATCAGAACATAGTCCAGCGAGCGGAGGCCGGGAAGCTGCTGGTAGTCTTTACGCCCCAGTAAGCGAATATGATTGCGCACCGAGGCGATGTGCTCTTGTAAAGCGGCCTCGCGCGTATAGTCATCTTCAGCGTTAAAGTAACGCTCGTAGGCGACTAACGTCATTTTAGCGTCGATGACCACATCTTTGCCCTGCGGCAAGCGGACGATGACATCCGGCTGCATCCGCGAGCGCGCATCGTTCTCAATACTGACCTGGGTTTCGTATTCGTAGCCTTCACGCAGTCCGGATGCCTCCAGCACCCGCGCCAGCACAACTTCGCCCCAGTTTCCTTGTGCCTTATTGTCCCCTTTCAGGGCGCGCGTCAGGTTGATCGCTTCCTGCGCCATTTGCGCGTTAAGCTGCTGCAAATTACGAATTTCGTGCGCCAGCGTATGCCGCTCCTGCGCTTCTTTGCCAAAACTCTCCTGAACCTGGCGGCGAAAACCGTCCAGTTGCTCACGCAGCGGCGTCAGCAGGCTATTCAGGCTTTGTCGGTTTTGTTCGTCTACGCGACGATTACTGTGTTCAAAGATACGGTTCGCCAGATTTTCAAACTGCTCGCTTAAACGCTGTTCGCTGTTGATCATCTGACGGATTTTGTCTTCCGCGTGTTGTTGAGTCGCTTCCAGACGAGTCGTGACTTCACGCAGATCGGCTTCCAGAGAGGTATTAATACTGTGCAGGCTACGCAGTTCGTTATTAAGTAACTCGCATTCACTGCGCCAGTGCGCTTCTTGCGCTAATTGCTGCCGGGCCGCGCTAAGTTCAATATCCAGCTCACGCCGTTCTTCGATAAGATCGGCGCGGATTTGATCGGCGTGCGCTTTCGTCGCCAGCCAGCCAATCACCGCCCCAGCCGCCAGCGCCACGACGGCGCTTATCATAAGAGTAATATCCACAACACCTCTCCTGGAACCACACTGTCCTGCACAAAATAGAATTGTGCTGTATAAACGTCCAGTTTAAAAGGGATTTCCTGCGAGGCGCCACGCAAAAAGAAAAGGCCGAACGCGTCGGCCTTTGCAAAAGAGAGGAGAATTACAGCAGACGACGGGCCGCTTCCACGACAATTTTCACCGCGTGGCTTTCAGTTTGTTTCATCGTTTCCGCATTCGGAATCTCTTGTTGGGTACGGTTAACGATAACGCCCGCCACCATACCTGCGCGTAAACCCTGGCTTGCGCACATGGTTAACAGCGTAGCGGATTCCATTTCGTAGTTCATCACGCCCATTGCCTGCCACTCTTCCATAGAGCCTTTGAAGCGACGAACAACGCGGCCAGAATAGGTGTCGTAACGTTCCTGACCCGGATAGAAAGTGTCGGAAGAGGCGGTTACGCCAACGTGAGTCGTGGCGCCAATCGATTTCGCGGCTTCAACCAGCGCGGTGGTGCAGGCAAAGTCGGCAACCGCCGGGAATTCCATCGGCGCAAAATGCAGGCTTGCCCCATCCAGACGTACGGATGCGGTCGTTACCAGAACGTCGCCGACGTTGATGTGCGGCTGAATAGCCCCCGTGGTGCCGATACGCAAGAAGGTACGAATACCCAGTTGCGCCAGTTCTTCCACGGCAATAGAGGTAGACGGGCCGCCGATACCGGTAGAGCAAACGATAACTGCTTTACCATCCAGCTCAGCGCGCCAGGAGGTGAATTCGCGGTGAGATGCCAGCTTAACCGGCTTATCCATCAGCGCGGCGATCTTTTCCACACGCTCAGGATCGCCAGGGACGATGGCGAGCTGGGCCCCTTGTAAATCGTTTTTGGTGAGGCCGAGATGAAAAACATCAGACTTGGACATATAAAACTCCTCTGTGAATCGGGTTTGTCAGAAGAAGCAAAAAGACACTTTACCTAAGGCATAAAGATATTTTCGTGACAGCCATCACTATGGCGTAAAACAATTGCACTCGTTTACCATTAAAAAGTGATGTGCATCACAATAAATAATCAATATCGCCAAGCATTGCACAAAAGATAGCCGCTTTAAGGCAATGTGGTTTGTTACACACTGTCTATAGTTAAGATTGCGCTATTTTTTAAGGGTACGGAGAATACCATGACAACGACACATCCATCCGGCTTTGCACCTGCAGCTTCCCCACTTGCCCCTACGATGATTCATACACCTGATGGGGCCATTAGCGCGGGGATAACGTCGATCCCCTCTCAGGGCGACGATATGCCAGCCTATTACGCCAGACCAAAGGCAAGCGACGGCGCGCTGCCTGTGGTCATTGTGGTACAGGAAATTTTTGGCGTACATGAACACATTCGCGATATTTGCCGACGACTGGCGCTGGAAGGCTATCTCGCTATCGCGCCGGAGCTCTATTTCCGCGAAGGCGACCCCAATGATTTCGCCGATATACCCACATTATTGAGCGGGCTGGTGGCTAAAGTACCCGATTCGCAAGTCCTTGCCGACCTGGATCACGTCGCCAGTTGGGCTTCGCGCAACGGCGGGGATGCGCATCGGCTGATGATCACCGGTTTTTGTTGGGGAGGCCGGATTACCTGGCTATACGCCGCGCACAACCCACAGTTAAAAGCAGCGGTAGCGTGGTACGGCAAGCTGGTGGGCGACACGTCACTCAATTCGCCGAAGCATCCCGTTGATATCGCCACCGATCTTAACGCGCCGGTACTGGGTTTATACGGCGGGCAGGATACCAGTATTCCACAGGAGAGCGTGGAAACCATGCGTCAGGCGCTACGCGCCGCTAATGCGAAGGCGGAAATCGTGGTCTATCCCGATGCAGGGCACGCGTTTAATGCCGATTATCGTCCGGGCTACCACGAAGCCTCAGCGAAAGACGGCTGGCAAAGAATGTTGGAATGGTTCGCGCAGTACGGTGGGAAAAAAGGCTAACCACAGCGCATTACGATGTTTGTTGGGCCTACGAGACCGGAGTCGGTGTAGGCTCAACAAATCGTCATCGCCACGTTAGCTATGCTTTACCACAGCATTTTTATATTTTTTGCCGCTGCCGCAGGGACAGAGATGGTTACGACTGACGGCTCCTGTGTCTTTACGCGCGTCCTGCGCCAGCCAGCGCATGATCGATGCCATCGGATAGCCTTGCGCCAGCAGCTCCCGCCAGACATTCATATACGGCGTAACGTGCTGGAAAAAATGTTTATAGCCCGTACACAAGTAATTATGCGCAGGATGACCGGACGGCGAGACGGCAAAGCGATGCTTCGGACAGCCGCCATGACACGCAAAGCGGTAGTCACAGCGACGACAATCGGCGGTCAGGGTCTCCCGCTTGGCCTCGCCAAACGCAATAGCCCGCTCGCTATTATTTAAGGTTTTGATGCTGTGCTGGTGGATATTCCCCAGCAGATGCTCCGGGTAGACAAAGTGGTCACAGTTGTAGAGATCGCCGTTCGACTCCAACGCGAAGGCATGTCCACAAGTCTCGGAATGTACACACAGTACCGGCTGCTGCGCCGTCCAGGCGGCTAACGCCACGTCAAACATCTGCACATAGACGCGGTCTACGTCGCGACGAACCCAGATATCAAAGATCTGGTTGAGAAATTCGCCATATTGCCACGACGGTACCGTCCATGGCGCCAGCTTTGCCGCGCTTTCGCCGGGCATCACCAGATTAAGTACCGATGAGTTATCGGTGCTCATTCGCTCTACCAGCGGGATAAACTGAATAAAACGCGATCCCGCCGCCAGAAGAAATTCGTAGACGTCTGCTGCATGACCGACGTTATGTTTTCCCACGACGGTTAAGGTATTAAAGTCAACATGGTGCGCTTTAAGCCGCGCCATGGCTGCGACGACCTGTTCATGAGTTCCTTTTCCAGCGCGATTAAGCCGATAGTGGTTGTGTAACGACGCCGGACCGTCGATAGAGAGACCGATGAGAAAATGCTGTTCAGCGAAAAAGCGCGCCCACTCGTCATTCACCAGGATGCCGTTCGTCTGTAACGCATGAGTGATTTTTCGCCCATCGCCGTACTTTTCACACAATGCGACAACCCGGCGGAAAAATGGCAGCCCCATCATGGTCGGTTCGCCGCACTGCCAGGCAAAGTCAATGCGGTCGCCACTCTGCGCGGCAATATGCTGGCGTATAAACTGTTCCAGCGTCTCGTCCGACATTCGCCAGTTTTTATTGCGTTCCGGGTACAGCGCCTCTTTTTCAAGATAGAAGCAATATGTGCAATCAATATTGCAGATCGCGCCGCCGGGTTTGGCCATTACGTGACAACCTGCTACCGCCATGTCAGACATCTCCGTTAAAAAATAAGGTTCACCAGCGCCATGAGACAATGCGACGTTTATCGTCGCCAGGGAACATAACAGAATGGAAAACCTCGTTTTGTGCTATGAGAGCGCTGGGCGATCATGACAGGAAAAACGATCTGCGAGGCAATAAAATCCGCCGCGCTGCTTCCGGGGACGCTATCCGCCTGGTTGTCATTCATACGGAGAACCTTTTTATTATCAAGATCGCCAAATAGCCAGATCCTGAAAAAGACAGCGCGGAAAATAAGAAAAAGGGAAATGAGAAGAAAGAGGCGCTGTTAATCAGGTCAGACACGGGCGCTACCCGTCAAAGGGTAGCGCCGCATTGCTGCCGGATAAACGCAGCGGTCAGGATGGGTTATTTCGCCTGACGCAGATTGTGCGCCGCTTTGACCATGTTCGCTAACGCCGCGCGGGTTTCCGGCCAACCGCGAGTTTTCAGACCGCAGTCCGGATTCACCCACAGGCGTTGTGCCGGAATACGTTGTGCCGCCTTCTTCAGCAGGGCTTCAATCCACTCGACGCTCGGCACGTTCGGCGAGTGAATATCGTACACGCCCGGCCCGATTTCGTTCGGGTAGTCGAACGCTTCGAACGACTCCAGCAACTCCATATCCGAGCGGGAGGTCTCAATGGTGATCACATCCGCGTCCAGCGCGGCGATCGAATCCATAATGTCGTTGAACTCGCAGTAACACATGTGGGTGTGGATCTGGGTTTCATCCTTCGCCACCGCCGCGTTGATGCGGAAGGCTTCCACACCCCATTCCAGATAGGCGTCCCAGTCGCTGCGACGCAGCGGTAAACCTTCACGCAGCGCCGGTTCGTCAATCTGAATAATCCCGATCCCCGCCGCCTCCAGATCCGCGACTTCATCACGCAGCGCCAGCGCAATCTGTTTCGCAATCGTTTCGCGGGTCACGTCTTCGCGGGGGAATGACCAGCAAAGAATAGTCACCGGGCCGGTCAACATCCCTTTTACCGGCTTGTCGGTCAGCGACTGGGCATATTTCGCCCACTCCACGGTAATCGGTGCCGGACGGCTGATATCGCCAATCACTACCGGCGGTTTCACACAGCGGGAGCCATAGCTTTGCACCCAACCATTCTGGGTAAAGACGAAGCCGTCCAGATGCTCGCCGAAGTATTCCACCATGTCGTTTCGCTCGGCTTCGCCGTGTACCAGCACATCCAGCCCTAAACGCTCCTGCTCGATGATAGCCTGTTTGATATGTTCGGCGATGCCGGTGCGGTAGTTGTTCGCGTCGAGGTTGCCCTTTTTGAAGTCCAGACGCAGGCCGCGAATTTCCGTGGTTTGCGGAAACGAACCGATAGTCGTCGTCGGCCAGGCGGGAAGTTTAAAGCGGGCGCGTTGCGCTTCAGCGCGCACCTCATACGGATTCTCACGCTGGCTGTCCTGCGCGGTGATCGCCGCCAGGCGTTTTTCTACTGCGGCATTATGTACGCGATGGGAGTGACGACGAGCCTGAATCGGTACGCTCCATTCCTCAAGCGCCGCCGTTTCGCCGCTGTTCAGCGCATCGCGCAGCAACGCCAGTTCACCGCATTTTTGCAGCGCAAAGGCAAACCAGCTTTTTACTTCCGTATCCAGACGCGTTTCGACGCTGAGATCGATCGGGCTGTGCAGTAAAGAGCAGGAGGATGCTACCCACAGCGCGCGTTTGCCCACAATGGCGTTAATCTGCGCGTATTTTTCGGTCAAATCGGCGCGCCAGACATTACGCCCGTTAATCAAGCCTGCGGAGAGCAGCCAGTCGACCGGCAGACGTTGATGCAGTTCCACTACATCATCTTTGCCATGAATGAGGTCAACATGTAGCCCCTGTACCGGTAGCACGATAATAGTGTCCAGGTTTGGCGTCACGCCTTCAAAATAGGTCGTCAGCAACAGCTTCACCTGGCCGGCGAGCGCGTCGTAAGCCGGTTTGAAGGCATCCAGCCACGCCTGCGGCAGTTCCAGCACCAGTGCTGGCTCATCAATTTGGACCCACTCAACACCACGCTTCGCCAGCTCAGCCAGCACGTGCTGATACACCGGCAAAATGTCTTTCAGCAACGTCAGGCGGTCAAACGGCTCGCCTTTCACTTTACCCAGCCACAGATACGTGACAGGCCCCAGCAGTACGGGTTTGATCTTATGCCCCAGCGCCAGCGCTTCGTCCACTTCCTCCAGCAACTGTGTCCAGGTAAGCCTGAACTGCTGGCCTTTGCTGAACTCCGGTACTATGTAGTGATAGTTAGTATTAAACCATTTGGTCATTTCCGCTGCCGCCGCCGGTTCGCCGGTTGGCGCGCGACCACGGCCAATGCGGAACAGAGTGTCGATGTCCACGGAACCGTCGTTGTTCTGATGACGAGCCGGCACATTGCCTAACAGCAGGCTGGTGGTCAGAACATGGTCGTACCAGGCAAAGTCGCCTACCGGTAACAGGTCAATACCCGCTTGTTTCTGCTGCTCCCAGTGACGCGCGCGCAGTTCGCGGCCCACCGCCAGTAACGCTTCACGCGTTGTGTTCCCCGCCCAGTAGCTCTCTTGCGCTTTTTTCAACTCGCGACGCAGGCCAACGCGAGGAAAACCGAGGGTATGAGTCAATATTGTCATTTTACTTCCTCTCTTATTTTATTGAATCTGAAAGTAAAACTCTAAATAGTTCGGCTTGCAGGAAGGCGGCGACACAGCGCATCCCCAGGAGCTTACTGAAGTAAGTGACTGGGGTAAGCAAGGAAGCCAACGCATCTGCAAGTCGAAATATGACGAGTTTTAGACGTCTGGATGTTTACACATCCATAATGTAAAGGTACTGTATATTCCTCAAGCGCAATTTGTTCATGGCGAAGTGAAGGACTTTCATGATCGAAATTAAACATCTGAAAACACTCCAGGCATTGCGGAATAGTGGATCGCTGGCTGCTGCTGCTGCGGTGCTGCACCAGACTCAATCCGCTCTGTCTCATCAGTTCAGCGATCTGGAACAACGCCTTGGCTTCCGCCTGTTCGTGCGTAAAAGCCAGCCGCTGCGCTTTACGCCGCAGGGGGAAGTTCTGCTGCAACTGGCAAACCAGGTGCTGCCGCAAATCAGCCGTGCGCTGCAGGCGTGCAACGAACCGCAGCAAACTCGTCTGCGCATCGCTATTGAATGTCATAGCTGTATTCAGTGGCTGACCCCGGCGCTGGAAAACTTCCGTGCAAGCTGGCCGCAGGTAGAAATGGATTTCACATCCGGCGTCACTTTTGATCCGCAACCGGCCTTGCAACAAGGCGAGCTGGATTTGGTGATGACGTCGGATATTTTGCCGCGCAGCGGGCTGCATTATTCGCCGATGTTTGATTTTGAAGTCCGACTGGTGCTGGCGCCCGACCATCCGCTGGCCAGCAAAACGCAGATTACGCCGGAAGATTTAGCCAGCGAAACGCTGTTGATTTACCCGGTGCAGCGCAGCCGGCTGGATGTCTGGCGACATTTCCTGCAACCGGCGGGTATCAGTCCGCTGCTGAAAAGCGTGGATAATACGCTACTGCTGATTCAGATGGTGGCGGCCAGAATGGGTATTGCCGCCCTGCCGCACTGGGTGGTGGAAAGCGTTGAGCGCCAGGGTCTGGTGGTGACCAAAACCCTGGGCGATGGTCTGTGGAGCCGCCTGTATGCCGCCGTGCGCGACGGCGACCAGCGTCAGGCGGTGACCGAGGCGTTTATTCGCTCGACGCGGGATCACGCCTGCGATCATCTGCCGTTTGTGCGGAGCGCGGAGCGACCCATTTTCGATGCACCCACAGCGAAGCCAGGATCACAGCCGCGCCTGTAATAAAGCTTGGCCAGTGGGGCTGCTGATGCCAGATGGCAAGATTAACCAGCAGTCCTGCGGGAACATGCATATTATTCATGATACCCAGCGTCCCGGCGTCTACCTGGGTAGCGCCATAGTTCCACATAAAGTAGCCAATGCCGGACGCCACCACGCCGAGAAACACCAGAATGCTCCATTGCAGCGTGGTTTCCGGCAGCTTTTGCGCGTTCCCCAACAGCGACCACGCCACCGCCGCCACCAAAAACGCCCCCAGATAGAACCACGCAAAGGCGTTGTGCTGCGGCATGGGACGGGTCTCCATCAGACGTTTATACCCCACCATTCCGATAGCGAAACTGATATTAGAAAGCTGCACCAGGAGCAAACCGACCCAAAAATGGTCGGTCACGCGATCGTAGCGAATAATCCCGGCGCCAATCACCGCCAGCAACGCGCTAAATGCATAGCCCCAGCGCAAACGACGCTGACTCATCACATCGTAAATCAGCGTGATATAGAGCGGCGTCAAAACGGTAAACAGCAGCAGTTCGGATACGGTCAGGTAGAGGTAAGCATGGAAGCTCAACATATACATGATGCCAAGCTGCATCGCCCCCACCAGCATATACAGGCTGATGGTTTTTAGGTTGTGCCCGCGAGTACGCAAAAACGGCAGAAAAACGAGCGCCGCCAGCCCAACGCGTATCAGCACCGCGAAATAGCTATCGACATGCCCGGCAAGATACTCGCCAAATAGACTAAAGGAGAAAGCCCACAGGATAGTGGTGATGATGAGTAGCGCCACAATGGATGTCTCTTAAAACAGGGAACACCCATTGTAGCGGAGAGTGAGGTTGACAACTGGTCAACTAACAAACAATCACATCAGCGTAAGAAAAGATCGCGCAGGTAATGCGGCACGGCGTTATCCGCGTTGATGCCGATCACCTCAAGTTCGGGATACAGGTCTTTCAGACGCTGGTGCGCATTGCCCATGATGCAGCCTTTGCCCGCCATCGTGAGCATTTCAGCGTCGTTCATTCCGTCGCCAAAGGCGATACACTCTTTCAGGCTGTACCCCATCGCCTGAGCGACCGCTTCCAGCGCATGACCTTTCGACACTCCGCCCGCCATCACTTCCAGACAGGTTAGCGTAGAGAAGCTCACGTTTACCCGATCGCCCCAGCGCGCGTTAATCGCCTGCTCCAGCGGCAACAACTTTTCATGAGTGTCGCTGGTGAAAAACACTTTGCTGACGCCCTCCGGCTCCAGCAGCGCAGGCTCAAACAGCGAATAGTTAAATACCGCCTCTTTGAAAAAACGCATTTCATCGGGGCGATGACGATTCATAAACCATTCGTCGTCGCGATAAACGTTAGTCACGATGTCCGGGTTCGCATTCACCACGCCGAACAGGTCGCTGGCAATGTCGCTGTCCAGATTATGCGTAAAAACCAAATTCCCGTCGGTATCGTGCACTCGCGCGCCGTTGGAGGTGATCATGTAAGACTTGATTTCAAGATTATCGCGGATTTGCCCTACATCGACATGATGACGACCAGTGGCAAAGACAAAATGGATGCCGCGTGCGGTCAACAGCTTCAGAGTCTCTTTGGCATAAGGGGACAACGTATGGTCGGGGGAGAGCAGCGTGCCATCTAAATCAGACGCAACAACCTGATACATAATAAAATTTAACCTCTAAGCAAAGCGATTTCCGCTGGATAAATTAGGCTTGTTGAAAAATTCAACAATGGCGTTAAGCGCGACTGAGCGCATGGCGTCCTTTTCAAAAAGGATCTCATGGTACGCGCCTTTGATAACCAGCGGTTTTCCCCCTTCACAAGGGTATCCCGCCGCGGCGCGAATTTCACAAAAACGATCGTGGGTGCGGTTATCCACTACCCGCTCTTCTTCCGCCTGAATCAGTAGCGTAGGCGTCGTGTCATCGCTCGCCCCAGCCAGTACCTGCTCACCCGCCAGAATGCCTTCGCGTACCCAATGCCAGGTGGGGCCGCCAACGCGCAGCTGCGGCTCGTCGGCATAAAATCGTAAGTTGCGCTGATAACGCTGGCGGCTGTGGGTCAGCGCATTCATCCCAAACGGCAACGCCCGCCACTGACCGGTACCAATAGCGTAATCTTCACGGATACGCTGATGCCCTTCGGCCCAGTCGAGAATATGGCGCACCATAAAGGAAGGCAAGCGTATCACAATACCAAACATCGGCGCGGTGAGCGCAATAGCGTCGCACCGCACACGATGGCGTTGCAGGAACAGGGTGGCTATCGCGCCCCCCATTGAGTGCGCCAGGATATAACGCTTACGCCACGACCCCGGCTCAATTTCCTGCTGCCAGAACGCCGCTAAGTCCTCAACATAATCGTTAAAATGATCGACATGACCCCGATGCGGGTCCGATAACATCCGCCCGGAGCGCCCTTGACCACGGTGGTCGATGATGAAGATATCAAAACCGAGATGAAAAAGGTCATACGCCAGTTCAGCGTATTTTACATAACTCTCAATGCGGCCAGGACAAATGACGATCGTCCGATCGTTGGAGTCATTCCGAAAACGGACAAAGCGCACCGGAATGTTATCCACGCCGATAAACTCCGCCTCTTCCCGCTGACGCCAAAAATCGGTCAGCGGCCCCATAGCAAAAGCGGCAAACGCATTTTCTCTTGTTTCCCAGTCATTTTGCTGCTGAAACATCGGGTTTTCGGCCTCGTTTACCAGGTAAAATCGTTTTTTGCGTCGTGCCTGACACAACACAGCGGCAGTAGCGTATTGTGGCACAAAAACAGACAACCAAGGAGTTTCGCATGACCTTTGAATGGTGGTTCGCCTATCTACTGACCTCAACTCTGTTGAGTCTTTCTCCGGGTTCAGGCGCCATCAATACCATGACGACGTCTATCAACCATGGATATCGTGGCGCAGCGGCTTCTATCGCCGGGCTCCAGACCGGGCTGGGGATACATATCGTACTGGTGGGCGTCGGACTGGGTACGCTCTTTTCGCGCTCGCTCATCGCTTTTGAAATTCTGAAATGGGCTGGCGCGGCTTATCTTATCTGGCTGGGTATCCAGCAATGGCGCGCCGCAGGCGCTATCGATCTGCATACTCTCGCCCAGACGCAATCGCGGGGTCGGCTGTTCAAACGGGCGATATTTGTCAATCTAACCAATCCCAAAAGTATTGTCTTTCTTGCCGCCCTGTTTCCGCAATTCATCATGCCGCAGCAACCGCAACTGGCGCAGTACCTCATTCTCGGCGTCACCACGATTGTGGTGGATATGATTGTGATGACCGGTTACGCCACGCTGGCGCAGCGCATTGCCGCCTGGATTAAAGGACCAAAGCAGATGAAGGCGCTGAATAAAGCGTTTGGTTCGTTGTTTATGCTGGTAGGCGCGCTCCTGGCGTCGGCAAGACACGCGTGATAGTCGTGCCGGATGATGTTTATCCGGCCCGGAGGTAAATTAACGCGAAATAATCAGGTGAATACCAAAGCCCGCAAACAGAGCGCCGGCAAAGCCATCAATCCATTTCGCCAGACGCTGATAGCCACGGCGCATTTTCGGCAGCGCGAACAGGCTGGCGACTACGGTAAACCAGGCCAGCGTTTCCAGGGTAATTAACGCGAAAATACCCCAGCGCGCCGCAGCGCCGACGTTATCGCCGACAAACAGTGAAAAAACGGAACCAAAATAGATAATCGCTTTCGGATTCGACAGATTGGTCAGCAGCCCTTTGAGAAAACTGCGCCCGCTCTGCGCCAGTTCAATGTGCGGAGAAGACGCCGCCGCATCCTGTTTTTTCAGCGCGCCGCGCAGCATCTGATAGCCCATCCAGCACAGGTACAGGCCGCCGCCTACCATAATGATCGTATGCAGCCAGGCCATTTTTTCGATGATGAGATGCAGGCCAAGCAGCGCCACGCCCGCCCATACCATCACGCCGCAGGTGATGCCCAGTACGCCCATCATCGCTTCTTTACGCGAACGGCTGACGGCAGTTTGAGACACGAAGAAAAAATCGGGGCCAGGGCTCATTAGCGCAACGATGTGCACCATTGCCACGGTGAAAAATAGCATCAACATAAAAATGGCTCGCGGGGAAATAGTTCAGTGAGTCACCATCCTGGCACTTTTTTGCCGGGCTGACTACTCTTCGTCATCACCATCGACATGCGCGCGGATGAGCGCCATGAATTCTTTCCCGAAGCGCTCCAGTTTGCGCATCCCAACCCCGTTAACGCTTAACATCTCGCTGGCGGAAACCGGCATCTGTTCCGCCATTTCTATCAACGTGGCGTCGTTAAAGACCACATACGGCGGGATATTCTCTTCATCAGCGATAGCTTTACGCAGCTTGCGCAACTTAGCGAACAATTTGCGATCGTAATTACCGCCGAACGATTTCTGCATCACGCGGGGTTTGAGGGCGACAATGCGCGGCACCGCAAGCTTTAGCGGAACGTCTCCACGGAGTACCGGACGCGCGGCATCCGTCAACTGTAATGCGGAGTGCTGCGCAATATTTTGCATTACCAGCCCCAGATGAATGAGCTGGCGAATCACGCTCACCCAGTGCTCATGGCTCTTTTCGCGTCCCATGCCATAAACCTTGAGTTTGTCATGACCGAAATCGCGGATGCGTTGGTTATTCGCGCCGCGGATCACCTCGACAACGTAGCCCATGCCAAAACGCTGGTTAACCCGACCAATGGTAGAAAGCGCAATCTGGGCATCGTTTAAGCCATCATATTGTTTGGGCGGATCGAGACAGATATCGCAGTTGCCGCACGGTTCTTGTCGGCCTTCGCCAAAGTAATTAAGCAATACCAGGCGGCGGCAGGTTTGCGCTTCGGCAAAAGCGCCCATCGCATTCAGCTTATGCCGTTCAATATCCTGAAGCTGTCCGGCTGGTTTCTCTTCCAGACAACGACGTAGCCAGGCCATATCAGCCGGATCGTAAAATAGCATGGCTTCCGCAGGCAGTCCGTCGCGCCCGGCGCGGCCCGTTTCCTGATAGTAGGATTCAATATTACGCGGGATATCGAAATGCACGACGAAACGTACGTTAGGTTTGTTTATGCCCATTCCAAAAGCGACGGTCGCCACCACGATTTGCAGATCGTCGCGCTGAAATTTTTCCTGCACATCGGCGCGAATAGCGTTTTCCAGCCCCGCATGATAGGCCGCCGCGCTAATGCCGCGACTTTGCAAGCGCGCGGCGGTATCTTCCACTTTCGCCCGACTGTTGCAGTAGATGATACCCGATTTGCCGCGTTGCTCCTGAACATAGCGCATTAGCTGGTCGAGCGGCTTAAACTTCTCCATCAGCATGTAGCGGATATTCGGTCGGTCAAAGCTACTGATCTGGATTAACGGATCGTTAAGCCCAAGCAGACGAATAATATCCTGGCGCGTGGTGTCGTCGGCGGTGGCGGTCAATGCCATAAACGGCAAAGCGGGAAAACGCTGGCGAAGCTGACCGAGAGCCGCATATTCCGGACGGAAATCATGTCCCCATTGCGAGATACAGTGCGCTTCATCCACCGCCAGCAATACCGGATTCCAGTGCGCCAGATGATCAAGAAAGTTGTCCAGCATCAGGCGTTCCGGCGCAATATACAGCAGACGAATCTGTCCGGTACGGCACCCCGCCATCACCTCAAGCTGCTGCTCGCGGCTTTGAGTGGAGTTCAGACAGGCCGCCGCCACCCCGTTCGCCAGTAGCTGATCGACCTGGTCTTTCATCAACGAGATCAGGGGCGAAACGACGACGGTCAATCCGTCCAGCAACAACGCGGGGATTTGATAGCACAGAGATTTGCCGCCGCCGGTGGGCATGACGACCAGACAGTCGCGACCGGAGAGCGCAGTATCAATAATCGCTTCCTGGCCCGGGCGAAACTGTTGGTAGCCAAAGGTTTCCTGCAAAACCTGTTTGGCCCCTGATTCCAGATTCAACACTTCCGCCTGCGCCACATTAACCCCGTTCACCATAAATCAAAACAGGCGCTATTTTCAGCGCCTGCGAGAGAAACTGCAATGTTTAAAACACAATCCAATCAGAAGATATCGTTAAGCATCACGCCGACGCCGACACGTGTCTGATTAAAATTATAGTCGATCAGCGATTCGCCATAGCCGCTATACACCTGGGTATAAAGCCGGACATGTTTAGTGACCGGATAGCTTAATCCAACTTCCGCGCCGCCGTAGCCTGTATTCCAGTTGTACTGGCCTTTGGCGCTTAATACCGCCTCGCCCAGGTGATAACCGATTTTAAGCTGGTAATAACCCATATATTTGGTGATGTCCGGATTATCGTCGGTACTGCCAATCACGTACCATGGTTTGACCTCTACCAGCCAGTTACCGTTTTCGGCCATCAGACGGGTATACAGACGGTTCCAGCTACGCGAGGTGGGGTCCGAACGTCCGTTAGAGTCATGGTTGTAGCCCATCTCTACGTCGCGCAGCGTCCAGCCGGCAAAGCGATAATCGGTAGCAAAACCAAGAAAAAGCTGCGGTTCGTAGTTGGTTTCGCGAAACGGCGAAGACTCTTTACTGTTGGAAAGCTGCCACCAGGATTTCTGCGTATAGGAAGCGCCCAGTACCGAGTTCGGCCCCAGTATTCCGCGCCACAGCGGAAACGCCAGGCTCAACTGAAATTTCACTTCATCTTTACGTGCGTTTTCAGACCAGTTGTAGGTACTTATGGCCTCTTTGTTCAGATCGCTGGTGTTCGTGTAGATCAAGTAGTTCGTGTCATAAGGGTAAAGCGTAAAAGGGTTATCATGCTCCTGTAGCATGTTAGCGATGATACTTCCCCGTACTGCAGGCGCATCATGAACCTCTTTTATCGTAGCTTCTTGTGCATATGCCGCTAATGGCAGTAGCGTGGCTGGCAACAACCCTCTCAAAATCGCCCGCATTCTTGACGTTCTCCTGACGAAGTATTTTCAGCTTGAATCATTCTCTGCCAACCATTTTTACATATTTACACACATAGCCGTTAGTTATCCCTTCTTAAAGTAGAAAACAACAATTAAGAAGCATAATATCAACATTTCATTAACCAATGGAGTATCAGGAATCTATGTCCGCTGTACTTACCGCTGAACAAGCTCTGAAATTAGTGGGTGAAATGTTTGTCTACCACATGCCGTTTAATCGGGCGTTAGGGCTGGAGCTGGAACGCTATGAAAAAGCGTTCGCCCAACTGGCCTTCAACAACCAGCCGATGATGGTCGGCAACTGGGCGCAAAGCATTTTACACGGCGGCGTGATCGCCTCTGCGCTGGATGTCGCCGCCGGACTGGTATGCGTCGGCAGCACGCTAACTCGCCACGAAACCATCAGCGAAGATGAACTACGCCAGCGCCTGTCGCGGATGGGAACGATTGACCTGCGCGTCGATTACCTGCGTCCGGGCAGAGGCAACCGCTTTACGGCCACCAGTAGCCTGCTGCGCGCAGGGAATAAAGTGGCCGTCGCCCGCGTGGAATTACACAATGAAGATCAGCTGTACATCGCCAGCGCCACCGCTACTTATATGGTGGGATAAAAGCAGGTAAACTGTTGTTACACTTCAGATACGAGTTTTCCGGATGGACGCAAAACAAACACGGCAGGGCGTATTACTCGCTCTTGCCGCCTATTTTATTTGGGGGATCGCCCCCGCATATTTCAAGCTGATCTATTACGTTCCCGCAGATGAGATCCTGACGCACCGCGTGATTTGGTCATTTTTCTTTATGGTGGCGCTGCTTAGCGTCAGCCGGCAGTGGCGACAGGTTAAGCGTTTACTGAAAACGCCAAAGAAGATTTTCCTGCTGGCCCTGTCCGCCGTACTGGTCGGCGGTAACTGGCTATTGTTCATTTGGGCGGTAAATAATCACCATATGCTGGAGGCCAGCCTGGGTTATTTCATTAATCCGCTGGTTAACATCTTGCTGGGGATGATTTTTCTTGGCGAACGCTTCCGTCGAATGCAGTGGCTGGCGGTGATTCTGGCGGTGTGCGGCGTGCTGGTGCAACTCTGGACCTTTGGCTCGCTGCCGATTATCGCGCTGGGGCTGGCGTTTAGTTTTGCGTTTTACGGCCTGGTGCGTAAGAAGATCGCCGTTGAAGCGCAGACGGGTATGCTGGTCGAAACGCTATGGCTGTTGCCGGTCGCCGCGATTTATCTGTTTAGCATCGCCGATAGCGCCACCAGCCATATGGGGCAAAACGCACTATCGTTGAACTTGCTGTTAATGGCGGCGGGTGTGGTCACTACGATTCCGCTGCTGTGCTTTACCGGAGCGGCTACGCGTCTGCGTCTTTCTACACTGGGCTTTTTCCAGTATATCGGCCCAACGCTGATGTTTTTACTGGCGGTGACGTTTTATGGCGAAGTGCCGGGCGCGGATAAGATGGTGACATTTGCGTTTATCTGGGTCGCGCTGGCGATTTTCGTGATGGATGCGATTTATACGCAGCGTAAAAAATAACGCGACTATTATTCTAAATATAATCTGAAAAAATATGCCTCCCCTTGTAAGGGGGGTAGCATATTGTCATGCTAACGACGTAACCCAACATATGGATGTGAAATTAATGTTAAGTGTTTTTATTCCTTCATCTGAGAGATGTGTTTCCAGATGTCGTTATTTATTATCATTCGCGCTAATAAATATAATATTTTCCATTTTGGTTGGGGTTTTATTATATTTAAGCTTTGTGATACTGGCAATTTTATTCACAATTTTACTACATTATCTCGTCATTAATTTAAACTGTCAGCGATTCAGAGACAGTGGCTTTGAATATATAAAATTCTATGTATGGGGTACGCTTGTAATCTATATTGCCTCCTTCGTGATAATGGTTGCTGAAGATTTCGCTTGCGATGGCTTTGGTATGCCTCTTTTTCTAATCTGGTATTTTGCAACCTTTTCTCTGCTACTTCTGGCCCCCCCGGATTCGAATTCACTCAACAAGTAATTTAATGGAGTTTACATGGACAAGGATTATATTAATGATGGTTCGTTATCTGAAAAATGGAAATACCGTTTTTCATTTTACGATCAACATGGTTTCCCTGGATTTTGGAAAGTAAGCCCAGAATATAAACAGGCATTTAAAGCATTAAAGCCCCGACAACGGTTGACTATTCAAATAAACTTTATTGCCTTTTTCTTCTCATGGATTTATTTGTTTGTACTGGGTCTGTGGAAAAAAGCAATTATAGTTATTTTATTAGGGATCGTTGCAATATTTATTGGAGCATTAATCGGCGTTAACATACTTGGACTTGTTGTCGCAGCTTATGTCGGCGTCAATACAAATAAGTGGTTCTATGAAAAAGAGGTTAAAGGTATCAATACTTGGAGCCTGTAACTTTTCAGGGTGGTTCAGCCGCAGCTGAATCACCCTGGCCTTAATGTCTTACAGCCAGTTCTTGCGCTTAAAGTACAGATACGGCGCAAGCCCCGCCAGAATCATAAAGATAATCGCGCCTGGATAACCAAAGCTCCACTTCAGTTCCGGCATAAACTCGAAGTTCATCCCATAGCTGGAAGCGACCAGCGTCGGCGGCAGGAACACCACGGAAACCACCGAGAAGATTTTGATAATGCGGTTCTGTTCAATGTTGATGAAACCCATCGCCGCCTGCATCAGGAAGTTCACCTTCTGGAACAGCGATTCATTGTGCGGTAGCAGAGATTCGATATCGCGCAGGATCTCACGCGCCTGCTCCAGCTGTCCGCCCGGTAAGCGCGCCTTGCGCACCAGGAAGTTCAGCGCGCGCTGGGTATCCATCAGACACAGGCGTACCTTCCAGCCGATATCTTCCAGTTCCGCCAGCGTGGAGAGCGCTTCGTCGTATTCATCGCCCTGATGCCCTTCCATAATGACGCGGCTCAGTTTTTCCAGATCGCTGTAGATGTTTTCGATTTCATCCGCCAACTGTTCAATTTTGGTTTCGAACAGATCGAGTAGTAGTTCGTAAGCATTACCATCGACCATCGCCTGGCTGCGGGCGCGCATACGATACAAACGGAAGGCGGGCAGTTCGCGTTCACGCAGCGTAAACAGACGGCCATCGCGAATAGTGAATGCCACCGTAGAGTTACCGGCATGATCTTCCGCATCTTCGAAGAAGAAGAAGGAGTGGATATGCAGTCCGTCTTCGTCTTCAAAGAAGCGCGCGGATGCTTCGATATCTTCCAGTTCAGGACGCGTCGCCAGACTCTGGCCCAGCTCAGATTGTACGCGCAATCGCTCGTCGTCGTCCGGT
This sequence comes from Salmonella sp. K21076, assembly GCF_039650795.1. Lineage (NCBI taxonomy): Bacteria > Pseudomonadati > Pseudomonadota > Gammaproteobacteria > Enterobacterales > Enterobacteriaceae > Salmonella > Salmonella sp. K21076. Next base: position 37,541 of record NZ_JBCLYA010000003.1, read on the forward strand.
TCGACCAAATCGACCCATACGGCATCAATCAGGCTTTGTGACTCCTCGACTTCCAGCCGGGTCAGTCGGTTTTTTTCCAGTTGAAATGCGCTCAGCATGACCGGGACTCCCAATGCGTAAAAATATCGGACAGTTCAGATGGGCACACAGAAACAAATTGGGTTTCAGACCATTAAACAGCCTGACTCAACGCGACGGGAAAAAATGAAAGGTCGCTGACAACCGCTAAGGCTATCAGCAAAAAGGGATAGCCTTAGGAGTTGATCCTGGATGACAGGATAATGAGCCAGTATCTACTGGGTGTGTCCAAGGCGAATGTCCTCTTAGCGTAATCGTGGGCGCATGTTACGCCAGCAAAAATTTGCCGTCAACACGCAACGAAACGCGAAAAAGCAATAATTTCCCCTTATGCAGAAAGGTTAGCAGAGTGAGAGTATTTATCTATGATTTCAGAATATTAACATCAATATATCGCCGGATGGCGGCTTCGCCTTATCCGGCCTACAAATCAAAATGTTAGCCAGCGCGTAGGCCGGATAAGAGGTGCCATCCGGCAATATGAGAGCCGGTCAAACCGTTTCCAGCTTCGCATACGCGGCAACCAGCCATTTGATCCCTTGCCCCTGAAAAGCCACCTGCAACCGGCTATGTTCGCCGCTGCCCTCCAGGTTGACAATAGTTCCCTCGCCGAACTTCGCATGGCGCACGCGTTGGCCGAGTTTGTAGCCTGTGTCGTTTTCCGCCAGCGGCGTTCCCATTCGTTGATGGCTCACCGGACGACTGACGGTGGCGCGCAGACGGACCTCTTCCACGCACTCCTCCGGCAACTCGCCGATGAAACGCGACGGGCGATGATAAACCTCTTTACCATACAGACGGCGAGTTTCGGCATAGGTTAGCGTCAGTTTCTGCATGGCACGGGTAACGCCGACGTAGGCCAGACGACGCTCCTCTTCCAAACGCCAGCCCTCATCCAGCGACATCTGGCTGGGGAACATCCCCTCTTCCATCCCGACGATAAACACCTGCGGGAACTCCAGCCCTTTGGCCGAGTGCAGCGTCATCAGCTGTACCGCATCCTGCCAGGTATCCGCCTGCCCCTCGCCCGCTTCCAGCGCCGCGTGAGAGAGGAAGGCCTGCAATGGCATTAAATCTTCATCTTCGTCGTTGTAGCTGAACTGCCGCGTTGCCGTCACCAGTTCCTCTAAGTTTTCGATGCGCGTCTGGCCTTTCTCGCCTTTTTCTTGCTCATACATGGTGCGCAGGCCGGAATCTTTGATCACCCGGTCAGTCTGCACATGCAGCGGCATGTCGGCGGTTTCCTGCGCCAGGGCGTCGATCAGTTCCATAAAGCGTTGCAGCGCGCTGGCCGCACGCCCGGCCAGGGCTTTTTCCTGTAACAATTCACGGCACGCCTGCCACAATGTTAGCTGGCGATCGCGCGAGGTCTGGCGCACCACGTCCAGCGTGCGGTCGCCGATACCGCGCGTTGGGGTATTCACCACGCGTTCAAAGGCGGCATCATCGTTGCGATTGGCAATCAAACGCAGATAAGAGAGCGCATCTTTGATCTCCTGGCGTTCGAAGAAGCGCATACCGCCGTAAATGCGGTACGGCATACTGGCCTGTAATAACGCTTCTTCCAGCACGCGCGACTGGGCGTTGCTGCGATAAAGGATGGCGCATTGCGCAAGCGCGCCGCCGTTGTCCTGCCAGGTTTTGATACGATTAACCACAAAGCGAGCTTCATCCAGTTCGTTGAAAGCGCAGTACAGCGATATCGGTTCGCCGTCAACGCCGTCAGTCCACAGCTTTTTGCCCAGACGCCCGTTGTTGTTTTCAATCAGGGCGTTCGCCACGCTAAGAATGTTGCTGGTCGAGCGGTAATTCTGCTCCAGACGAATGGTCTGCGCGCCGGGGAAATCATTGAGGAAGCGCTGGATGTTCTCTACCTGGGCCCCGCGCCAGCCGTAGATCGACTGGTCATCGTCGCCGACAATCATCACTTTACCGGTATCGCCCGCCAGCAGACGAACCCAGGCGTACTGAATGTTGTTGGTATCCTGGAATTCGTCCACCAGAATGTTAGTAAACCGCTCGCGATAGTGTTGCAGGATGTGCGGCTTGTTCAGCCATAGTTCATGAGCGCGCAGCAGTAGCTCGGCGAAATCCACCAGACCAGCGCGATCGCACGCTTCCTGATAGGCCTGATACACCTTCTGCCAGGTCTGTTCCACCGGATTGCCATAGCTTTGGATATGGTGCGGGCGTAGCCCTTCGTCTTTCTGGCTATTGATGTACCACATCGCCTGACGCGGCGGCCACTGCTTCTCATCAAGATTCATCGCCTTAATCAGGCGTTTAAGCAAACGCATCTGATCTTCGCTGTCGAGAATCTGGAAATCCTGCGGCAAATTAGCGTCCATATGATGCGCGCGCAGCAGGCGGTGCGCCAGACCGTGGAACGTCCCTACCCACATTCCGCCCTGGCTGGTCCCCATCAACTGGCCAATACGATGGCGCATTTCCGCCGCCGCTTTGTTGGTAAAGGTCACCGCCATGATGGAGTATGGCGAGTTGTTTTCTACGCTCAGTAACCAGGCGATACGGTGCACCAGCACGCGGGTTTTCCCGCTTCCCGCGCCCGCCAGCACCAGCATGTTGCTACGTGGCGCGGCCACCGCTTCGCGCTGTTTATCATTAAGGCTGTCGAGCAGGTAAGAAACGTCCATTGGCACCGCCGCGTAAAAACATGAAAACTAAAAACGCCCGGTGGCGCTTCGCTTACCGGGGCTACTTATCGTAGGGCGGATAAGCATAGCGCCATCCGCCAGAATAACTGGGAATTTATACAGAACTACTGGTGATTATATCAGCGAGGTGAGAGATGCCAACCGCGAAATTTCGATATGCGGCAGTAAACGGCTGTCCTGCGTCCGCATCAGGTCGGCATTTTCAGGTTTAATCCAGCAGGCCTGCATCCCACAGCGAATAGCGCCAGCCACATCGGTAGTCAGATCGTCGCCGACATGCAGGATCTCGCCGATCGGCACATGCAGTTTTTCCGCCGCCAGGAAATACATGTCGCTAAACGGTTTGGAACGTCCATCCGGGCCGGCGCGCAGTACAAACTTAAAGTAATCGCCGAGGCCAAACAGTTCCGGCTGGGCATTGCCGTTAGTGATCGCCACCAGCGGCCATTTTTTCGCAAGCTGCTGTAACGTCTCATGGGTAGCCTGCGGAACCTCAATCTGGCTGCGCCATTTGGCAAAATGCATCATCGCCGCATTCGCACCGGCAATGGACTCCTGCGCCGATAATCCCGCATCCCGCATGGCCTGCTCTATCGCGCGATGGCGCCAGCGGGTAACGTCATGATAGATTTCCGGCTCCGCTTCACGCACCGCCTGCCGTATCCGCTGTAAATCGACGTTTTGAAACGAACGTAGCGACGGGTGATAATTTTGCATAAAAGCGAGCGCTTCCTGCTCAGTACGCAAAATCACCGGACGGTTATCATAAAGGGTATCATCCAGGTCAAAGGTGAGCGCGGCAATACGCCCCAAAGGCCGGTAAAAACGCATTATTTCCCCCGTTTAGCGCGCGGATGCGCCGCGTCGTACACTGAAGCAAGATGTTGAAAATCAAGATGAGTATAAATTTGGGTGGTGGAAAGGTTGGCATGACCCAGCAGCTCTTGCACGCCGCGCAGATCGCCGCTCGATTCCAGCATATGGGTCGCGAACGAATGGCGCAGCTTATGTGGATGCACGTGGCTGTTTAGCCCCTGCTTTATGCCCCATTCGGCGAACCGTTTTTGGACATTGCGCGCGGAGATACGCTTGCCGAGCTTCGACAGGAATAACGCCTCTTCATCGCTGGCGAACAGGCCGCGCAGATCCAGCCAGTGCTCAATCCACGTCACCGCGTTACGGCCAATCGGCAGGCGTCGCTCTTTGCTGCCTTTACCCATTACCCACACTTCTCCGGTATCGAGATCGAGGTGCTTTATATCCAGGCCAACCAGTTCGGATAAACGCAGCCCCGCGCCGTACATGACCTCCAGCATCGCCCGGTCACGTACGGCGAGCGGATCGTTAAGATCGATGTCCAGCAGGCGGTTAACGTCGTCGACATCAATATTTTTCGGCAGATGACGCGGCGCTTTCGGTGCGGAGACGCCCTTCGCCGGGTTAGCTTTCAATTCGCCCTGACTGACTAACCAGTCAAAAAAGCTTCGCAATGCCGAGAGACGTAGCGCCAGACTGGCAGGGCCAAGCCCTTTACGCCGACTGCGCACCGCAAAACTGCGCACAATCGCAGCGTCACATTGTTGCCAGCTTTTCAGCCCGGTTTCTCCGGCTAAAGCGATAATGGCATCAAGCTGACGCTGGTAGTTCTGCAGGGTAATGGGGCTAAGCTGGCGCTCCACGCCTAAATAGCGCAGGAACCGCGAGACATCCAGAGAAAGCGCGACCTCCGTCATACGCGTTTAATCCAGCGTTCCAGCAGTTCCGGCAGCATCAGCGCGATCTCCTGTAAAAGCTGCGTCCCCTGCCCCGGCTGATAGTGGTGCGGGTCACGGCTGCTGAAGAGAATCACCCCGAGGTCGCCATCGCTGCCCATCATCGACATGGCTACCGACCCTACAGCCTTCGCCTCCGGCAAGACCACCAGCAGTTCCGGGCCGTTTAGCGGGCCAAGATAATGCTGCGACTGTCCCAGTCGTTGAATACGCAGCGGCTCGAAGGCCTGACGGTTTAAAGCCAGATGCGTATAGCGCGATGGCGCGCCAAGACGCCACCGATCCGGGAACAAACGCAGCGTCGCGCCGGCAAGCCCCAAATCGCGCGCCCAGCGGTGAAACCGCATCAGCATCTCATCCAGACTATCCGCGGCGACCAGACGGCTTTGCAGATGCAGCAAGCGATAAAACAGGCTTTCATTGGCATGAGCCTGTTCCATCAGCAGCGTCATATTTTCTTCAAGCACATTGATGTGATTACGCGCGCGGGCCATATGCCACTCAACGAGCGAAACCGTTCCCCGCACGGGATGTGGAACACGCATCGCTTCAACGGCGTGGGCGTTACGGATAAAAAACTCAGGGTGGTGGCGCAGGTAATCGACGACCGCTCGATCGTCCAGTTCCGTGAGCGTTTCCTGTAGTTCTTCCTCTGGTTGCTTCATAAATGGATAAATCCGTCGTAGATATGTGCCGCCGGACCAGTCATGTATAACGGATGACCCGGACCTTTCCAGGCGATATCCAGCCGACCGCCCGGTAATTCCACGCGTACTTCTTCAGCCAGCAGCCCCTGCTGAATCCCCACGGCAACGGCAGCGCACGCGCCGCTGCCGCACGCGCGGGTCTCCCCTGCGCCGCGTTCATAGACTCGCAGCCGGATATGCTCACGTCTTACAACCTGCATAAAACCAATGTTGGCGCGTTCCGGAAAACGCTCATGGCTTTCCAGAACCGGCCCCAGTGTTTCAACGGCCGCCGTGTCGACGTTATCAACCTGAATGACACAGTGCGGATTGCCCATTGAAACCACGCCGCACAGTATGGTCTGTTCCGCCGCTCGCATAATATACGTCTTTTCCGCTTTGTTGGCGCGAAAAGGCACCTGCGCGGGTTCAAAGTTTGGCTCCCCCATGTTCACCCGCACCAGTTCATCTTCCGTGACGCTCAGTACCATCCGGCCATTCGCGGTACTGACCCGAATATCGCGTTTATTGGTTAGCCCTTTCAGGCGAACAAATCGCGCGAAACAGCGCGCGCCATTGCCGCACTGCGAGACTTCACTGCCGTCGGCGTTGAAGATGCGGTAATGAAAGTCCAACTCAGGATCATAGGGCGGCTCAACCACCAGCAGCTGATCGAACCCTACGCCCAAGTGTCTGTCGGATAGCCGACGAATCAGTTCCGGCGAAAAAAAGACATTCTGCGTTACCGCGTCGACGACCATAAAATCGTTGCCAAGGCCATGCATTTTAGAGAATTGCATCATTCACTCCGTTCACGCGGGGACAGAAAACTATCCTCAGTAATTGACCTGGGACGGGCCATCTCCCGTTGCGCGATCGTTCTTATCGGGCATCGTGGACTGCGTTTGCGAATCGACTTTTTTCGTCGGCGGCGGCGCATTTTTATCGGCTGGCGGGAAATAAAGCGGCCCTTTCAAACCGCAGCCCGTCAGGCTGAACAGAGTCAGAAGTACAGCGAGTGTCTTAAACACGTTTTTCATTATGGATTGCCTGTAAGTTCATGCTTTCTATTTTCTATCATCGCAGGAGAAGGAGTAAAAGCAAGCGTTTAGGGGCTCTTTATAAAATCTGAAAAGCGGCGCGTTGCCATGATTATTGCGCATTTACATCAGGAAACATGCTTTGCTCATCACTTTAGGTTTACGTACCACGTCCGGATGACCTTATGCAATATCGTAATTTGTTTTGCCTTTTTTCGCTTTCACTTCTGCTGCCTCCCGCTTGGGGATGCCGGCTGAGTGAACCTCCGCACAATGTTTATCAACGGCAAGGCAGCGGCGTGGTTTATCTCCAGCCAGAAGAGGAGAACAATCTTTCGTTGCCGGAGGTGAATTTCAAACGCCTGCGTCGGTTACCCAATTCATTGATTAACCCGGCAACTCAGGATGAGTGGGACAGGGAACCGCCGCTCACCGACCTGACGACCGATTACGTTCATACCAGTGCGCAGGCTATCTTCCCGCGCTTTTCCTACTACAGCGACGGACGCGTTATTCTGTACGGTGGAAAAATCATGCGTAATCCGCCGGGGACGCCATCGGTAGATGTCGCCTCATTTCGCGCCTTTGGCAAAGTCGGCGTTGATAAAAATAGTCTCTATGACGAAGGCAAACGAACGGATGACAACGGCGGCGAAAACCGCGTTAATTTACAGTCATTGCGTAAGGTTGAATTTAGCAGCCAGTGGAAACCAGACCTGTTGGGCTTGACGCTGCGCGACGATCGCTTTCTTTATGTCGACGGGCATCGCCTGAGCGACCCGGACAGTTTCACCGTTCTGGCGCAAAAGTCCTGGGATCAGCGCGGTAAATTTTCCGCCACATTTAATCCTTGTATCGCCGTCCCCTTTGGTCCCTGGGATACGCTGGCCCGCACACGCACCAAAATCATCATCAACGGCGACCAACTGGACGCCGACCCAGACACCTTTTCCGTGGTGCGCTGGATGCCCGGTTCTCTATTGACCTGGCGCGATAAAAACGGCTTGCACCGTCACGTTCTCAACCAGAACAATCTGAATTGGGACATGCAAATTGAAAAACACTGTGATGCGTTCAACCTGCAGGAAAAACGCGTGCTGTGGCGTAAAGGACCGGGATGCAAATTTGCCGAAATCCCCGGCCTTGACCCAGAACAGTTTCATCCGCTCAGTAATGCGGTGGCGCAGTCTCAGGATCGGCTTTATGCCATCAGGAAAACGGAATTCGGCGAAAACCAACTGGATGTCGTCACGCTGGATAACCCAAATCTGGTAATAGACAAGCGTTTTAATGCCGGGCGGTATCACGGTTATTTACTCACTAAAACGCGATCCGACTTTAAGGAAGAAGACGGATTGCAGGTATTCGAGTCGGCTGGCCCGCTTATTCTGATGGACTATCACGTTCCGGACGAGACAGAAGCGCATCTGGGCGACAGCCCACATTACAAAAAATGGTACGCACGCGACGATCGCTATGTTTACGCGTTTGATGGCGCTCAACTGTGGCGCTATCCCACGCCCAATCCCAAAGCTCTACGCATGAAATGGCAAACAACACACTCAGGATACGGCTATTGGGTGGATTACCGCATAGCCCAGTTAGATGGCGCTCTCATGGAGGATGGCTCTTTTATCGCCACGGGTATCCCGCGCGATCCTTCCGTAAAAACAGCCTATGTTAAAACCGATGGCACCTTTGACATCGGCAAAACAGCGGTTCGCTGGCGCAAGGTTCTGTCACCTGACGGTGAGTGGGGTCGTTGGCAAACCATTCCCAACGTTGACCCGAGTCAGTTTCATCTGGTTAACGATCGCATCGCGCAATATAAGGACCGGCTATACATTGCGAGGCTCTCACCTTTTGGCGAAGACCAGTTGGAAACGCTGGAACTGGATAGCACAGCCCCCTTCCTGAACCAGAAAATTAACGCCGGAAAAGAGCACGGCTACTTTATGCATAATAGCCAGCAGGCTCAGGATATTCAGGTCTTTAGCATCAATGGGCCGCTAAAAGTCACCGAGCGTTTTGCGTATGACAACCGCTATGTTTATACGTGGATTGGTAGCCAGATTTACCGAACAGCATCCCTCTGCCCGGATAAGACGCTCAATTTGAATCAGAATATGTACTCCGACAATAAAGACATCATCATCATAACGCAGGCGCAGGAATGCCAAAAATCACGTCGCTAAGCCGTTTTGCGCGCTTGATTAAACATTTGAAAAACGCCCTTCGGGGCGTGGGGATCGGTTCATGCATTTACGTCATTGTTGAAAGCGTTATGCACGGCACGATAAACGGTGTTGAAGCTGCCGGAGTCCTGACGATAAGCGCGGTACTCGGTCTGCTTAGCGCTCTTTTGGATATCAAAGCAAAGCCGCGCGCCCCCTTAATCCTGTTGCATTTTCTCCTCTGCGGCGGCTGCGTCGCACTGATGGTGGCAATGCTGTCGGTTCTGAACCATTTCCCGGTTAATGCGTCCGTCATACTTATCACCAGTGCGCTATTTATCGTCATTTATCTACCGCTGGGTTTTATCCTTTACCGCTCACAACGGTAATTCGTATCGGTTCCAGAAGCTGACGCTTCCCCTTATACTGGCGCTATCACTCAATAGCGGGATAAAACAATGAACGACAGTGAATTTCATCGCCTGGCTGACGCCCTGTGGCTCACCATTGAAGAACGCCTTGATAACTGGGACGGCGACAGCGATATCGACTGTGAAATCAACGGCGGCGTGCTGACCCTCAGCTTTGAGAACGGCAGTAAGATCATTATTAACCGTCAGGAGCCGTTGCACCAGGTGTGGCTGGCAACCAAACAGGGCGGCTATCATTTCGATCTGAAAGGCGACGAGTGGGTTTGCGATCGCAGCGGCGAAACGTTCTGGGATCTGCTGGAGCAGGCGGCGACGCAGCAGGCGGGTGAAAAGGTGAGTTTCCGTTAAGTTTTCAATTCCGCAGGAGAGCCAGAAGAATAGCGCTTTCCTGCGTATATTTAACGAGATATGCGGTCGTATTACCAACCCCGGAATGTGAAATACAGCCAGGTTGCCAGAAACAACGCGGGCCATACACTCAACCAACCAACCCAAAAACCGTAGCGTTGCCAAAAGGTTAGGTTAAATAGTGACTTCTGCTCGGTAAAAAGTTGACGTAACGCTGGTGACCAACGTTTTTCCTTGATTTCATTGCTGCAATGATTGCATATCGCTAAACCAAACTTATCTCTTTTTCTCGCTTGAGACAGACCACATGTACGGGTCCTTTTTTGGCGAATAATCAACCATACATCCTGATTATTACAATAAGGGCATGTTTCATGTGTGGGTAGGGTTGCCAGGTGATGCTGCCAACTTACTGATTTAGTGTATGATGGTGTTTTTGAGGTGCTCCAGTGGCTTCTGTTTCTATCAGCTGTCCCTCCTGTTCAGCTACTGACGGGGTGGTGCGTAACGGCAAAAGCACCGCCGGACATCAGCGCTATCTCTGCTCTCACTGCCGTAAAACATGGCAACTGCAGTTCACTTACACCGCTTCTCAACCCGGTACGCACCAGAAAATCATTGATATGGCCATGAATGGCGTTGGATGCCGGGCAACCGCCCGCATTATGGGCGTTGGCCTCAACACGATTTTCCGCCATTTAAAAAACTCAGGCCGCAGTCGGTAACCTCGCGCATACAGCCGGGCAGTGACGTCATCGTCTGCGCGGAAATGGACGAACAGTGGGGATACGTCGGGGCTAAATCGCGCCAGCGCTGGCTGTTTTACGCGTATGACAGGCTCCGGAAGACGGTTGTTGCGCACGTATTCGGTGAACGCACTATGGCGACGCTGGGGCGTCTTATGAGCCTGCTGTCACCCTTTGACGTGGTGATATGGATGACGGATGGCTGGCCGCTGTATGAATCCCGCCTGAAGGGAAAGCTGCACGTAATCAGCAAGCGATATACGCAGCGAATTGAGCGGCATAACCTGAATCTGAGGCAGCACCTGGCACGGCTGGGACGGAAGTCGCTGTCGTTCTCAAAATCGGTGGAGCTGCATGACAAAGTCATCGGGCATTATCTGAACATAAAACACTATCAATAAGTTGGAGTCATTACCATCTAAACCTTGTTCCGCTCAATGGGCATTCTTCGAATGTAGGCTGGATAAGGCGCGTTAGCGCCGCCATCCGGCACAGTATCGCTCTAAAGCCATAATCATATTGATAAGAATAATGACCACACATGTGAGCATTAACGCGGTAAAAAACAAAAAGGCGATACCGTACAATCCCCATCCCAGGTCATAGAGAGAATGGTAATTGTCGCAGGAGATGATCACATCCAGGCCGGGGCATACTTTTCCCCATCGCCCCCAGTAAGACGCATCCCAGAGTTGCAAACTGGCCATGCTGGCGCATAGCGAGAGCAGGCACCCAGCGGATATAAAACAGAATAACTTATTTATAAGAATGAAGCCGAGGCTGACCATCGCCATGACTATCCCTAACAAAATGAACGCATCTGCCACCTCAAACCTCCTCCTGTAAACCAAATGCGGAGGTCACGGTAACGAAGTTGGGTGAAGTTAATGTGAAGCGGTGAACGCCGGCCGGGCAGCGTTGCCCGGCGCAGCACTTACGAAAAATACTGCTGCAATAGCGGCGCGTCATGATCCTGGTTTGCTGGCGGCACGGTGTTGATAGGCTGCGTACGGAATGGGATCACCTGCGCGCGGCCATCGGTTTTCACTATCTGGTAGAACTGCGGCAGGTTGAAGTTGATAAAGCTGGAGCCATACGTGAAGCGATCGTGCGATGACGAATAGAAGCGACTGACGTCGCGCACCAGTTCTTCCTTGCTACCCTCGCAGTGGTGATACACTTCCGCCCGGTTACTTTCATCCAGAATATAAATATTAAAGCCTTTCTCATCGCCCGTTTCTTCAAAGAAGAACTGGATAATCCCTTCGCTGGCGAAGCCATCCACCACTGACGGCAATTTCACCTGGTTGGTTTCCACCTGTACCGACAGCCCGTGCAGCTTGTTATGCGAAATCGCGCCGTAGAATTCGATAGCGTTCTCCAGCTTCTGCACCGAGACATTCAAGCGTTCGAAGAATAGTCCCCACGTCTGCCCGGAAACCCGCAGCGCCTTGAAGCGACCGGTCTCCTGACGGGTGCTGGAAAGACGTAGCTCGATACATTCGGAGACCAGTTGCTGCACGCGGGTGCGAATCAGACCGCGAAGATGCTGACTGTAACAGAACACCTCCACGCTATCCGGCGGCGCGGCATCCTGGTGCATTTTCCCCAGAATCGTTTTCAGCGCTTCGATCATCGCCTGCTCGCCGTTAAAGTGCAGAGTACGCACTTCGTTCCACGAGTTGCGATATAACAAGTCGATACTGCCTATCAGACAGTTTTGCTCTTCGCCAAAGCTGAAAACGTCCAGCTTACGGAAGTCAAAATGAACCACTTTATTGCGAAACGCCGCCGTCGGGTCATATTCGAGGTTAACGATAATCGCCAGATGGCGAATTTCACAGGGGCTGTAGAGCGCTTTCGGCGTTGGAGCAGGCAAGCGCAGCGGGAAATGGTGCGAAACATCGGCGACCATCTCCTGCAACTTAGGCAGGTCGACAATACCGTTGCCCTTAATAAACAGATGCGTTCGCGACGTCAGCAGGCCGTTGAACCACGCCCACGCGACCAGCTTATTAAGATAACGGTTATATTCCAGCGGCTGATGGCTGATGATGGAATCCATGTTCGGCGCGCGGTTGTAGAGATACCAGCCTGAACGGTTGGCACGTCCCGGCGGCACATGGATAAAGGTTAAATTCGGCTCGGACAGATCCGGCGATATCTGCGGGTTCACCAGCGTGACTTTACCCGGCAACGCTTCAAACGCCGCGTACAGCTTACGCGTCAGTACGCCGATATCCTGCGGGCTGGCACTCACGCTGAGGTTGTTGCGCCGCGCAAAGCGAATCAGATTACGATAGCTTTGCATCATTGCGTCGAGCAATTCGTTGTGGGCTTCGCGCACCTGATCGATTTTCCAGTTTGCGCGATTATCGAGCATGGTCAGACGCGCGTCGTCCCATCCCCACTCGCTGACCAACTGGCTTAATACTTCCCGACGCCAGCCTACGCAGGCGCGCTCGCGACTTAATTTCTCGCACACTTTCAGGTAAAAGCAGCGGCGGACTAAATCCAGCCGCGTCGGATCTTCAATCGCCGTCAGGTATTCAGTGACCCGTTCCAGCATCATGCAGTAGGGATCGAGTCCAAACGATACGATTTCACCGTCATGCAGACGTTGTTTAATATCTTTCGCCAGCAGACGTGGGTTGGGGTATTCCCATGAATAGGCTTCCAGCAACAGCGTTTTCAGCACCGCTTTGTACGGCGAGTCAATGCTCTTGTATAGCTGCCACAGGCTGGCGCCAAAGTACTCTTCGGCGGAGAGCGAGCTTAAGCCCCCCAAATCCAGCCATTCGTTTGGCGTTAATACGCCCTGCGCGTAGAGCGTCATGACATAGTCGTCGTAATGCTCTTCTTCGTCGCACGGCACCATACTCCACAGGATACGCTTCCCGGCCAGGCGCACAGCGGTACGATAAAACTCATCAAGCAACAGGATATGCTGCGTAGAACCACAGTCTTCCCCGCCCAGACTGCCGCTTTCGTTATGGCGGAAACGGTTCTCGTCAATCAGGAAGAAGCTCACCTCAACGCCAAGCGAGGCGGCCCAGCTTTCCAGCAGGCTACACTTACGTTGCAGCAACTGACGCTCTTCGCCGTCGAGCCAGGACTGATGGCACACCCAGATATCCAGGTCGGACGAGCAGCTCTGCCCGACCGAGGAGGTGCTGCCCATGGTGTAAACGCCGGTAATCGGCAACTCGCCCTTCGGCGGATCCTGCGGCGTCATACCGCGGTACAGCTCAAGTTCGTTCAGATAGTGGCGTTGGGTTTCATCAGGCGTGTAGAAGCAAATACCGCTGGGAACGTTACCATCAAGGTAACCCGGCATCAGTGGATGGTGATAGTGCAATAATGTCGGCAGAAGACTGTAAACCTGCTGAAAAGCGGGTCCCATGGCAGCAAGCGCGCGATCCACACGCAGTTGATTTATGGCATCCAGTCTCTGTTTCAGAGTCTCAATATAGAGGTACAAGACGTATCGCCTGATGTTGCTACCCGTCATGGTGCAGGTCAATACTTCACCGTCGCCATTCGGGATAAACCGTATGTCAAAAATAACCGTTACCCTTTCTCGCCTGCATATTTTTATCTAATACCGACGAAAAAATGGTCTAAAACGTGATCAATTTAACACCTTGCTCATTGACCGTAAAGAAAGATGCGCTACATACAAGTGTAGCACCGTTCGCTGCGTGTAAATTCTTAAATACGGGCTGGCGGTTTCTCGTCATTATTCACTGTCATTGACGACACTGCGCCTTATCCTCTCACTCACGGTGACCGGAAAACTAACATACTCTCTATAAGGATGTTAGGATGGTCAATGATTGATAATGACGGTAACAAGCATGTTAGACAATGTTTTAAGAATTGCCACACGCCAAAGTCCCCTTGCGCTTTGGCAGGCACATTATGTCAAAGACGCATTGATGGCAACCCATCCGGGACTGACGGTAGAACTGGTGCCGATGGTCACACGCGGCGACGTGATTCTCGATACTCCCCTGGCGAAAGTGGGCGGTAAGGGACTGTTTGTTAAAGAGCTTGAAATCGCGCTGCTGGAAAAACGCGCTGATATCGCCGTGCACTCTATGAAAGACGTTCCGGTGGCCTTCCCGGACGGTCTCGGTCTGGTGACCATTTGCGAGCGCGAAGATCCACGCGACGCGTTTGTCTCGAATAAATATCACAGTCTGGACGATCTGCCCGCGGGTAGTATCGTCGGGACGTCCAGTTTGCGTCGTCAGTGTCAACTGGCGGAACGCCGTCCGGATCTCATTATCCGTTCGTTGCGCGGCAACGTCGGCACACGTCTCGGCAAGCTGGATAACGGCGACTATGACGCCATTATCCTGGCCGTGGCCGGTCTGAAACGCTTAGGTCTGGAGTCGCGCATTCGCACAGCCTTGCCGCCTGACGTTTCGCTTCCTGCCGTAGGCCAGGGCGCTGTCGGGATTGAGTGTCGTCTTGACGACGCGCGAACACAGGCGCTGCTCGCACCGTTGAATCACTCGCAAACCGCGCTGCGCGTAACGGCGGAACGTGCTATGAACACCCGCCTGGAAGGCGGTTGTCAGGTGCCGATTGGCAGCTATGCAGAAATCATCAACGGTGAAATTTGGCTACGCGCGCTGGTTGGCGCGCCGGACGGTTCGGTGATGGTGCGCGGCGAACGTCGTGGTTCTCCCGAGCAGGCGGAGCAAATGGGCATCTCGCTTGCAGAGGAACTGCTGGAAAACGGCGCGCGCGCGATTCTGACGGAAGTTTATAACGGCGAGACGCCCGCATGAGTATTCTGATCACCCGCCCCTCTCCCGCAGGGGAAGCGTTAGTGAGCCGTCTGCGCGCACTGGGGCAGGTGGCCTGGAGTTTTCCACTGATTGAATTTGTCGCCGGTCGGGAGCTACCCACCCTGGCCGACCGCCTGGCAACGCTGACGGAAAACGATCTGGTTTTTGCCCTTTCACAGCACTCCGTCGCCTTTGCTCACGCCCAGCTCCAGCGGGATGGACGAAACTGGCCTGCGTCGCCGCGCTATTTCTCGATTGGCCGCACTACGGCGCTCGCCCTTCATACCGTTAGCGGGTTCGATATTCGTTATCCATTGGATCGGGAAATCAGCGAAGCCTTGCTACAATTACCTGAATTACAAAATATTGCGGGCAAACGCGCGCTGATTTTGCGTGGCAATGGCGGCCGCGAACTGCTGGGCGAAACCCTGACAGTTCGCGGAGCCGAAGTCAGTTTTTGTGAATGTTATCAACGATGTGCGAAACATTACGATGGCGCGGAAGAAGCGATGCGCTGGCATACTCGCGGCGTAACAACGCTTGTTGTTACCAGCGGCGAGATGTTGCAACGACTCTGGTCGCTGACTCCCCAGTGGTATCGTGAGCACTGGTTACTACGCTGTCGGCTATTGGTCGTCAGTGAGCGTCTGGCGCACCTCGCCCGGGAACTGGGCTGGCAAGATATTAAGGTCGCTGATAACGCCGACAACGATGCGCTGTTGCGCGCATTACAATAACTCTCATAATGGGATGCCATAATGACGGAACAAGAAAAATCCTCCGCCGTGGTTGATGAGACCAGGGAGACCGTGGAAACCACGCCACAGCCAGTTAATACCGAGAAAAAAAGTAAGAACGGCGCCGCGCTGGTATTAAGCGCGGTGGCGATCGCGATTGCCCTGGCGGCAGGTATTGGGCTTTATGGCTGGGGAAAACAGCAGGCAACCGCGCAAACGGAAACCAGCGATGCGCTGGCGACGCAACTGACCGCCTTGCAAAAGGCGCAGGAGAGCCAAAAAGCGGAGCTGGAAGGGATTATCAAAAAACAAGCGGCGCAGTTAGATGACGCGAATCGCCAACAGGCGGCGCTGGCGAAACAGCTTGATGAAGTACAACAAAAAGTCGCCACCATTTCCGGCAGCGATGCTAAAACCTGGCTGCTGGCACAGGCTGATTTCCTGGTGAAACTCGCCGGACGCAAGCTGTGGAGTGATCAGGACGTCACTACCGCCGCTGCGCTGCTCAAAAGCGCTGACGCCAGTCTGGCGGATATGAATGACCCCAGCCTGATTACCGCACGACGCGCGATTACTGACGATATAGCCAGCCTGTCATCCGTTGCGCAGATCGACTACGACGGCATTATTCTCAAGCTCAATCAGCTCTCTAACCAAATTGATAACCTGCGTCTGGCGGATAACGATACCGATGGTTCGCCGATGGATTCTGACAGCAGCGAGCTGTCCAGCTCGCTAAGCGAATGGCGCGTTAACCTGCAAAAAAGCTGGCAGAACTTTATGGACAGCTTTATTACCATTCGCCGCCGCGATGATACCGCCGTACCGCTGTTGGCGCCCAACCAGGACGTCTATTTACGCGAAAATATTCGCTCCCGCCTGTTAGTCGCCGCGCAGGCCGTGCCACGCCATCAGGAAGAAACATACCGTCAGGCGCTGGATAACGTTTCGACCTGGGTTCGCGCTTATTACGATACTGACGACGCCGCGACAAAAGCCTTCCTGGAGGAGGTCGATAAATTAAGCCAGCAAAATATCACGATGGATCTGCCGGAAACTCTGGGAAGCCAGGCGATTCTTGAAAAACTGATGCAAACCCGCGTGCGTAATCTGCTGGCGCAACCGACAGTCTCTACGGCAGCGCCTGCCACGCAGACAGACGCTCCGGCAGCCGCGCCGCAAGGAGAATAATGATGCTAAAAGTATTATTGCTCTTTGTGTTGTTGCTCGCGGGTATCGTGGTCGGCCCGATGATAGCCGGTCACCAGGGCTATGTGTTAATCCAGACCGATAACTACAACATTGAAACCAGCGTCACCGGCCTGGCGATCATTCTCATCGTCGCTATGGTGGTGCTATTCGCCATTGAGTGGTTACTACGCCGTCTGTTTCGTACCGGCGCGCACACCCGCGGTTGGTTTGCCAGCCGTAAACGCCGTCGCGCCCGCAAGCAGACCGAACAGGCGCTGCTGAAGCTGGCGGAGGGCGACTATCAGCAGGTTGAAAAGCTGATGTCAAAAAATGCCGACCATGCTGAACAACCGGTGGTAAATTATTTGCTGGCGGCAGAAGCGGCGCAGCAGCGCGGCGATGAAGCACGCGCTAATCAGCACCTTGAACGTGCGGCAGAGCTGGCGGGGAACGACACCATCCCGGTCGAGATCACGCGTGTGCGCTTACAGCTGGCGCGCAATGAAAATCACGCAGCGCGTCACGGCGTGGACAAACTGCTGGAGGTCACGCCGCGTCACCCGGAAGTTCTGCGTCTGGCGGAGCAGGCCTATATTCGCACCAGCGCATGGAGTTCTTTACTGGATATCATCCCATCCATGGCGAAAGCGCACGTCGGCGATGAAGCGCATCGCGCCATGCTCGAACAACAGGCGTGGATAGGACTCATGGATCAGGCGCGTGCCGAGCAGGGCAGCGAAGGATTACGCACCTGGTGGAAAAACCAAAGCCGTAAAACCCGCCATCAGGTGGCGCTGCAGGTCGCGATGGCCGAGCATCTAATCGAGTGTGACGATCATGATATGGCGCAGCAGATTATCATCGACGGTCTGAAACGCCAGTATGACGATCGGCTGGTGCTGCCCATTCCTCGCCTCAGAACCAATAATCCGGAACAACTGGAGAAAGTGCTGCGCCAGCAAATCAAGACGGTAGGCGATCGCCCGCTGTTATGGAGCACGCTCGGCCAGTCGCTAATGAAACACGGTGAATGGCAGGAGGCGACCCTGGCTTTCCGCGCCGCGCTGAAACAACGCCCGGACGCGTATGATTATGCCTGGCTTGCCGATGCGCTTGATCGACTGCATCAACCGGAAGAGGCCGCCGCCATGCGGCGCGACGGCTTGATGCTGACATTACAGAACAATCCCCCGCAGTAATTCCCTCTTGCCCGGTGGCGCTTCGCTTACCGGGCTTACCGCCTACACAAAATCATTCGGGATGCATAAAAAAACGCCTGCCCGGTTAAGGGGCAGGCGTCAAAACAGGTCTGTATGACAACATAAAGGGGTGCTTCACTCAACGTTGTGTCCAGGGTGTTTGATGAGGCGTAAGCGACATCTGTCAGTGGACGATAAGCACCGTAAACGGCTCTGCATCATTCCTGAGTTTATGAGGCCAGAAGGCGAACATAAGAGATGGAATGAGCATCTACCCGTACATTATTGCACATAACGTGCCATCTTTGCACCGCTAAAAAACAGGCGCAGGCATTAAAAAAACGTAGAGAATTCACGCGATTGTTATCCCCCCGCCGCTGGCGAGGTTTTAGCGTGTCGCCCGGCGGAGACAGAACAGGATGCTTTTTATAAAGTGATTATAAATCAATAGATTATTCGTCACCGAATAGCGACAAATGAAGTCTGGGATATCGCCAATAAACCATAATGGCAACACGTGCGGGATAAGGGGTTGAAAATGAACAGAAAACAAAAAACCCCGCCGAAGCGGGGCTCAAAATTGGTCGGCGAGAGAGGATTCGAACCTCCGACCCACTGGTCCCAAACCAGTTGCGCTACCAAGCTGCGCTACTCGCCGATATACTGCTTTTTTGAATTTTTAGTTCAATTCATTGAGTCGTGGTGCGAGGGGGGGACTTGAACCCCCACGTCCGTAAGGACACTAACACCTGAAGCTAGCGCGTCTACCAATTCCGCCACCTTCGCGTTTCACAACTCTATATTAATGGGGTGGCTAATGGGATTCGAACCCACGACAACTGGAATCACAATCCAGGGCTCTACCAACTGAGCTATAGCCACCACTGAAACTTTTTACGCGGTATTAAACCACCGCAGCTCAAGCACCTAAATAAATGGTACGCCCGACAGGATTCGAACCTGAGACCTCTGCCTCCGGAGGGCAGCGCTCTATCCAGCTGAGCTACGGGCGCTTAGCGCCGTTGCGGGGGTGGATAATACGGACTTCACACCCCGCTGTCCAGTGCCTTTTTAAATAAAATGCGCGTTTGGTTATGCTTTGCGCATTTTGGCGCTTATTCCCCCACCTTGTGGGCGGTTCCGTGACGATTCAGGCCGAAAACTTTGTAGACCAGCGTGACGGCCAGCAGGAAGATGACGCCGACAAACAGCGACATGCGCGTATCTTCATTAAAGTACATGCCGATTAAAACGCAAACCAGAAACGCCATCGTCAAATAGTTCGCCCACGGAAACATAATGGAACGAAAAGGATGATCCGCAATCGCTTCTTTATGCGCCCGACGAAAGCGCAGTTGGCTAATCAGAATGACAAACCACGGCACCATCCCCGGCAGTACGCTGGCGCTATAAACGTAAACAAAGACGCGCTGCGGATTGGGGATAATGTAGTTCAGGCAAGAACCTACCAGCAAAATCAAAATAGAGAGCGCCACGCCCGCGACCGGCACGCCGTGGCGAGAGACCTTCGCAACTGCCGCCGGCAGTTGACGGTTTTTCGCCAGCGCGTAAAGCATACGCCCACAGCTATACATTCCGCTGTTACAGCCGGAGAGCGCCGCCGTCAGCACGACAAAGTTGATAATGCCTGCCGCGGCGGTGATGCCGATTTTCGCGAAGGTGAGCACAAAGGGGCTGCCGTTGCTGCCAATCTCATTCCACGGGAAAATGGTGACGATCACGAAAATCGCGCCAACATAAAAAATCAGGATACGCCACAGCACTTTACCCACCGCGCTACGCAACGTCACCTGCGGATTCTTCGCTTCACCGGCGGTAATACCGATCAACTCAACCCCTTGATAAGAGGCCACCACGATACATAATGCGGTCAGAAAGCCTTTCCAGCCGCCGGCAAAAAAGCCGCCATGCTCGGTCAGATTACCAAAGCCAATCGCCTGGCCGCCGTTACCAAAGCCGAAGAAAATCACCCCCAGGCCGATGATGATCATCACAATAATCGTGGTGACTTTGATCATCGCAAACCAGAACTCGATTTCACCATACAGGCGCACCGCAGCCAGATTCGCCAACGCGACCAGTCCGACGGCAATCAGCGCCGGTATCCACTGCGCCATCTCCGGAAACCAGAACTGGACGTAGACCCCAATGGCGGTAATTTCCGAGATCCCGACCGCCATCCACATAAACCAGTATGACCAGGCGGTAAGATAGCCAAAAAAAGGACTCATATACCGGTGGGCGTACACGGCAAAGGAGCCGGTAACAGGTTCCAGAAAGAGCATCTCCCCCATCGAACGCATGATGAAAAAGACGAACAATCCGGCGATGATATACGCCAGCAGCACTGACGGGCCCGCCCATTTCAGCGTACTGGCGGCGCCCATAAAGAGTCCGACGCCGATGGTGCCCCCGAGGGCAATCAATTCAATATGACGAGCTTCCAGCCCACGCTGTAGCTCCGGTTTTTTCTCTGCCATAAATCCTCATGTCGTGTTTGCAACGGTTCCGGTAGTACCGGTTATTGTTATGGGTACATCGATTGTTGCGAATATTTTCTTAAATTTGGACAAATGGCAAATGAAGCATTAAAAAAATGCGCTTATTGTGTAAGAAAGCATCGATTATGTTGTAAATGAGCAGAGCCATAAGCACAGTCCGCTGCTCAAGTCATCAGAAGGGAGAATCAGAGATCGCCAGTATAGTGCCAGCGAAGATAGCGCAGCAGACGCATCTGGCGGGTAATACGCTTCGGTTGCGAAAGCAGACGATACAACCACTCCAGCCCCAGGTTCTGCCATATTTTTGGGGCGCGTTTGACGTGACCGGTAAACACATCATAGGTACCGCCCACCCCCATATATAGCGCATGGGGATGCACTTCCCGACAATCGCGCATGAGTAATTCCTGTTTTGGCGATCCCATCGCGACGGTGACAATTTTCGCGCCGCTGGCATGGATACGCGCAAATAGCGCCTGACGCTGCTCCGGCGTAAAGTAACCGTCCTGGCTACCCACAATATTGACGTTCCACTGCGTCCGCAGTTTTGCTTCCGTCTGCGCCAGCACCTCAGGCTTGCCGCCGACAAAAAATACCGGCGTGCCTTCTTTCCCCGCGCGCGCCATTAACGCTTCCCAAAGGTCGGCGCCAGCCACGCGAGAAACCTGCGCCTGCGGAAATTTTTTACGTATTGAACGCACCACGCTGATGCCATCGGCATATTTAAATTCCGCCGCTGCTATCAACGCGCGGACTTCCGGATTATCTTCCGCCGTCAGCAGCTTTTCGGCGTTGATCGCCACCAACGTGCCTTGCTTCAGTTGACCATCGGCAAACAGATAATTCAGCGCATGTGACATGTCGCGCCAGCCAATCAGAGGTAATCCACGCAGCGAGTAAAGGGGCGCAGCGGCATTATTGGTCATAGTTTTCCATCCATCTGTGCCTGAGGGAGCGAAGTTGTACGTTTATGAATCAGTCCGGCGCTATCAAATAACCAGAACAGAAGTTTAGCGACCAGCAGGCTGGCGCCAAAAACCACCAGGAAGAAAACCACGCGCGAAACAAACGAATCCAGCCCTTCTCGCGCCAGCACAATCATATTAAAGATGGCGCCAAAGCAGAAACTGTGCAGAATCGCCGCCTTATAGCGATTGGGTTCCCGGTTACCCAGTTCATACAGCCAGTCGAACCATTTGATAATCAGCCCGACGACGATCGCGCCGAGCGGAATAAACAGTGCCCCGCCCATGACCACCAGCGATCCGATAAGCGTTGGCGATATCGCCAGGCCAGAATGGTTGTTCAGGACTTCCCAGGTGAAGTAATTCGCAGAATTCAGCACGATACTGGGTCGTCCCGGCCATAACCAGGTAGGAATAAAGACGTAGAAATCACGCACGATAGGGGCCAGCCCCTGAAAATCGATATTGTGGTAATTTTGCAACAGCAGCGCCAGATTCTCCCACGGCGAAAAGGTATCGCGCGTCAGATAAAGAAACGTATAGAACGCCTCATCGCCGCTCACATTTAATCCGTAGCGTTTGAGCGCCAGCCAGAACATACCGACAATCCCCAGCACGCCCGCCGCTGCCAGCATCCACAGGCTGATCCAGCCCCGAATAATGCCGATAAACAGGAAGATAGCAAACGCAATAATGATGTTGGCGCGCGTGCCGCCGACAATCATGTAGGTCAACAGACCAAACGCGACGGTGCTCACCAGAAAGAACAGCCACGCTTTGCTGTCCTGGCGCAGGAAATAGACCACCAGCATCGCCGGAATGAAGAAATAGAAGAACCGTTTTAACGCCACGCCGGAAACTTCGCTGGAAAAGATCTGGCTGTAGGAGTGTAGTCGGAACAGCAAAAAGCCGTTATGCATAAAGAAAATCGCCACGCTCACCAGCGCGATGCCCATCAGGATCACCCAGGTAAGGTGGGTTTCCACCCGGTTCATGGTAAATAGCGGCTTGCGTGGTACATCCACAACGCGTTTGCGTAAACGCGTTTTATAGGTCACGTAATACACGCCGTAGAAACAGGCGGCGGATAATAGAGCCTGCAATAAGATTTCCGGCGGCGCGACGCCAACGTCGAAACGAAATACCAGCACGCTGGTTAGCGGAAAACCAAAAAAGAAGGTCAACAAAAAAAGCAACGAAAAGAAAACGTTGAAGTTAAAACGCACGCGGCGGAATTCAAACCAAGTCAGCGTGGCGATAAACAGCGTAGAGAGCAGCCAGACCACCAGCAGCCCGCTGAATTGCATTAAACTCATTCGGCTTCTCCTGCGGCGATTCTCAACGCATTATGCCACGGTTGCAGGTAGTTGGGGCTAAAGAAGGTGATGCCGCTTTTATCTACCGATGCGAGCTGACGCTGCGCCTCGCGCACGACCTGCTCATTAAGATCGTCCGTGGTAAACAGGACGGGCAGATGCTGTTCCGCCATATCCTGCCAGAAAGGATTGTCGCGATTCAACACGCACGGGATATCGGCCTGAATTAGCAGACACAACGTCCCGATCCCCTGTTGGCGGGCAAAAATAAAATAACCGAGGTCGCACTGGCGCAACAGCGCAAGATAGGCATCAAATTCCATTTTTTCGCTAAGAATTTGTAGATTTTCGGCGCTAAATAGCGCCAGACCGGCCTGACGAACCTCATCAATATAGGCCTGGTTATTGGCTGGATAGCCCATCGGCACCACCACGTTTATCGTGTCGCCAAACTGCTGATACACCGCCCGTAACGCCGCAATATGTTGGTTACTGCGATCGCCGGAGTTCCCTACCAAAATGGTCAATTTCCCCGCACGTTGGCGCTCTTTTGCCATAGCATTCAGAGAAGGATCCATGCGCGTCGGGAAATAGAGCAACTCGCCGCGTACGCCCGGGTGCTGGCGCGCAAAATAGCTGAGATCGCCGCGCGTCGCGAATACGCCCCCTACTCGCCCCTGCGCGATACGACGAAGCGGGTAGAAAAGGCGGAATTTCAGCCCGTTGGACACTTCGTAGAGATCCGCGCCCCAGATATGCCAGTAAAACTGGGCTGGCTTAATACCGCCGCTTAACAGCGCCAGCCACAGACTGATGTTGAACTGCCCGTGAAAGAAGAATCTCTGTCGACGATTTGCTTTCGCTTTGGCGATAACCGCCTGCGCCAGCGCTTTCTTACTGCCATAAAAACGAAGCGAGAGTGCCGGACAGCTTTCCGTGAAGCCGTTATCTTCACCGGCAACCATAAATTCGCGCGCGTGCTCGCCTGTGGCGGCCAGCGTATCATTGAAAAACCGCAGCACGGTGTGGTTATGGTGAGGGATATCCGATCCCAGGACGTGAATCAGTACAGTCATGCTCGCCTACGCCAGAGTAAAAATACGCCGCAACAAAGTGAAAAATAGACAATATAGGTGGCCATATAAGCCTGTGCCGCACCCAGCGCGCCGTGAGCGGGAATCAGCCAGTGAGCGAACGCCGTTAACAGAATGAACTGGCTAATTTCGGCCAGAATGTAAAATCGCAACGACGCTTTGGCAATCACCAGATAACCGAAAACATAGGCGCCGACTTTCAGCACGTCGCCCACTAACTGCCAAGCGAACAGATCGCGCATCGCGGTGAATTTGGCGGAAAAAAGCAGCCAGATAGCAAAATCGCGCAATAGCCAGACGGTAAAACTCGCCGCCGCAACCGCCGGTAAAACAAATTTCAGCGCTTTTACCACTTCACGCGTAATGTCCTGTTTTTCCGTCAGGCGTGAGAGCGTAGGTAACAGGTAAACGCTGAAGGAGGCGGTGATAAATTGTAGATAGGCATCAGAAATACTGCTCACGCCCTGCCAGATCCCGACATCGCTCCAGCTATAGTGCGCGGCCAGTTGGTTTCGCATCATCACATAGGCGACCGGCATCGTAACAGAGGTAATCAGCGCCATCAGGGTAAATTTACTGAGTTGCCCTGCCAGACCGTTGTCCCAGGAGGGCTTGAGATAGCGTAGCGGGACGGTGCCGCGCTTAATCAGTATTATACCGGCTGGCACTACCACCAGCGCCGGCACCAGCGCCAGGCCAAGCAGAGCGCCTTCATAGCCGCCGACACGGTAGCAGAGATACCAGGCGGCGACGCCCAAAAAGCTGCCGACAATTAACGATAAGGCATTACCCGACGCGTCACGAAAGCCCTTCATTAGCGCCAGCAGCAGGTTCGCCCAGGCGATCCCCATTTGTACCAGCGCAACCAGACGCACCAGCCCTTGATAGTCCGTATGACCGAACAGTCCCTGGCTAATCGGCGCCGCCGCCAGCAGGAAGACCAGCGCCAGCAGCGTAGAGAACCCCAATACCATCGCGGAGGAGGTTCCCACCACGGTACGTAACTGCGCCGGGTCATCATGATGTTGTGCGACGAGTTTGGTAACGCCGTTAAATATCCCGGCGCCAGCCAATACGCCCAGCACGGTAATCATCTGGCGGAAGTTACCCGCTTGTCCGACGCCCGACGGACCGAAAGAGACGGCCAGTAGTTTCACCACCAGCAGTCCGGCGCCAATTTTTACCAGCGTACTGACCGCCGTCCACAGGGAGGCTTTAGCAAGCGACATATCAGGAGAAATAATTTAGCAAGGTAGTAATCACCGTTCGTTGATCGACGGGCGCAAGGTTATAAAACAGCGGCAGACGCAACAAACGTTCGCTCTCTTTTGTGGTGTAGACATCGTCCCCGATAAACTCGCCGAATTTATCGCCCGCCGGGCAATCATGTAGCGGAATGTAATGGAATACCGCCATGATTTCCGCCTCTTTCAGGAAATTAATCAGCGCGCTGCGATCGGCGATATCCCGCAGTTTGATGTAAAACATGTGGGCATTATGCCCGCAGTTTTCCGGAATAGAAGGCAGCTCAATACGCCCGGCGCGCGCCAGCGGCGTTAACGCATCGTAGTAAGTCTGCCACAGCGACAGACGCTGTTGATTGATACGATCGGCGGCCTCCAGTTGCGCCCACAGGTAGGCAGCCTGCAGATCGGACATCAAGTAACTGGAGCCGATATCCCGCCAGGTGTATTTGTCCACCTGACCACGGAAGAACTGGCTACGGTTGGTGCCTTTTTCGCGGATGATCTCCGCGCGTTCAATCAGCGTACGATCGTTGATCAGCGTCGCGCCGCCTTCGCCGCCAGCGGTGTAATTTTTGGTTTCATGGAAGCTAAAACAGCCGATGTGACCGATCGTCCCTAACGCGCGCCCTTTGTACGTGGACATTACGCCCTGGGCGGCGTCCTCGACAACGAACAGATTATACTTATCCGCCAGCGCCATGATGACGTCCATTTCACAAGCGACGCCAGCGTAGTGTACCGGCACGATAGCGCGGGTTTTATCAGTAATCGCCGCCTCAATCAGCGTTTCGTCAATATTCATCGTATCCGGACGAATATCGACAAACACAATTTTCGCGCCGCGCAGGACAAAAGCGTTAGCAGTGGAGACAAACGTAAAGCTCGGCATGATCACTTCATCGCCGGGCTGAATATCCAACAACAGGGCCGCCATCTCCAAAGACGCGGTACAGGAAGGCGTCAGCAACACCTTCGCGCTGCCGAAATGTTGCTCCAGCCACTGCTGGCAACGACGCGTAAAGCCGCCGTCGCCGCACAGTTTGCCGCTGCTCATTGCAGACTGCATGTATTCGAGTTCGGTTCCCACCACCGGCGGCGCATTAAAAGGAATCATGTTGTCACCTGTATAACCAGTACGCAGTGCTTTCGATGTTGGCACCGCTTTGTATGTAACGTTTAAGCGCGGCGGTGTTGCCCAACTGGGTCGCCACCCGCAATGTTGCTTTGCCGCGACTCTGCGCCCAACAGATCGCCGCCTGCATAAGTTCCGCTCCCGCGCCGCGTCCGGCCAACAGGCCAATGCGCACGTCGGTATCATTCAATTCCCGCAGCGAGACGTAACCACGGATAGCGCCTGTCTCCGTGCGAAGCACCAGGCATTGGTGATCAAACGTGCCGCGTACCGCATTCTCAATCCACTGGGCGTAAAAACGGGCGCTGGCGTCGGGCGCATACCACGGCGCGCGAAAACGACTCTGCGTAAACGCCTCTCCGGCCAACTGACGCAAAGCAGGAATGTCCGTAAGATGTGCAATTTCCGCGCCATGCTGGTCGCGATGCCCTTTTACCGGCAACGCAAAATCCACCTCGCCTTCAACCAAAGAGAATCCCAGCGATTGCAACGCCGACAGCCAGGCGATGTTTTCAGCCGGCACTTTTGCCTGCACGCGTTGCCATGCCTGCAGCGCTTCTGGCGTTAATTCGGGCGCTGAGGCATCGATACGCACAATGCCGCTATTCACGCCAAAGAACGTATTTTCCCAGTGTAACGGTTCAATACTGGCGCGGACGGGCACGGAGCAACTCCAGTAAATATTGGCCATAGCCGGTTTTTTCAAGCTGACTGGCGGCGCGTTTCAAACCATCATCATCCAGCCAGCCGTTGCGCCAGGCAATCTCCTCCAGACAGGCAATTTTGAAGCCCTGGCGCTTTTCCACCGTCTGCACAAAAGTGCTCGCCTCAATCAGACTGTCGTGGGTGCCCGTATCCAACCAGGCGAAGCCGCGGCCCAGCAGTTCAACGGTCAGCTTACCTTCCTCCAGATACATCTGGTTGATAGAAGTGATCTCCAGCTCGCCACGCCCGGACGGTTTCACGCGCTTCGCATACTCGACGACCTTGCTGTCATAGAAATAGAGGCCGGTGACCGCCCAGTTAGATTTAGGCTGTTTCGGCTTTTCTTCCAGCGAGAGCGCGCGAAAATCATCGTCAAACTCCACGACGCCAAAGCGTTCCGGGTCCATGACCTGATAGCCAAATACTGTGGCGCCTTCGGTACGCGCCGCGACCTGACGGAGTTTGGGGCTAAAGCCCTGACCAAAAAAGATATTGTCGCCCAATACTAGGCATGAGGGTTCACCGTTGAGGAACGTTTCGCCAATGATAAAGGCCTGCGCCAGCCCGTCCGGACTGGGCTGCTCGGCATAATGTAAATCGATACCGAATGCTGCGCCGTCGCCCAACAAACGCTGAAAGTCGCGTTTATCCTCCGGCGTGGTGATGATCAAGATCTCACGAATGCCCGCCAGCATTAGCACCGATAACGGATAGTAAATCATCGGTTTATCGTAGACGGGCAGAAGCTGCTTTGATACGCCGCGCGTAATGGGATGCAACCGGGTACCGGAACCTCCCGCCAGAATGATGCCTTTCATTCGTTTCTCCTCCAGGAGTAAGAGCCTGCCGTTTAGCGTTTCAGACCTAAGCGTTCGCCCTGATAACTGCCATCCTGCACGGGTTTCCACCAGGCCTCATTGGCGAGATACCACTGAACGGTTTTTCGCATCCCGCTTTCGAAGGTTTCCTGCGGCGTCCAGCCCAGCTCGCGGGCGATTTTCGACGCGTCGATGGCATAACGTAAGTCATGGCCGGGTCGATCGTCGACGAAGGTAATCAGATCGTGATAATTCGCCACACCCTGCGGTTTTTGCGGGGCCAGTTCCTCCAACAGAGCGCAGATCGTCCTGACCACATCCAGATTTTTACGTTCGTTATGACCGCCGATATTATACGTTTCGCCCACCGCACCGTTCGTCACCACGTGATACAACGCACGGGCATGATCCTCCACATACAGCCAGTCGCGAATTTGCTGACCGTTGCCATAGACCGGCAATGGTTTACCCGCCAGCGCGTTCAGAATCATCAGCGGGATCAGTTTTTCCGGGAAATGGTAGGGCCCGTAGTTATTAGAGCAGTTGGTGACAAGCGTAGGCAGACCGTAGGTACGTAACCAGGCGCGTACCAGATGGTCGCTGCTGGCTTTGGAGGCGGAATAAGGGCTGCTTGGCGCATATGGCGTGGTTTCGGTGAAGAAATCGTCTGCAGTATGCAGATCGCCATACACTTCATCGGTGGAGATATGGTGGAAGCGGAACGCCGCTTTAGCGTCCGCGTCAAGCGCGGACCAGTAAGCGCGAGCGGCTTCCAGCAAGGTGTAAGTACCAACGATATTCGTTTCAATAAACGCCGCCGGGCCGTCGATGGAACGGTCTACATGGCTTTCCGCCGCCAGGTGCATCACGCTATCGGGCTGATACTGCTGGAAAACTTGCTCCAGTGATGCCCGATCGCAGATATCCACCTTCTCAAAGGCGAAACGGTCGCTTTGCGCCACCGACGCCAGAGACATCAGGTTGCCCGCATAGGTGAGTTTATCCACCACCACCACCGCGTCTGCCGTTTCATGGATGATATGCCGCACCACCGCAGATCCGATAAAGCCTGCGCCGCCGGTCACCAGAATGCGTTTCATCAGCGCCAGACCCCTTTGGTATCAACCACATAACGTTGATGAACCGCATCGCCGGGAATCGCTTTAAATTCGTCGTGATCGACCAGCATCACCAGCACATCGGCGGCGGCCAGCGCCGCGTCCAGTTTCGCCAGCGTGCAAAGTCCGTCCAATTTTTTCGGCAACTGACGGATATTCGGTTCGACGACCAGGGTTTCGCCGCTGTGCCAGCGGGCGATACTTTGCGCGATCCCCATCGCCGGGCTTTCGCGCAGATCGTCGATATTCGGCTTAAAGGCCAGCCCAAAACAGGCGATTTTCACTTCGCTGGCGCGTTTATCGGTGGCTGCCAGGCAATCTGCGACCGCGGCTTTTACCTGATCGACCACCCAGTGCGGTTTGCCGTCATTCACTTCACGCGCGGTGCGAATCAGTCTCGCCTGCTGCGGATTTTGCGCCACAATAAACCACGGATCGACCGCAATGCAGTGCCCGCCAACGCCTGGGCCCGGCTGCAAAATATTGACGCGCGGATGGCGGTTCGCCAGGCGGATCAATTCCCAGACGTTAATCCCCTGTTCGGCGCAAATCAGCGACAATTCATTCGCAAAGGCGATATTCACATCACGGAAGCTATTTTCCGTCAGCTTGCACATCTCTGCGGTGCGCGAGTTGGTGACAACGCATTCGCCCTCAAGGAAAATTTTGTACAGCGCGCTGGCGCGAGCCGAACATACTGGCGTCATACCGCCAATCACGCGGTCATTTTTAATGAGTTCCACCATCACCTGACCCGGCAGCACACGCTCCGGACAATAGGCGATATTCACGTCGGCCTGCTCGCCCGCCTGCTGGGGAAAGGTCAGATCCGGGCGCATCCCGGCCAGCCAGCCAGCCATTTGCTCCGTTGCGCCGACCGGCGATGTTGATTCCAGAATCACCAGTGCCCCTTTTTTTAATACCGGCGCAATGGATTTCGCCGCGGCTTCCACATAGGCCATGTCAGGGTCGTGATCGCCTTTGAATGGCGTCGGCACGGCAATCAGGTACGCATCGGCCTCGACAGGTGTCGTCGTCGCACGCAGAAAGCCGCCTTCCACCGCCATCTTCACCACATTGCCCAACGCCGGCTCCACGATGTGAATTTCACCGCGATTTATGGTGTCTACAGCATGTTGGTTGATATCCACGCCGATAACCTGCTTCTGGCGGGAAGCAAAAGCGGCCGCAGTCGGTAATCCGATATACCCCAGCCCAATAACAGAAATGGTCGTAAAACTCATAACGATACCCGATAACTTTTTAACGCCTGTAAAATGCGCGCGCATGATTGCCCGTCACCATAAGGATTATGGGCGCGGCTCATGGTTTGATATTCATTTTCGTCGTGCAGCAGACGCATAACTTCCGCCACAATGCGCCGGGAGTCCGTGCCGATCAGTCTTACCGTACCAGCGGTAATGGCTTCCGGACGCTCTGTGGTTTCACGCATGACCAATACCGGCTTACCTAATGACGGCGCTTCTTCCTGAATACCGCCGGAATCGGTCAGAATGAGCCAGGCGTGATTCATCAGCCAGACAAAAGGTAAGTAGTCCTGCGGCTCAATCAGTACCACGTTTTCAACATGGCCGAGGATACGGTTGACAGGTTCGCTGACGTTGGGATTGAGATGCACCGGATAGACAATTTGCACATTCTGGTTCGCGGCGGCAATTTCCGCCAGCGCCTGGCAGATATGCTCAAAGCCCTGACCAAAGCTTTCACGCCGATGACCGGTCACCAAAATCATCTTCTTATTCGCGTTGAGGAAAGGATACTGCTCGGCCAGTTCAGCCTGTAATGTATCGCTCGTCAGAACGCGATCGCGTACCCAGATCAGCGCGTCAATAACGGTATTGCCAGTGACAAAAATGCGCTCATCCGGAATGTTCTCCCGCAACAGATTCTGCCGCGAGTTTTCCGTCGGCGCAAAGTGGTACATCGCCAGATGTCCGGTCAGCGTGCGGTTTGCCTCTTCCGGCCAGGGGGAATAGAGATCGCCGGTTCGCAACCCGGCTTCTACGTGCCCTACCGGAATTCGTTGATAGAAAGCCGCCAGGCTGGTAGCAATCGTAGTGGTGGTATCTCCATGAACCAGCACCACATCAGGTTTAAAATCTGCCAGGATCGGCTTTAATCTCTCCAGAATTCGGCAGGTAATTTCCGTCAACCCCTGTCCCGGCTGCATAATGTTGAGATCGTAATCAGGCACAATAGAAAAAAGAGTTAATACCTGATCAAGCATCTCCCGATGCTGCGCAGTAACGCATACTTTGGCCTCGAAATGAGGATCTTTTTCCAGCGCATGGACCAGAGGCGCCATCTTAATGGCCTCCGGTCGTGTACCAAATACAGTCAGTACTTTCACATCGATTCTCTTCGAATAGACAGTAGGGGCCCAGCCCCCTACTGCAGAGGTGTTGCTAAATCGTGCGGCGACGGGTTAAGGCAACGCCCGCACCGATTAGCGCCCCAACGATACCCCACATAATCATCAGGAAGGCTCGGCGTGGGCTATCACGTTTTACCGGTTCTTCCGGCGTACGCAAATAACGATAGGTCTGAAAACGAGGGTCCAGGGTCGGCCCCACATTAAGCGTATTCAACATTGCCCGATTTTGAAAGTAGTCCAAATCGAACGCAGGGCCAACCGCTTGCAGATTTTCAAGACGCGCCTGCAACATAGGGCGACCGAGTAAAAAAAGCTCTGAGTCCGGTAATTCATCCGCCGGGACATCTGTCGCGCTACGAGAAATATTATGTTGTTCCGCAATTTTGAGCGCCTGCTCAATACTGTTTACACGACGCGAATAGATCGCTTTCGCAACCTCTTCCTGCCGTTTGACCTGGGCTTTCATCTGCACGGTACGCGCAGCCCAGGCACCTTTTAATTCATCATTCAGATGGCTCGCCGCCCGCTGGCTGGCGAATGCGACATACTGACGCAGCAGATTATTGGCATCCGGCGCAGTTTCAGCAATCAGCCTCACGTTGTCGTTGATGGCGCGTGTAAAATCGCCGGGCGTAAACTGTATGTTATTGATCAGTTCATCAAGCATCACCGCATCAGCTTTGCTATTCCCGACCATTCGCTGCTTGTAATAGTCCGTCTGTAACCAGAAATCGCGACGCGTATCCCAGGAGGCAAGTTGCATGATGAACTCTTTATACGCTTCATCCATCACCGAGGGCTTATCAGAAGAAGCAGGATCGGTCTTAATATCCAGGTTGCGCAGAAACTGCTGCTGGGAGTAATAACCGCCCAACATATTTACGGTTGGGCGATCGGTGATCGCCGTCGCACTCCACTCCTGACGAGCAAAAAAGGTATAGGCTAACGCGATAAGGGCAAATAGCAGGCCAATGCCGATAATCCAGAATTTGCCAGCCCATAAAGTACGAAACAACCCGCGAATATCCAGTTCATTTTCAGCGCTCACCGCGCGTGCCCCCGGTAATGGTTGTGTCATCGTATCCTCATTTACTTGGTTAAGTTTGGCCGGTTCTTACGTTGCCTGCGCAGGCGACGCTTCACACGCTTAATAAATCTCGCCACCTTCCAGGCCCGCTTAATGCAGTAGCCATAGAGGAAGAATGCTAGCAAAAAGAGCACCAACATAACCCATTCAGGAACAAAATGAGAGTATTCTGCCGTTACGCCTACTCCCGCCAGAATCGCCGCTGCGAGCGTAATAAGAACAAATGCCTGGCGGGAAGTAAACCCTGCTCGCATAACCAAATGATGAATATGTTGGCGATCAGGGGAAAAGGGGCTCATCCCTTTACGCAGACGGCGATACATAATCGCCACCATATCCATCAATGGAATAGCGATAATCCATAGCGCGGTAACCGGGCTGATAGAGTGAGTTTTCCCCTGCGTCGTTTCCAGTAAGAGCCAGATGACGGTAAAGCCAATCAGTGTACTACCGGCATCACCCATAAAGACTTTATAACGCCGCCCCAAAATACCGAGATTAAGCATAATGTAAGGCAGAATCGCGGCGATCATGGCAAAGCACCACATTGCCAGACTAGTCTGACCATCAAACCATAAAATCAGCCCCATCGCCGCAAATGAGACGCTGGATAACCCACCCAGCAGTCCGTCAATACCGTCCACCATATTGAAAGCGTTGATCGCCGCCCATACGGCAAACAGAGTAAGGAAATAGCCAAAGGGGCCAAGCACTAACTCCCAAGGCCCAAAGATGTAACCAAGGCTACCTAAGTGAAGTTTTGCGATAACCATCATTACAACCGCAATAACAGCCTGAACCACAGCACGAATTTTTACACTGATATCAAAACGGTCATCCATCGCACCAACAAAAACCAATACACCAGCGCAAATAAGATATAGCGATAAGTGCGGTATGTAGTAATCCGAGAGGCCAAACATAAAGCAGATTCCTGCAAACACAGAAATCCCGCCGACTAATGGGATAACGCCCTGATGTCGTTTACGAAAGTTTGGTTTATCCACTAAACCAATTTTTATGGCTACTTTTCGCGCAAGAAAAATAAAAATGGTCGTGAATAAAAAAATACTGATTAGCTCAGATAAAGCGGTGAGTAACTTCACAGTGTATGTGCTCTCAGCATATATCATTTCCTTAAAGTATAATGCGTTACGCCAGCTCCTAGAAGAGACCTGTTAGAACATTACACTTTTTACCGCAAACAATGTGTATTGTGCATGGTGTTACTCTGTAGCGCATATCCCGATGACCAGTTTATATGACATGACGCCAGGATGAATCGCAAAACAAAAACGCCACGTAAAAACGTGGCGTTTTCAGGTAAAGACCAGGTTATGAGCGCTTCATCATCTCGAAAAAGTCGTCATTAGTTTTGGTCATCGCCAGTTTGTTAATGAGGAATTCCATCGCGTCAATCTCACCCATCGGATGGATGATTTTACGCAGGATCCACATTTTCTGCAGCTCTTCCTGAGTGGTGAGCAGCTCTTCTTTACGGGTACCGGAACGGTTGTAGTCGATAGCCGGGAAGACACGTTTTTCAGCGATCTTACGCGAGAGATGCAGCTCCATGTTACCGGTGCCTTTAAACTCTTCGTAGATAACTTCGTCCATCTTGGAACCGGTATCGATTAGCGCCGTCGCGATGATAGTCAGGCTACCGCCCTCTTCCACGTTACGCGCCGCGCCGAAGAAGCGCTTCGGACGATGCAGGGCGTTAGCATCCACACCACCGGTCAGTACTTTACCGGAAGCCGGCACCACGGTGTTGTAGGCACGCGCCAGACGGGTGATGGAGTCGAGCAGGATGATGACGTCTTTCTTGTGTTCAACCAGACGTTTCGCCTTCTCGATAACCATTTCGGCAACCTGAACGTGGCGGGATGCCGGTTCGTCAAAGGTAGAGGCAACCACTTCGCCTTTCACCAGACGCTGCATCTCGGTTACTTCTTCCGGACGTTCGTCAATCAGCAGCACCATCAGCACGCAGTCTGGGTGGTTATACGCGATGCTCTGCGCGATGTTCTGCAGCAGCATGGTTTTACCCGCCTTCGGCGGCGCGACAATCAGACCGCGCTGGCCGCGACCGATCGGCGAAGCCAGATCCAGAACGCGCGCCGTTAAGTCTTCGGTAGAACCGTTACCACGCTCCATACGCAGACGAGAGTTTGCGTGCAGCGGGGTTAAGTTCTCAAAGAGGATTTTGTTACGGGCGTTTTCCGGTTTGTCGTAGTTAACTTCGTTAACTTTCAACAGCGCAAAATAGCGTTCACCTTCTTTCGGCGGGCGAATCTTACCAGAAATGGTATCACCAGTGCGGAGGTTGAAACGGCGGATTTGGCTGGGGGAAACGTAGATATCATCAGGACCGGCGAGGTAGGAGCTGTCTGCAGAACGGAGGAAACCAAATCCATCCTGCAATATCTCCAGCACACCGTCGCCAAAGATATCTTCGCCACTCTTTGCGTGCTGCTTCAGGATGGCAAAAATAATGTCCTGCTTGCGCATACGGGCCAGGTTTTCCAGCCCCATACTTTCGCCGAGAGTGATCAGCTCAGAAACCGGCGTATTCTTTAATTCGGTAAGATTCATAATGGTGTGAGTTCTTAAACTTGGGGTAAATCTCGAACTTAATGTTGTGAATGGTATGGCAGGGTCATCCATGCCTGTTTACGGCTATCAACTCATGTCTGTTCGCTGTCTGGTCACAGGAAAGTACGCAGAACTGAAACGACAAGACGGAATGAGCGAAGAGCCAGGAATCTTTCCACTTCTCGTGCGAGAAAAAACGGGAAGTGACGGATAAAACCAGATTCAAACTTAATAAGGTATGTTTAATTCGAAGTCAATACTAACTTAGCACGACTCAGACCGGGCGTCCAGAGATCCTGACAATTTAAGAATAACGTAAGGACAACAGACGCCACGAAACTGCCTGATACCTTAATCATTCGTCGAATGACAGACGCCTGACCATACAGCGCCTTTGTCATTCGACGTATAAAAGGTATTACGCCAGATTGGCGTCGAGAAACTCTTTCAACTGACCTTTAGACAATGCGCCTACTTTGGTTGCCGCCACTTCGCCGTTTTTAAACAGCAGCAGAGTCGGAATACCGCGGATGCCATATTTAGGCGCAGTACCTGGGTTCTGGTCAATGTTCAGTTTGGCAACGGTCAATTTGCCCTGATATTCGTCAGCGATTTCATCCAGAATCGGAGCGATCATTTTACACGGCCCGCACCACTCTGCCCAGAAATCAACGAGGATAGCCCCGTCCGCTTTGAGTACATCCGTGTCAAAACTGTCGTCAGTCAGGTGAATAATTTTATCGCTCATATATAACTCCACAGGAATAAGCCTGGCGTGTTGGTGTAGCATTAACCAACGAGGTGCTGATGTTAACTTCGCCAACAAAGGTTGACTTTATTTCACCGGATACGCTTTCGTAAAGCAATAGTAAGCTGATATTCTACCACACTATGAGCAAAACACATTTAACAGAACAGAAGTTTTCCGACTTCGCCCTGCACCCACAGGTGGTTGAAGCCCTTGAAAAAAAAGGGTTTTATAATTGTACGCCCATTCAGGCACTGGCCCTTCCGCTAACGCTGGCGGGTCGTGACGTTGCAGGGCAGGCGCAAACCGGTACCGGGAAAACGATGGCGTTTCTGACGTCAACGTTTCATTATTTACTTTCTCATCCCGCGATCGACGATCGCAAGGTGAACCAGCCGCGCGCGCTGATCATGGCGCCGACGCGTGAATTAGCCGTACAAATTCACGCAGACGCGGAGCCGCTGGCGCAAGCGACAGGCTTAAAATTAGGCCTGGCTTACGGCGGCGATGGTTACGACAAGCAGCTTAAAGTGCTGGAAAGCGGCGTTGATATTCTTATTGGTACGACGGGCCGATTGATCGACTACGCCAAACAAAACCACATTAACCTCGGCGCCATTCAGGTCGTCGTACTCGATGAAGCCGATCGCATGTACGATTTGGGCTTTATTAAAGATATCCGCTGGCTGTTCCGTCGTATGCCGCCGGCTGCGCAGCGTCTGAACATGTTGTTCTCCGCCACCCTGTCTTATCGGGTTCGCGAGCTGGCGTTTGAACAGATGAACAACGCCGAATATGTTGAAGTGGAACCGGAGCAAAAGACCGGCCACCGCATTAAAGAAGAGCTTTTCTACCCCTCTAATGAAGAGAAAATGCGTTTACTGCAAACGCTGATCGAAGAAGAGTGGCCGGATCGCGCCATTATTTTCGCCAACACCAAGCATCGTTGCGAAGATATCTGGGGACATCTGGCGGCAGATGGCCATCGTGTTGGTCTGCTGACCGGCGACGTCGCGCAGAAAAAGCGCCTGCGGATTCTGGATGAGTTCACCCGCGGCGATCTGGATATTCTTGTGGCGACCGATGTCGCGGCGCGCGGGTTGCATATCCCCGCCGTAACGCACGTCTTTAACTACGATCTGCCAGACGATTGTGAAGACTATGTTCACCGTATCGGTCGTACCGGTCGCGCTGGCGCCAGCGGACATTCCATCAGCCTGGCTTGTGAAGAGTATGCGCTGAATCTGCCCGCTATTGAGAGCTATATCGGCCACTCGATTCCGGTCAGCAAATACAATCCGGAAGCGCTCATGAACGATCTGCCCAAGCCGTTGCGTCTGACGCGTTCGCGTCCTGGCAATGGTCCGCGCCGCGCTGGCGCTCCGCGTAATCGTCGTCGTTCAGGTTAAGAAAAGTTATGCCATACACAAAATCATTTAGCCTGTATCAAGGCGGCAAGAAAACAAATCCCGATGAGCTTAGGAAGAGTACGCAGCCAACACGGATACAGGTTGAAGGATGAAGTGTATGAATTCCACCTCGTTGTATGCCGCCATTGATCTCGGTTCCAATAGTTTTCATATGCTGGTCGTGCGCGAGGCGGCGGGAAGCATCCAGACGCTGACCCGAATAAAACGCAAGGTGCGTCTGGCCGCGGGTCTGAACAACGACAACCACCTTTCAGCCGAAGCGATGGAACGCGGCTGGCAATGCCTGCGTCTGTTTGCTGAACGTTTGCAGGATATCCCGCAGCCACAAATCCGCGTGGTTGCCACCGCAACATTGCGTCTCGCCGTCAATGCAGGTGAATTTATCGCGAAAGCGCAGACTATCCTTGGTTGTCCGGTGCAGGTTATCAGCGGCGAAGAAGAGGCGCGGCTAATTTATCAGGGGGTCGCTCATACCACCGGCGGCGCAGATCAGCGACTGGTGGTGGATATCGGCGGCGCCAGCACTGAACTGGTTACCGGCACTGGCGCGCAAACCACGTCGCTGTTTAGCCTGTCGATGGGCTGCGTAACGTGGCTTGAACGCTATTTTAGCGATCGTAATCTGGCGCAAGAAAACTTTGATGATGCGGAGAAAGCCGCGCGCGATGTACTGCGTCCGGTCGCCGATGAACTGCGTTTTCATGGCTGGAAGGTCTGCGTGGGTGCCTCCGGCACCGTACAGGCATTGCAGGAAATCATGATGGCGCAGGGGATGGACGAGCGCATTACGCTCGCCAAACTGCAGCAGCTAAAACAACGCGCGATACAGTGCGGGCGTCTGGAAGAGCTGGAAATCGAAGGCCTGACGCTGGAGCGCGCGCTGGTTTTCCCAAGCGGGCTGGCTATTCTAATCGCGATATTTACCGAGCTGAACATCCAGAGCATGACGCTGGCAGGCGGCGCGTTACGCGAAGGGCTGGTGTATGGGATGTTGCATCTGGCGGTAGATCAGGATATCCGCAGCCGCACGCTGCGAAACATTCAGCGTCGGTTTATCGTCGATACCGATCAGGCAAATCGTGTGGCGAAGCTGGCAGATAACTTCCTCAAACAGGTAGAAAATGCCTGGCATATTGAACCTATCAGTCGTGAACTGTTGCTTAGCGCTTGCCAGTTGCATGAGATCGGTCTGAGCGTTGATTTTAAACAGGCGCCCTATCATGCCGCCTATTTAGTACGCCATTTGGATCTGCCTGGCTATACGCCCGCGCAGAAAAAGTTGCTCGCCACCCTCTTACTGAATCAGACCAATCCGGTCGATCTCTCTTCGCTTCATCAGCAAAACGCGGTACCGCCCCGTGTTGCGGAACAGCTATGCCGTTTGCTGCGACTGGCGATTCTTTTTGCCGGTCGCCGTCGTGACGATCTGGTACCAGAAATTACGCTACAGGCGCTAAATGAAAATCTGACGTTAACCTTGCCTGGCGACTGGCTGGCGCATCACCCGCTGGGTAAAGAGTTGATTGATCAGGAAAGCCAGTGGCAAAGCTATGTACACTGGCCGCTGGACGTTCGCTAACCGTAGTCTGATTGCCGGATGACGCTTCGCTTATCCGGCCTACGATTTCGCTCGCTTTGCCGCCATCATGGCTTTCAGATTAGCCAGGTGACTTTGCCCTTTTTGCATTCGCTCCTCAGCGCTTACCACTTTGCGCTCCTGCTCCCAGATTAAATCATCCTGCGGCAGTTCTAACAGGAAGCGACTGGGTTCCGGGCGCACCAGTTCCCCATACTGACGGCGCTCTTTACATAATGTAAAGGTGAGCTCTTTCTGCGCACGAGTGATCCCGACATAGGCCAGCCGACGCTCTTCCTCAATATTGTCTTCGTCAATGCTGCTTTGATGCGGCAAAAATCCTTCTTCCATTCCCACCATATAGACATACAGGAATTCCAGTCCTTTCGACGCATGAAGCGTCATCAACTGTACCTGATCCAGCTCTTCTTCGCTCTCGCCGCGCTCCATCATATCGCGCAGCGTAAAGCGTGTAACCACCTGGGTGAGCGTCATCGGCTCATCGAGTTCGTTGCCTTCCAGCATCTCAGTCATCCAGCTAAAGAGCTGGTTAACGTTTTTCATACGCATTTCCGCCGCTTTGGGGCTCGGCGAGGTTTCGTACAACCAGGATTCATAGTCAATACCGTGGATGAGATCGCGCACGGCGGCGACAGGCTCACGTTCGGCCAGACGCTGGATTTCCCCCAGCCAGTGGGTAAAACGCGTCAATGAATCGTAACCACGTCCGGTCAGCTTCTGGCTAAGCCCCATATCAAAGCTGGCGGTAAACAGGCTTTTATTACGCGTCATTGCCCATTCACCCAGCTTTTGCAGAGTGGCCGGACCGATTTCGCGTTTTGGCGTATTCACGATGCGCAGGAAAGCGCTGTCATCATCCGGGTTGGTCAACACCCGCAGATAGGCCAGCAAGTCTTTAATCTCCGGACGGGAGAAAAATGAGGTGCCGCCGGAAATTTTGTACGGAATGCGGTTCTGCATGAGGAATTTTTCAAATACCCGCGACTGATGATTCCCGCGATACAGAATGGCGTAATCCTTGTACTGGGTCTTGTTCACAAAGTGATGGGCAATCAGTTCGCCGGTAACGCGCTCAGCTTCATGCTCTTCATTGTTTGCGCTTAACACTTTGAGTTCCGCGCCGTAACCGAGTTCGGAAAAGAGGCGCTTTTCAAAGACGTGCGGATTGTTGGCGATGAGAATATTTGCCGCTTTCAGGATGCGGCCCGAAGAACGATAGTTTTGCTCCAGCTTAATCACCTGCAGCGCCGGAAAATCCTGGCTCAGTAACACCAGGTTTTGCGGACGCGCCCCGCGCCAGGAGTAGATAGACTGATCGTCATCGCCTACGACCGTAAAGCGCGCGCGTTGCCCAACCAGCAGCTTAACCAACTCATACTGGCTGGTGTTAGTATCCTGATATTCATCCACCAGCAGATAACGAATTTTATTCTGCCAGCGCTCGCGCACCTCGTCATTGCGTTGCAGCAGCAGCGTCGGCAGCAAAATCAAATCATCAAAATCGAGAACGTTACATGCCTTCATATGGGCGTCGTAAAGCCCGTAGCAG
Organism: Salmonella sp. K21076; assembly: GCF_039650795.1. Classification (NCBI taxonomy): domain Bacteria; kingdom Pseudomonadati; phylum Pseudomonadota; class Gammaproteobacteria; order Enterobacterales; family Enterobacteriaceae; genus Salmonella; species Salmonella sp. K21076. The sequence continues at coordinate 77,735 of NZ_JBCLYA010000003.1, forward strand.
TGGGCAAAAATACGATCGCGTTCACCTTTCGCCCCCGCCGCTGCCTGTGCAGGCGTTTTGAGATCGTTTTTCCAGTTGGAGATCGTGGAGATCAGCTGTTGCAACAGAACCTTGTCGTCTTCGATCAGGCCTTCGGTCAGCTCTTTGAGCAAGGCGACCTGGTCGGTATCGTCAAACAATGAAAAGTTCGATTTCATCCCCAGCGCAGCGTACTCGCGCTTAATAATATCCAGCCCTAGCGTATGAAAGGTGGAGATCATCAAACCGCGCGCTTCCTTACGGCCGAGCGTCTGCCCGACACGTTCTTTCATCTCACGCGCTGCCTTGTTGGTAAACGTCACCGCCGCAATATGCCGGGCCTGATAGCCGCATCCGCGGATCAGGTGGGCGATTTTATTGGTAATTACGCGAGTTTTACCAGAACCCGCTCCTGCCAGCACCAGGCAGGGTCCGGTGACGAATTCGACAGCGTGTTGTTGGCCAGGATTTAAACGCATGGGAATAGTGCTCAATCTTCGAACGGGGGAGGGATTGTAGCAGAAAGCGAGGCCCAGAGAAGACCAGGCTGCTTTTTCAGGCAGCCTGGAAAAGGTCAATCAGCAGGCTCTGGCGGCAAGCGACGTATAGCCATTACGCTGTGCGCTCTTGATCCAACTGTAAGAACCCATTAGCGCGATCACCGTCAGCAGAACATACTCAAGCGACATCGCATAAACGCCCTGTACTGCATAGATCACGACGCTAATTACATCAATAATCACCCACAGCAGCCAGTTTTCCACGTACTTGCGGGTCATCAGCACCATCGCCGCAATCGACAACACCAGCATGGTGGAATCCCAGAACGGGAACGCGTCCGGCTGGAGTTCAGGCATCGCCACCTGCATACCTACCGTTTGCAGCAGAGCGAGCATAACGCGGGTCAACATAGCGAAGACCGGATCGATAAACCACGTCATCAGCAGAATGCTAATAATACATATGCCCCCCAACCTCCATGTTTGTTGACAAGAAAGCCAGCGTACTTTCAGAGCGGCTTCCCGGGCGTCATTCTGCCGGCTCCATGCGTACCAGCCGTAAATATTCGCCGCAAAGAAAAACACCTGAAGTAGCAAGCTGGCATACAGTTGAATCTGAAAAAAGATGGCGGCAAACAGAGTGACGTTAATCAAGCCAAACAGGTAATTAATGATTTTTTCCCGGCTGGCGCACCAGATGCACAATAAGCCAAAGACGGTACCGATAGCCTCAATCCACGATAGCGCATACCCACCCTCGCCGAGAGGAATGTTGACCATTACATTGTTAATGCTGAAAAAGTCCATCATTGCTCTCCTTGCAAACTATCGAAATAAATGGCCTGAAGCGCCAGAGAAATCTGGCGCTCTTCACCTTGCTGGCACAAGGTTTCCTGCTGAACATAATGGTTAATGCTGCTCTCCAGACAGCCACTATGCGCGACGACCACGTTTAGCAACGACGCGGTACGCAGCCCACGTAACGCTCCCACCACCATCAGCGCGGCGGTTTCCATATCCGCGCCGAGAACTCCCCTGGCCGACCATTCGGCATCCAGTTCAGCTTCGCGATCGGTATAAAAACTGTCATGGCTGCGCACCAGCCCGCAAACGGCAGAGATGTTCATCTGTTTCGCCTGCTGTATCAGCGTGGCGGTAAGATAAGGGTCCGCACAGGCCGGATAACTGGCGGGCGCATAGGTTTTGCTGGCGCCGTCGTCAGCCACCGCGCCGTGGGCGATGATCACATCGCCCAACGCCAGCGAGTCCTGCAACGCGCCGCAACTACCGATACGGATTAGCGTGTTGACGCCAACCTGGCGTAACTCCTCAATGGCGATAGCGGTTGACGGTCCGCCGATTCCCGTGGAGAGCACGACTATTTCAACCCCCTGGTACCAGCCGCGCGCCGCGCGAAACTCCCGGTTTTGCCCCAGAATCTCAGCCTTATCAAGAAAACGGGCGATTCTATCCACCCGCCCGGGATCGCCGGGCAAAAGCGCATATTTCGCGCGGGTCATGCTTGTGTTAAGCCGAATATGGGGTTGCATCTCCCTCTCCTTATTGTTCTGAGAGGTTCAGATTTCCGCCTCCTGTTTGAGTTTTTCAGGAGCCAGTAAAATGATCCGCTCACCGTCGGTATCGATAATGTTCAGCGATTTCAGATCGTGCAGTATCCGGTTGATACTGCGCGTCGTCGCCGCAAATTCCTGACCAAGATTCTGCTTATCAAGCAAAATAGTGGTTGATTCATATTGTTGATAACGCAGCCATAATGCCTGGCATACGCGCTGATGCAGCGAGTACAAATTGTCGCTACTGGCCTTTTTCGACAACTGGTAATACTGTTGGCTGAAAAACCGCAGCATTCGCTGGTTAAAGTGGTTATCCAGCGTCAGCCAGCGGCAAAAATGTGCTTGCGGCAGGCTAAGTAGCTGTACATTGCCGACGGCTACGACAGAACAGATGTAATGCCGCGACTCAAATATCTCTAGCTCGCCCAGCATGTCTCCTTTGCCATAACGCGCCTGCCGGTAACGGCGTCCATCTTCAGCTTCGTAAAAAACATCCACTTCGCCGGCCACGATGAGCGAAAATTGCTAGCATGTTTCCCCCTGGCGGCAGATAAGCGCGCCGCGGGAAATGTCGTCAAATCGCCAGCACTGCATGATTTCCAACGGGCAGTATTTGAGTAATTCATAGAGCACTGGGTCGCGTACGACCTGGCGTAGCCCTAAAAGCCAGTCGTCTGGAAATTCTGCGTTTTTCATTATGTTCATGGTATCTCGCCCCTTGTCAGAAAGGACAGGACCGTCGTCCCGCCCATCCGAAATACGCCCGCTAAAAATGCCGCTTATCTCCCGGTTCATTAAATCAGGCGGGACATCTGTCCTGTAATGGCGAAGAGTATATGTCTGACGGCCTAAGGAGTGATAAAGTGACGGCCAATCTTTGCGACGTGAGAACACAATAATGGCAAAAATGGCAGCAGCACTGCATATTCTTGTAAAAGAAGAGAAACTGGCTTTAGATCTTCTGGAGCAAATTAAAAACGGCGGCGATTTTGAGAAGCTGGCGAAGAAGCATTCTATCTGCCCATCCGGTAAAAAAGGCGGTCATTTAGGCGAATTTCGTCAGGGCCAGATGGTTCCGGCATTCGATAAAGTAGTCTTTTCCTGCCCGGTACTGGAGCCAACCGGCCCACTGCATACCCAGTTCGGTTACCACATCATTAAGGTATTGTATCGTAAATAAAAAGCCGGGTGGCGGCTACGCCTTACCCGACCTACATCGTCTGCTTGATTTTGTCGGTCGGGTAAGCGCTAGCGCCACCCGACAAGGTATATCAACCCGCTACCGCAATACGCTTCATATCCGTCATATAGCCGCGCAGTTTCTTACCTACCTGCTCAATCGCATGACTACGAATCGCGTCGTTCACGTCGCGAAGCTGTGCGTTGTCTACCGCGCCTTCCGGGATAGCACTACCCAGATCGCCCGGTTGCAATTCCGCCATAAACGGTTTCAGTAGCGGTACGCAAGCGTAAGAGAACAGGTAGTTACCGTATTCTGCGGTATCGGAGATAACCACGTTCATTTCGTACAGGCGCTTACGGGCGATGGTGTTGGCAATCAGCGGCAACTCGTGCAGTGATTCGTAGTAAGCGGATTCTTCGATGATGCCGGAATCGACCATGGTTTCGAACGCTAGCTCAACGCCCGCTTTCACCATCGCGATCATCAGAACGCCTTTATCGAAGTACTCCTGCTCGCCGATTTTACCTTCAAACTGCGGCGCGGTTTCGAACGCGGTTTTACCGGTCTCTTCACGCCAGGTCAGCAGTTTCTTATCGTCGTTCGCCCAGTCAGCCATCATGCCGGAAGAGAATTCGCCGGAGATGATGTCATCCATGTGTTTCTGGAACAGCGGCGCCATAATCTCTTTCAGCTGTTCGGACAGCGCGTAAGCACGCAGTTTCGCCGGGTTAGACAGACGGTCCATCATCAGGGTGATGCCGCCCTGCTTCAGCGCTTCGGTGATGGTTTCCCAGCCGAACTGAATCAGTTTTTCGGCGTATGCCGGGTCGGTGCCTTCTGCCACCAGCTTGTCGAAGCACAGCAGAGAACCGGCCTGCAGCATACCGCACAGAATGGTCTGCTCGCCCATCAGGTCAGATTTCACTTCCGCCACGAAAGAAGATTCCAGTACGCCCGCACGGTGACCGCCGGTGGCCGCAGCCCAGGCTTTAGCAATCGCCATACCTTCGCCTTTCGGATCGTTTTCCGGGTGAACGGCGATCAGCGTTGGCACACCGAAGCCACGCTTGTATTCTTCACGTACTTCGGTGCCCGGACACTTCGGTGCCACCATCACCACGGTGATGTCTTTACGGATCTGCTCGCCCACTTCGACGATGTTGAAGCCGTGGGAGTAACCCAGCGCTGCGCCGTCTTTCATCAGCGGCTGTACAGAACGTACAACGTCGGAGTGCTGTTTGTCCGGCGTAAGGTTAACCACCAGGTCAGCCTGCGGGATCAGCTCTTCGTAGGTGCCTACTTTGAAGCCGTTTTCGGTCGCTTTACGCCAGGAGGCGCGCTTCTCAGCAATAGCTTCTTTACGCAGGGCGTAGGAAATATCCAGACCGGAGTCACGCATGTTCAGGCCCTGGTTCAGACCCTGAGCGCCACAGCCGACGATGACCACTTTTTTACCCTGCAGGTAGCTCGCGCCGTCGGCGAATTCGTCGCGGCCCATAAAGCGACATTTACCCAGCTGCGCCAGCTGCTGGCGCAGATTCAGTGTATTAAAGTAGTTAGCCATGATGGTGTACTCCGTGATGTTGTGTTGTCGCGCTTATTGTTCGGTTTACAGATTGCTATCTGTGCGAATGAACCCACATTACAACAGGAAATTTATTGCGGAAATTGATATATTCACAACGTTATGTTGCGGTTTATGCAACGTCAAAAACCGGAGGTCTGTCTGTGGATTTACGCGATCTAAAAACCTTCCTGCATCTGGCGGAAAGCCGCCATTTTGGCCGCAGCGCGCGGGCGATGCATGTCAGTCCTTCCACCCTTTCCCGACAGATTCAGCGGCTGGAAGAAGACCTCGGCCAGCCGCTGTTTGTGCGCGATAACCGTACGGTCACGCTGACCGAAGCGGGTGAAGAGCTGCGAGTGTTTGCCCAACAGACGCTTTTGCAATATCAGCAGTTGCGCCATACCCTCGATCAGCAGGGGCCGTCCCTTTCCGGCGAACTCCATATCTTCTGTTCAGTGACTGCGGCGTACAGCCACCTGCCGCCGATTCTCGACCGTTTTCGCGCCGAACACCCTTCTGTTGAAATCAAATTGACGACCGGAGACGCCGCCGATGCGATGGAAAAGGTGGTAACGGGAGAAGCGGACCTGGCAATCGCCGGCAAACCAGAAACGCTGCCCGGCGCGGTGGCGTTTTCGATGCTGGAAAATCTGGCGGTGGTGCTGATCGCCCCGGCGCTGCCCTGCCCGGTGCGTAATCAGGTGTCGGTTGATAAGCCCGACTGGTCAACGGTGCCGTTTATCATGGCCGATCAGGGACCGGTACGCCGCCGCATTGAGCTGTGGTTTCGCCGCCATAAAATCAGCAATCCGCAGATTTACGCCACCGTCGGCGGTCACGAAGCGATGGTCTCAATGGTGGCGCTGGGCTGCGGCGTGGCGCTGCTGCCGGAAGTGGTGCTGGAAAACAGTCCGGAGCCGGTGCGCAACCGGGTGATGATTTTAGAACGCAGTGATGAAAAAACGCCGTTTGAGCTTGGCGTCTGCGCGCAAAAAAAGCGGCTGCATGAGCCGCTAATTGATGCGTTCTGGAAGATTTTACCGAATTAGTTTTACGGCCCTACCATTACCCGAACAGGCTTCCCAATACGGCTAAGCATATTCACCAGAGCATCAATGGTGAATTTGCTGCATTTCTTGTTGACGACATCCGAAACGCGCGGTCGGGATATATGCAAAACTGTAGCAACCTCGGCTTGCTTCATCTGGTTTTGCGTAATCCAGAGGGTAATTTCTTCCATTAGCTGTTGTTTAATGGCTAACGTGTTTTCGATTTCATTCAGGGAATCAGCGTAAAACTTTTCTGCGTCCTGCTTATGAAACCCCAAATCAGCAAAAACATTACCGCCAGATGGCGTCACATGGCGAAAATCACTATCAGTTTTGGCAATCACAAGCTGTTTCTCCGTTGTTGCACCACCCGGTTATAACGCGTTCTGGCGATGTTTTTATCATGCTGACTGGTTTGTTGCGTCTGTTTTTGGAAACTATGCAAAACGTAGAGTGCTTCTGCAAAATTAGCGACATACATAACGCGATAGATACCATTGTTGTTACGAATACGAATTTCATTTACCCCAGCCCCAATTTCTGAAAACGGTTTCCAGTCATCGGGTTCAATTCCATACTGAATTTTGTGAAGCTGATAACCGACTGCTTTACGTACCGTTATGGGAAAAGCCAGGAGATCCTCCAGAGAAGATCCCACCCATCGAATTTCTTTTTCATTGGAGAGAGCTCGGGTGAGTAACATAACATCTTTGTGTATAAAATTTTATACATTGTTTTTAGCAGGTGCAAGTGATGGCGGTGCTAATGATATGGAGCCGAGTTTCACCACAAGCAGATTGGGCGCCTTCTGGAAAACGTCTCGCAAAATGAAATGAGTGGATGCTCCGGGCTGGCAGGAAAGCCCAATAACTGAGGGAAGATAATATCTGGATATTAGGCCCACTTTACTTTGTGGGCCCGAAAAACTAAACGCTGAATTAACCCGCCAGAAAGAACCGGAACGCCGGGTTATTGCTCTCATCATGGCATTCATAGCCCAGTTCATGCAGCCGGGTTTCGAAATCCGGCTCATGATCGCCTAACTCGAACGCCGCCAGCACGCGGCCATAATCGGTACCGTGGCTGCGGTAATGGAATAGCGAAATATTCCAGTGCGTGCCAAGCGTATGAAGGAATTTGAGCAACGCGCCGGGCGACTCCGGAAATTCGAAACTATACAAACGCTCCTGTAATGGCTTGGAGGGGCGCCCGCCGACCATATAGCGCACATGCAGCTTCGCCATTTCATCGTCGGAGAGATCCACTACGCTATAACCGCCGTCGCACAGTTGGGTGATAATCTCTTTTCGTTCCTCCAGCCCCTGACTGACGCGTACGCCGACAAAAATACAGGCATGTTTCGCGTCGGCAAAACGGTAGTTAAATTCGGTGACCATACGCCCGCCAAGCAACTGGCAGAATTTGAGGAAGCTCCCCTTTTCTTCCGGAATGGTCACCGCCAGTAACGCTTCGCGCTGTTCCCCCAGCTCGCAGCGTTCAGACACATAGCGCAAGCCGTGGAAGTTGACGTTGGCGCCGGAAAGGACGTGCGCCAGGCGTTCGCCGCGAATATTGTGCTGGGCGATATATTTTTTCATCCCCGCCAGCGCCAGCGCGCCGGACGGCTCCGCCACCGCACGCACATCTTCAAACAGGTCTTTCATCGCCGCGCAGATCGCGTCGCTATCGACTGTAATAATGTCGTCGAGATATTCCTGGCACAGGCGGAAGGTTTCGTCGCCGATGCGTTTTACCGCCACGCCTTCAGCAAATAACCCAACGCGCGGGAGATCCACTGGATGACCGGCTTCCAACGCCGCTTTCAGGCAGGCGGAATCCTCCGCTTCGACGGCAATCACTTTGATTTGCGGCATCAATTGTTTGATCAGTACCGCTACGCCCGCCGCCAGGCCGCCGCCGCCAACCGGCACAAAGACACGATCGAGATGCGAATCCTGCTGAAGCAGTTCCAGCGCCAGCGTGCCCTGCCCGGCGATCACCATTGGGTGATCAAACGGCGGCACCCAGGTAAAACCCTGCTGCTGCGCCAGCTCAATAGCTTTCGCTTTCGCTTCATCAAAATTAGCGCCGTGCAACAGCACTTCGCCGCCAAAACCGCGTACCGCATCGACTTTAATATCCGCCGTTGCTTTTGGCATGACGATCAGAGACTTCACGCCAAGCCGCGCGGAGGAGAACGCCACGCCCTGTGCATGGTTCCCCGCCGACGCGGTAATCACGCCGTGGGCTTTTTGTTCTTCGGTCAATCCGGCCATCATCGCGTAAGCGCCGCGCAGCTTAAAGCTATGTACCGGCTGCCGGTCTTCGCGTTTGACGAGAATAACGTTGTCCAGACGTGACGAGAGCTTTTCCATTTTTTGCAGCGGCGTCACCTGCGCCGCTTCGTATACTGGCGCGCGTAGCACCGCGCGCAGATACTCCGCCCCTTCCGGCGCGACTGACAGAGGTTGAGATTCCGCCATCATCAACCTCCCAGTTTCGATTTATCGCGCACCGCGCCTTTATCGGCGCTGGTCGCCAGGCTGGCGTAGGCACGCAGGGCAAACGAAACCTGACGCTGACGATTTTTCGGCGTCCAGGCTTTATCGCCGCGAGCTTCCTGCGCCTCGCGGCGTGCGGCGATTTCAGCCTCGCTCAACTGCAACTGAATGCTGCGGTTCGGGATATCAATCGCAATGGTGTCGCCATCTTCAATCAGCGCAATAGTGCCGCCGCTGGCCGCTTCCGGCGAGACGTGGCCGATGGAAAGACCCGAAGTACCGCCGGAGAAACGCCCATCGGTGATGAGCGCGCAGGCTTTGCCCAGCCCCATCGACTTCAGGAAACTGGTCGGATAGAGCATTTCCTGCATTCCCGGCCCGCCTTTCGGCCCTTCGTAGCGGATTACGACCACATCGCCTTCCACTACTTTGCCGCCGAGAATCGCCTCTACCGCATCGTCCTGGCTTTCGTAAACTTTGACAGGACCGGTAAATTTAAGGATGCTGTCATCCACGCCCGCGGTTTTTACGATGCAGCCGTTTTCGGCGAAGTTGCCATACAGCACCGCCAGACCGCCGTCTTTGCTATAGGCATATTCCAGCGAGCGGATGCAACCCGCTGCGCGGTCGTCATCCAGCGAATCCCAGCGACAATCCTGAGAGAACGCCTGGGTAGTACGGATACCGGCAGGGCCAGCACGGAACATTTTTTTAACCGCTTCGTCCTGCGTAACCGTGATGTCGTACTGTTCCAGCGTTTGCGGCAGCGTCAGGCCTAATACGTTTTTCACGTTGCGGTTCAGCAGCCCGGCGCGATCCAGCTCGCCTAAAATACCCAGCACACCGCCGGCACGGTGAACATCTTCCATATGGTATTTCTGGGTACTTGGCGCCACTTTACACAGCTGCGGCACCTTGCGGGACAGCTTGTCGATATCACTCATGGTGAAGTCGATTTCCGCTTCCTGCGCCGCCGCCAGTAGATGCAGAACGGTATTGGTCGAACCGCCCATCGCAATATCCAGCGTCATCGCATTCTCAAACGCCGCCTTGTTGGCGATGTTACGCGGCAGTGCGCTTTCGTCATCCTGCTCGTAATAGCGTTTAGTCAGTTCAACAATCCGCTTACCAGCATTGAGGAACAACTGCTTCCGGTCAGCATGGGTCGCCAGCAGCGAGCCGTTGCCCGGCTGCGACAGGCCCAGCGCTTCGATCAGGCAATTCATGGAGTTAGCGGTAAACATGCCGGAGCAGGAGCCGCAGGTTGGACAGGCGGAGCGTTCAACCTGGTTACTTTGATCGTCAGAGACTTTCGGGTCCGCTCCCTGAATCATGGCATCAACCAGATCGAGCTTGATGATCTGATCGGACAGTTTGGTTTTCCCGGCTTCCATCGGGCCGCCGGAGACAAAGATCACCGGAATATTCAGGCGCAGCGAGGCCATGAGCATCCCTGGGGTGATTTTGTCGCAGTTGGAGATACACACCATCGCGTCAGCGCAGTGAGCGTTCACCATGTACTCCACGGAGTCGGCGATCAGCTCGCGCGACGGCAGTGAATAGAGCATACCCCCGTGCCCCATGGCGATCCCGTCATCCACGGCAATAGTGTTGAACTCTTTCGCCACACCGCCGGAAGCTTCAATCTGTTCGGCGACCAGCTTACCGAGATCGCGCAGATGAACGTGACCCGGCACAAACTGAGTGAATGAGTTCACCACGGTGATAATCGGTTTGCCAAAATCACTGTCGGTCATTCCGGTGGCGCGCCACAGCGCGCGGGCACCCGCCATATTACGACCATGAGTGGTGGTGGCGGAACGGTACTTAGGCATGCTTTATTTACTCCCCATCTTTTCCCTTCATACTTCACGCCACAGGTGCGTTGGCTGCCTCACTCCAGTCACTTACTACAGTAAGCTCCTGGGGATTCGCTGCGTTGCCGCCTTCCTGTGACGCAAATTATTTTGGGAAAATATTAATTTTATTTATTATGAATTTACCGGATCCAACCAGCCCCATTTATCCTCGGTTTCTCCAGTGAAGAGACCAAAGAAGGCTTGTTGGATACGCTTGGTAACAGGGCCGCAACGGCCTTCGCCTACCTGGATACCATCAACGCTGCGTACCGGAGTAATTTCTGCCGCAGTTCCGGACATAAACACTTCGTCGGCCAGATACAGCGATTCACGGGACAGCACCTGCTCACGCACTTCAATACCCAGCTCTTTCGCCAGTTTGATGATCGCGTCGCGAGTAATGCCTGGCAGCGCGGAAGAGGTAAACGGCGGAGTAAACAGCACGCCATCTTTTACCTCAAACAGGTTTTCGCCTGCGCCTTCGGATATATAGCCGTTTACATCCAGGGCGATGCCTTCCTGATAGCCGTGGCGGCGCGCTTCGCTACCCACCAGCAGTGAGGAAAGATAGTTCCCGCCCGCTTTGGCGGCGGTCGGAATGGTGTTCGGCGCAGCGCGGTTCCAGGAAGAAACCATCGCATCGATCCCCTGATCCAGCGCTTCGGCGCCCAGGTATGCCCCCCACGGGAACGCGGCGATGATGACGTCAGTGGTGTATCCCGGGGGCGGGTTAACGCCCATACCGACATCGCCTACAAATACCAACGGACGGATATAGGCGCTGGTCAGATTATTTTTACGAATTACGTCGCGGCAGGCTTCCATCAGCTCATCAATGCTCTGGGAAACCGGAAAACGATAAATTTTTGCTGAGTCGCGCAGGCGCTGCATATGTTCACGATGACGAAACACTACCGGGCCTTTGTGAGAGTCGTAGCACCGAATCCCTTCAAATACCGACGTACCGTAGTGCAGCGCGTGAGACATTACGTGAACCTTCGCGTCTTCCCAGCGCACCATCTCGCCATTGAACCAAATGTAATCAGCTTTTTTCGTCGTCATTTTTCTTCCTTTTGCGCTCAGGCGCGGATTTGTTGTGATGTGGCAGCGCTCTGGCAGATTGCGACATGCGCAACATCTACCAGTTTACTTAACTGACTAAACAGTAAGTCGACCGACCGGGGACTGGCAACGGTCAATTCAATATTTATATTCTGCGCATCGGTCGCGGCTTCCATATTCATGGAGCACACCTGAAAACCACGATGGCGCACCACGCGTAAAACACGTTCTAAGGTTTCTGGATTAAAGCGTGCCGATACATTGACCTGATGTTGCATCATGATAATTTCTCCAGCATTTCAGAGTTACTGGCGCCAGGCGGCACCAACGGCCAGACATTTTCAAGTTCGTCGATTGAGACGTGAAGCAGGTACGGCCCTTCGCTTGCCAACATCGTGTCGAGTGCCGCTTCAACCTGGTCTTTACGAGTAATGTGCTGGCCTGGAATGCCGAAGGCGCTGGCCAGCATGAGGAAATCGGGGTTATCGGTCAGGGTGGTTTCGCTATATCGCTCCTGGAAAAACAGTTGCTGCCATTGTCGAACCATCCCTAACCGCTGGTTGTCGAGTAAGACTATCTTCAACGGTAACTGCTTGCGTTTTACGGTGCCCAACTCCTGAACATTCATCATGAAGGAGCCGTCACCGGAGATACAGATAACGGTATCATTCGGTCGCGCTACCTGCGCGCCAACGGCCGCCGGTAAGCCGAATCCCATCGTCCCCAGACCGCTGGAAGTGATGAAGTTCTCCGGGCGGGTGTAAGTCATATGCTGGGCTGACCACATCTGATGCTGCCCCACATCCGTCGTCACCACACTGTCTGCGGGTTTGCGTTCCGACAATTGCTTCAACAACAACGGCGCATAGATAGTCTCGCCAGGATGGTCATAGCGCCAGGCGTGTTCTGCGCGCAGCTCTGCACAAGACTGACGCCATGCGTCGATCTTCAGCGGTTGCTGTAATGCCGGCAACAGCGAATTTAAATCGCCCTGCAACGCGACGTGTGCCTGACGCAGTTTGTTCATTTCCGCCGGGTCGATATCCATATGGATTACGCTGGCGTTAGGCGCAAACGTATTCAGCTTACCGGTCACCCGGTCATCAAAACGTGCACCCACTGCGATCAGTAAATCACACTCTTGCACCGCGAAATTAGCCGCTTTAGTACCGTGCATTCCCAGCATGCCCAGATAGTACGGATAATCAGCTTCAACAGCCCCCAGACCTTTCAGCGTGCAGGTAACTGGCATTTGCGTTACCGCGATAAATTTACGCAGCGCCGGAACCGCCTTCGCCATACCAACACCACCGCCGACGTACAGCATGGGTTTTTTCGCCTGTTCCAGCATCTGGCGCGCCTGTTCCACATCAGCCTGCGGGAAAGTCGCTTCGTTATCGACGGTAGTAAACCAGGGTTCTAGCTCACCGCTGGCCAACTGGATATCTTTCGGGATATCCACCAGAACTGGTCCGGGACGGCCAGCGTTGGCGACTTCAAAAGCCTCCGCCATGATGCGCGGCAACTCTGCCAGCGACTGCACCAGGAAGCTGTGTTTGGTACAGGCCAGCGACAGCCCTAACACATCCACCTCCTGGAACGCATCGGTGCCGATGAACGGGGCGGAAACCTGACCCGTGATCGCGACAACGGGGACCGAATCTAACAACGCATCCGCCAGGCCAGTGATCAGGTTAGTGGCGCCAGGGCCCGAGGTGGCGATACAAACACCGGTTTTGCCGGTAGAACGGGCATAACCGATTGCCGCCATTGCGGCACCCTGCTCGTGTCGGCACAACAAATGCTCCACACCACCGTCATACAACGCGTCGTAAACCGGCATAATTGCGCCGCCAGGATAACCAAATACGGTTTTCACCCCCTGCGCTCGCAAAGCATGTACCACCCACTGTGCCCCGTTCATAGTTACATCCCCGTCGTAAATCTTGAGAAACAGAATTTTATGCTGTTATTCACGCTCTGCTCCTCGCTTAAGTTTTTCAGGCCAAAAAAAACCCCCGGACCTTTCGGTGCGGGGGTCTTAGTTCGTTAAGGCTTGATTTCTAAGCCTTTCCTCGTCCAAGTGCAGCCCCGCACGGTGGGATAATAATCACCACCACGCTAATCACGACCAGGCTAATCACTCGTAGAAGGGCTGTCATTTTTGTCTATTCTTGCATCTTGTTCGAAGGAATACCTAAAGAGTTACCATAGGTTTTGCCAATAGCACAAGATATTTTTTTAACCACGTTTCAGATAATGCAGGTGAATGCCTAAAAGGGCTTTGTTTTTTATAAGAAAAATTAGCAACTGAAAAATTTTCACGTTTTCCTCCCCCTTTTGGTGCGCTTTACACCCTGTTTTCCTTCTTTTCGCTTCTGCGAGCGTTCTTCCAGTTTGATGTTTCTTACCTGAAAATGACGCCAAAATTCAGGAATCAGCCGCTAAAAAACAAAAAGTCAGTAATTCGATTTTCTCTTCTATTCCGCATAATCCACGTAACAGGAGGGATTATGTCACTGGCGATTGTTCATACTCGCGCCGCACTTGGCGTCAATGCGCCGCCTATCACTATAGAGGTGCATATCAGTAATGGATTACCGGGATTAACCATGGTTGGCCTACCGGAAACCACGGTAAAAGAGGTGCGTGACCGGGTACGTAGTGCGATTATTAATAGCGGATATGAATTTCCGGCTAAAAAAATAACCATTTATGTAAACGGGTTAATGAAAACAACAAGTTAGATTAAAAACAATAAGTTAGGTTGGTGGTCAGTGGTGGTTATTACGGGGTAATGCCAACCGCTGCCGCCACTTTGTCGCCACTTGGCAGCGTTGCCAGAGGATTGAAACGGAGCGCCGTTTCCAGATGATCCGGTGCCAGATGTGCGTAACGCATAGTCATTTTTATATCGTGGTGTCCGAGAATTTTTTGTAAGGCCAGAATGTTTCCACCCGACATCATGAAGTGCGCCGCAAACGTATGGCGCAGAACGTGTGTGAGTTGACCGCGAGGGAGCACGATAGACGTTTTTTCCATCACGGATAAAAATTGAAAATAGCAGTCTGTGAAGAAATTGAACCCATCAAGCGCCATGATCTCTTCGTAAAGCTCTTTACTGATAGGGATGCTTCTGTTTTTCTTCCCCTTCGTTCTTACAAAGGTAATTCGGTATTTGGTCACCTGTGAACGAGTAAGATTTACGGCTTCTCGCCAGCGTGCGCCTGTGCTTAAGCATATCTTAACTACCAGTGCTAGAATTGGGTCCTGACGTTTGCAATCAGCCAGTAATTCAACAATCTGCTCATGGGTAAGCCATGCCATCTCTTTTTCTGCGATGGTGAATTTTCGCATGTTCTCCAGTGGGTTCGGATACGACCATTCGCCCAGACGGGATAGTTCGCTAAAAACACTACTTAGATAGCTTTGCTCCAGGTTAATGGTGACCGGGCTTGCTCCTTTCTTCCATTTCTCGCTGAAGTAGATCTCGCCTGTCAGGCGTTTATCTCGATAGTGGGCAAACATTTTAGAGGTGAGATCGGTTGCAAGAGGATTGCCCAGAGCGTCAACCATCAGCAGCAATTTGTCATAGACATGTTGCCCAGCAGTCAGAGATTTACCATGTAGTTTGAACCATAGCTCAACCACGTCTTTCAGGGTTCGACGATCCACTGATTCGCCCAGCCATGGCTTTGATTCGGTTTCTTCCATAGTGTGACGCTCAAAAGCCAGAGCTTCGCCTTTGGTGGCGAATTGTTTACGCACACGACGCCCACTTCGTCCGGCGGGGTAACATTCGCAAAGCCATTTCCCTGTGGTGAGTTTTCGTACTGCCATAAAAAATGCCCTCCAGTAGAGAGCATTTTTACTGTATGTATAACCAGTGTCAATGTATGAAATCCTACGACCATACATCTCACTGAAGCCATAATGAAGTTGGCTATTCTTTTTGCTATGTGAGCATGTAACTTTTGCGGTTAACCTGCGGCTCATTTTTATTTTAGACGCAGATATAAAAGCAAAAGTTATCGTGAGTTTTTAGTACAGATTTTTTTGGATTTACTAATAGTTCCATCATTGCAAACGAATTTGCCATCTGAGGTACAGTGAGAAACACCTCCCTTTTTCCCTGAGCAGGGATAATTTCTAGCATAGGTAGTTAGTGGGTTTAATAACAAAGAACATGACAAAACCACAAAAAATACCTTACCAAGCATAGTTTCCTCCCGGTACTATTTAACATACTTGACTGTTAAACTTATAATTTTACCAATTATTTCAATGTCTTCTATCTTACATTCGAAGGCTCTGTTTCCACCCTCGACGAAGATTCTTCCACCGGGTAAACGAGTAATGTCACGGATCGTTACTTCGCCATCAATACTTATTACCCATTTACCATCACGTATATCATCAAATTCTTTATCACAAATAAATTCAGAATTGTTATCTGTGATGACAAAAGGTTTTTTAAACGTAGAGGGTAGAAATCCCTTATCAAAAATATAAAAACCGTCTTCACGCAAGGCACCATCAGATAATACATATTTAGCAACTTCCATAGTATTTGTATTACCTGAAGTTTGCTTTGAACCATGTCCGGTTGTGAGCCAATTAAGCGAGGTGCCCGTTTCAAGGGCGCACTGGATTACCCATTCTGCTGGGAATGAGTCACGCATGTAGCGTGTGGCGAGTGTACTTTTAGAGATTCCTAAATGATCGCACAACGCCTGTCGAGTTTTGAATCCATAAGCTTCTACCATGCGCTCTATAGCGCCTCGTCCGCCTTTCTCCAAATTCATGGTCACTCCAAGTGAACTTTTATCTTGACGATTTCATTGCGCGATCGTATGTTTATGGTGTTCACAAAATACAAACGATCCGTATTCGTCCTGATTAATCATCATTAAACGAGGAATGTTGCATCATGAGACCTAACATTTCAATCACTCTTACCACGCCTCATGTGACTATTGAGCGCTATAGCGAGCTGACAGGGCTGTCCATCGATACCATCAATGACATGTTGGCTGACGGACGCCTTATCTGTCACCGTTTGCGCAAAGATAAAAAACGCGAAAAAGTGATGATCAACATAGCAGCCATGACCGTTGATGCGCTTTCAGAATGCAATCTAAACCTTAATTAGTTCGATTCTGAAATACATCAGAGGCATTGACCATGTTTGATTACCAAGTTTCCAAACATCCACATTTTGATGAAGCCTGTCGTGCATTTGCACTGCGCCACAATCTGGTGCAACTGGCAGAACGTGCAGGCATGAATGTGCAGATTCTGCGGAACAAGCTGAACCCAGCTCAGCCTCATCTATTAACCGCACCAGAAATCTGGCTGCTTACCGATCTGACTGAAGATTCAACGCTGGTAGATGGTTTTCTGGCACAGATTCATTGTCTGCCATGTGTACCGATTAATGAGGTGGCAAAAGAGAAACTGCCACATTACGTCATGAGTGCAACCGCAGAGATCGGGCGTGTTGCTGCAGGTGCGGTATCTGGCGATGTAAAAACCAGTGCAGGTCGTCGTGATGCTATCAGCAGCATTAACTCTGTAACACGACTGATGGCGTTGGCTGCTGTTTCATTGCAGGCCCGTTTACAGGCTAACCCTGCGATGGCGAGTGCAGTTGATACCGTGACCGGCCTCGGTGCTTCATTCGGTTTGCTGTGAGGTGCTTATGCTGACGAAAGAACCATCATTTGCATCGCTGCTGGTAAAGCAAAGCCCGGCAATGCACTACGGTCACGGCTGGATCATGGGTGAGGATGGAAAACGCTGGCATCCATGTCATTCACAAGATGAATTGCTGTCTGAATTGACCACGAGGAAACGGAGAAAGTCAAAATGTATGCAGCGGAAAGTGAAGTGGTTTATCAGTTTTGTTACAGAGGGGAGAGTTATTCAGTACCTGAAGATGATTTGCTCTGTTGTTATCCGTCGTTGTCGGGCGATGGCAGTTACTTTTTCACGCTAAAGGATGGGACGTTTTTACGGGGAGAGCAGGTTAAAGAGACGGTACGAAAAAATGTATCTCCCTTTGAGCGTTACCGTAAGAACAAAGAACGATAGGTGCGTTTGGGGGATATGAAGTATGGCAATTAATGGCGCTGCGGCGACTGTTCCATTAAGCCCCGGAGAACGCCTGAATGGACTTAATCACATTGCGGAATTAAGGGCGAAAGTATTTGGCCTGAATATTGAGTCAGAGCTTGAGCGGTTTATTAAAGATATGCGTGATCCACGGGATATCAATAACGAACAAAATAAACGGGCACTGGCTGCCATATTCTTTATGGCAAAAATTCCAGCTGAACGTCATAGCATCAGCATTAATGAGCTGACCACTGACGAAAAGCGGGAGTTGATTAAAGCAATGAATCATTTTCGTGCAGTGGTGAGCTTATTTCCCAGACGGCTAACCATGCCGAATTAACCAACTAATGAAATTAATGGCGTAAACCCGCCGGGCATCCCTTTATCTAAATTCAGGAGAATTGATTATGCGTAATATTGAAACCCTCTCGACCAAAACCGGACCGGATGACGCAGGGCTTAATATTTTACTGACAGAGGCTCGTCTGGAAGAACGCCGGGCAAGGGCTGAAGCAATGGTAGCTCGCCTTGATAGCCTGGCGTGTCATATCACATCCCGCCAGCTAACCCACGTCGAAGCGGCAGAACTGCTTCGTGTGACTGCTGAAGCAATCCAGAACGAAGCGCAGGAGATCCACTAATGGCTGATGCAATGGATCTCGTACAGCAGCGCGTTGAAGAAGAACGCCAACGCCATATCCGTGCTGCCCGTGCCAAAACGCCGGGCGTGTCCCGCGTGCTTTGCATTGAGTGTGAAGCGCCAATTCCGCCAGCACGCCGCCGTGCCATTCCGGGTGTGCAGCTTTGCATTACCTGTCAGGAAATCGCAGAGCTGAAAGGCAAACATTACAACGGAGGTGCTGTATGAGCACCATCCTGAAATGGGCGGGAAATAAAACTGCCATAATGTCCGAACTGAAAAAACATCTTCCTGCTGGCCCGCGACTGGTTGAACCTTTCGCGGGTTCCTGTGCTGTGATGATGGAGACGGATTATCCCAGCTATCTGGTTGCGGATATTAATCCTGATTTAATCAACCTCTATAAAAAGGTTGCCGCTGATTGTGAATCGTTTATATCTCGCGCCAGAGTTTTATTTGAGATCGCAAACAGGGAGGTGGCTTATTACAACATAAGGCAGGAGTTTAATTACTCAACTGAAATTACTGATTTCATGAAAGCGGTATATTTCCTGTATCTCAATCGTCATGGTTACCGTGGGTTATGTCGTTATAACAAGAGCGGGCATTTCAACATTCCATACGGTAATTATAAAAATCCGTATTTCCCTGAAAAAGAAATTCGCGCATTTGCAGAGAAAGCCCAGCAAGCAACGTTTATCTGCGCCAGCTTTGATGAAACGCTGGCGATGCTGCAGGTGGGGGATGTGGTGTATTGCGATCCGCCTTATGACGGTACGTTTTCCGGCTATCACACTAACGGCTTCACTGAAGATGACCAGTATCACCTGGCATCTGTTCTTGAATATCGATCATCAGAAGGTCATCCAGTCATTGTTTCTAACAGTGACACATCCCTGATCCGTTCGCTGTATCGAAATTTCACTCACCACTACATCAAGGCAAAACGCAGCATCGGCGTGTCGGCTGGCGAGAGTAAATCTGCAACAGAAATCATCGCTGTTTCTGGGGCGCGCTGCTGGGTGGGATTTGATCCTTCGCGTGGCGTGGATAGTTCTGCCGTGTACGGAGTGCGTGCATGAGCCATGCTGATATGAACAACTGCAGCGGCTTTAACGAGGCCGCCGCAGCATTCTCATGGAACAGCCCGAAAAAGGCTATTAACCCTTATCTGGACCTGGCGGAAGTTGCGCCGGTTTCTGCGCTTTCAAACCTGATCACTCTGTACGCTGCCGATAACGAGCAGGAACAACTGCGCCGCGAGGCACTGAGTGATCAGGTTTGGGAGCGTTATTTCTTTAATGAATCCCGTGATCCTGTCCAGCGCGAAATGGAGCAGGATAAGTTCATTAGCCGGGCAAAGTTGGCGCATGAGCAGCAGCGTTTTAACCCGGACATGGTCATTCTGGCAGACGTTAACGCCCAGCCTTCCCATATCAGCAGGCCGCTGATGCAACGTATTGAATACTTCAGCAGCCTTGGCAGGCCAAAGGCTTATTCCCGCTATTTACGTGAGACGATTAAGCCATGTCTGGAACGGCTGGAGCATGTACGCGACAGTCAGCTATCCACTTCTTTTCGCTTTATGGCAAGCCATGAAGGGCTGGACGGCCTGCTGATTCTGCCTGAAATGAGTCAGGATCAGGTGAAACGCCTGTCCACCCTTGTTGCTGCGCATATGAGCATGTGCCTTGATGCAGCTTGTGGCGATTTGTATGCCACCGATGACGTTAAGCCAGAAGAAATCCGCAAGACATGGGAAAAGGTGGCAGCAGAAACCCTGCGACTGGATGTCATACCGCCTGCGTTTGAGCAACTCCGCCGGAAAAGAAACCGCCGTAAACCCGTGCCCTATGAACTCATTCCGGGTTCGCTGGCGCGTATGTTGTGCGCCGATTGGTGGTACCGGAAATTATGGAAGATGCGTTGCGAATGGCGGGAAGAGCAGTTGCGTGCTGTTTGCCTGGTCAGCAAAAAAGCATCTCCCTATGTCAGCTATGAAGCCATGATGCATAAACGTGAGCAGCGCCGTAAGTCGCTGGAGTTTTTCCGTTCTCATGAACTGGTGAACGAAGACGGCGACACGCTGGACATGGAGGATGTGGTAAACGCCAGCAGCAGCAACCCTGCGCATCGCCGCAATGAGATGATGGCCTGTGTTAAAGGTCTGGAGCTTATCGCGGAAATGCGCGGTGACTGCGCCGTTTTCTACACCATCACCTGTCCGTCACGTTTCCATTCCACGCTAAATAACGGCAGGCCCAACCCGACCTGGACAAATACGACGGTAAGACAAAGCAGTGATTATCTGGTCGGCATGTTTGCTGCATTTCGTAAGGCGATGCACAAAGCCGGATTGCGCTGGTATGGCGTGCGGGTGGCTGAGCCGCATCATGACGGTACAGTTCACTGGCACCTGTTGTGTTTTATGCGCAAAAAAGATCGCCGCACCATTACTGCTTTGTTGCGTAAGTTTGCCATTCGTGAAGACCGCGAGGAGCTGGGTAATAACACGGGACCACGCTTTAAGTCTGAGCTGATAAACCCGCGCAAAGGTACGCCAACAAGCTACATCGCGAAATACATCAGTAAGAACATTGACGGGCGTGGTCTGGCTGGCGAGATCAGCAAGGAAACGGGTAAATCCCTGCGTGATAACGCTGAATACGTTAATGCCTGGGCGTCTCTGCATCGTGTTCAGCAATTCCGCTTCTTTGGCATTCCGGGGCGTCAGGCTTACCGTGAACTGCGATTGCTGGCTGGTCAGGCGGCAAGGCAACAGGGGGACAAAAAAGCAGGTGCGCCGGTACTGGATAACCCGCGCCTTGATGCAATCCTGGCTGCTGCTGATGCTGGTTGTTTTGCCACCTACATCATGAAGCAGGGCGGCGTACTGGTTCCCCGCAAATATCACCTCATCAGAACTGCTTATGAAATCAACGAAGAACCGACCGCATATGGCGATCACGGTATTCGTATTTATGGCATCTGGTCACCCATTGCAGAGGGCAAGATCTGCACTCATGCGGTGAAGTGGAAAATGGTTCGTAAGGCCGTTGACGTTCAGGAGGCGGCAGCCGACCAGGGCGCTTGCGCCCCTTGGACTCGTGGCAATAACTGTCCCCTTGCTGAAAATTTGAACCAACATGAGAAAGATAAATCAGCAGATGGGGATACCAGAACGGACATTACCTGCATGGATGACAAGGAATTGCACGATTACCTGCACAGTATGGGCAAAAAAGAGCACCGGGAACTGGCAGCAAGATTACGCCTGGTTAAACCGAAACGGCGTAAAGACCACAAACAGCGAATTACAGAGCATCAGCGTCAGCAGCTCGTCTATGAACTGAAGTCCAGAGGATTTGATGGCAGCGAGAAAGAAGTCGATTTACTGCTTCGTGGCGGCAGTATTCCGTCAGGAGCAGGCCTGCGTATCTTCTATCGGAACCAGCGTTTGCAGGAAGATGATAAGTGGCGGGATCTGTATTAATTACGCGGGTTAACAATTCGTGCTCTTAATAATACCAGGCATATCAGGCTGATGAACGTAAAAAAACGTTTTACATCAGTAAGATTATTATATACTGTAAATATAAACAGTGGTTATATGTACAGTATTGCGTATGGTGTTATAGGAGGAAAGATGCAGGACTATTTTTTGGAGTCTTTGAAGCTCCAGCGCATTGATTTTTTTCTTAAGCTTGTAGCGGCTAGTGAGTGTAGCGATGAAGAGAAGGGGCTGGCTCTGCAGTGGGTTTCTGAATTGACTGATGAGTTGATGGCGAAAATTCGAAGCCATGAATACAGTAGGTCGATGGATGTAATCAGTTGAGCTTGTTTCGTTAGGACTTGATAAGGGAACCGAAAAGGGGCATTAAGCCCCTTTCTCATAAGTTGATTTAGTTGTTCCCCAAAGAGCCGGCCATGGCTGCATATTTAATTTCTTCGCTGGGTATTTCAGGATGTAGTTGAATTTGCCTGATGACATAGCCAGGAACTTCGTCACTCCACAGTTTCGCCGCGTCCTTACAGACCTTATACGCGAAGTCTCTATTCTCAAAGGCATAGGATTTTCCGTATGCATATTGCTGACAGGTATGAACATAAGCTCCGAAGTCGCCGTCTTTATCTGGCAAAGCACATCCAGCCAAGGCTATGATGATTGCTACTAACGTAAAGGAGAAAGTTATACGTTTCATGGTCTCTTTCTAAGCGTTTAGCATTATTTAACTAAGGGGTATCTGCCGTGATTTGGTAGTCCCTGATATATATTCTCAGGGACTATGCTGAAGTAGATTTAATTTCGATTATTTAGAAAGGTACTTATCTCTAAGTTGATTCAGTCTGTCAGCATCGCGTTCTGAAAACTCGGCGTCACCATAGATCGATTTCCCATCTGCGTCTTCAAGGCCAATGACTGTGACGGTAAATATAGCATCAGCCGGAACTTTAAGTTTTCCCCAATCAGAGTATCTATTAGGGGCTAATTTCCAGTTGGCTTTCTCACCTGGTTCCAGACCTCCAGAAATTTTATAGTTGAAGACGTCAGAGAACCAAGGGACGCTTCTTCCTGGGCTGGCAATAACACCTTTGAAGAATACTCTGGCAACCGCTTTGTCTGTTCCGTTTTCAACGCTAATATCCAGAATTGGCTGATCATTGCCGTAATCCTCTTTCTGGAAATAAAAACGGGAACGTTCGACCTT
This sequence comes from Salmonella sp. K21076, assembly GCF_039650795.1. NCBI lineage: Bacteria > Pseudomonadati > Pseudomonadota > Gammaproteobacteria > Enterobacterales > Enterobacteriaceae > Salmonella > Salmonella sp. K21076. The sequence goes on from NZ_JBCLYA010000003.1 coordinate 100,514, forward strand.
GAAGGCTTTCATTTTTTCCGCAGCCTGTGTTGCAGAGGTTTGTTTGGCTTCCAGTTCTTTTATTTCTTGCAGAGCCTGTTCTTTCTCTCTCTTCTCACGCTCAAGGCGAATAGTTTGTGCGTAATTTATAACCTCATCACCAGTTTTACCTTCCAACGCTGACTTAATTTTTGTTTCGTAGACGTCCCCAGAAGACGTTCCAGCCTGCATTAGCTCTCTCATGTTGATTTGGCTAAAGGCAACGACTTTAACTGCATCATCAAACTGAGCTTTTTTATCTGCAGGTAAGGACTCTCTTACTTTTTGAATGGACTCTTTCATCGACTGATCGCTTGATGCATCGATCTTCGGTTTGTCACAAGCAGTAAGCAGCAGAGCAAAAGCAATTACGCCAGTTAATTTCTTCATATCCCTATCCCAATCGTAAAAAAACAAGGCTAATCCTAACAGGATTAGCTGGCATGACAAACTCATAGCCATATAGGTGTGCTGTATAAATTAGCGGGATGAGAAAGCCTGCGCAGACCCTCATGTTGAAACTTGATTTTAGCTCAAAAGAGCTGACACTAAATAACTGCGCGGAATAATGCTCCACTTCGGTTAGCCCTTGCTGGGTAAGGCGTGGGGCCGTTTTCTTCGCCTGATCCTGCTGTATCTGGCCTACAGTATGTTGCCCTTACGCGACATGCCACATGTCAGTAAACGGCAGGTGTAGCAGTATTAGACGCAGCTATTTAGTGTGTATTAAGCTGGCTCATATTTATGACTGGTTTCAAAGTTTGACCGATTTTCATGTCATGCATGTCTATGCTGCATGAGTTCGCATGATCGTTTGAGGATCGGTTTGGCTAAGACATGCCAGAACTGGCGGGCTTTTGCTCATGTCATGCAGGTGCATGAAAACCACTACATAAAGCGGGCAGGCGTGGCGGGGATACGAGCGCGCGCTAAGTCATATAAGAGTTATATATTGATTTGATTGCTGGACATGCATACAGTATCGCTCTATCATCTAATAAATCTTAGAGTATTTGACAATGTTTGGATAAAATGGAACCTAACTTATTCATAATCCGCTAAACAGGGATGTCAGATGCCATACCAATTGGTAGAGCTTAGCCCCGTAGCTAACGATCTTGAACAGTTAGGAACCAAAGAGAAGTTTTGGTTCTATTTCTCCGATGACACTGTAAATTTGCAGTTGTTTAAGTACTCTAGGCTAGGTACTGGCGAGCATTGGTCTGAAAAGTGTGCTGCTGAGTTATGTCATTTGCTTAACATTCCACATGCTAGCTATGATTTGGCGCGATACAATGGTCGATTCGGTGTGGTGACTCAGAATATCATTCCATCTGGTTTCCGGATGGTAATGGGAAATGAAGTGCTTCACAGTTCGACATTCGATTATCCTGGGCCTTTACAAGCCGGGGAAAAGCCGGTAAGGGTCAGAGAACACACTGTCACAAGGGTATTGGGTTGTTTAGATAGGGAATCTATCAAGCCTCCTCCGAGTGTATATGATCTAACCGGGCTAAATGCAGCAGATGTATTTTGTGGATTTTTGATGCTCGATGCACTTGTGAGTAATCAAGATCGCCATCATGAAAATTGGGCGATCATGCTTAACAATGAAACTGGTGAGCAGTTTTTGTGTCCAACATACGATCATGCCGCTAGTTTAGGAAGGGAGATGTTAGATGATGAGCGTAACGAACGGCTTAATACTAAAGATAAAAATCGACAAATCCCATGTTTTGTAAGAAAAGCTCGCTCTGAGCTATTCAAAGCAAAAACTGATAAAAAGCCCTTGCTGACCGTTGAAGCATTTCAACATGCAGTTGAAGGGAGAGTTGCCGCTCGCGACCATTGGTTAGGTAAGTTGAGCGTTTTAACAGAAGATTCCATTACAGATGTGTTTAACCAAGTGCCTTCATCGTGTATATCCGACAGTGCACGTAGATTTGCAACGTTAATGGTAATGGAAAATCGCAGAAGGTTACTAGAATGACTAATACAAACTCCGTTTACGTCGCATGGCAGGCACCAGATACCAGAGACTGGCATGTTGTTGGTAACTTGCAAGAGCGCAAATCGGGGTATGTTTTCAGGTATACCAAAGGTGCTCTTAAATCTACTAAATTTACAAAGTTTAGCGGCATGAGTGATGTTCGTGAAACTTATGTTTCGGAAGAATTGTTTCCTCTTTTTAAAAATCGCCTTTTATCACCGAGACGTCCAGAGTATCCGAGTTTCATTAAATGGCTTGGATTTGAAGAAGATAAGGTAAATCCTATCGATATTCTTGCTCGCTCGGGAGGCTTACGAAGCACTGATCAGCTGCAGATTTTCAAAAAAATTGATGTTGATTCTGATGGTAACTTTGAGCATTTTTTCTTCTTACATGGACTTGGTTACTTAAATAGCTTAGCTAATGCTCGTGTATCTGAATTGAAACCGGGGCAAATTTTGCGTCTTTGCTTGGATCTTCAAAATGAATACGATGGGGATGCTGTTGTCGTTCGTGCAGATAAACCAGCTGAAATCGTTGGTTACTGCCCTAGGTATTTAAGTAATGATATCAAGAAGATGTTATTGGATGATCCAAAATCAATCACTTTAACGGTCGAAAAGATTAGCGATGATGCTCCTCATAACTATCGGTTATTATGTAAATTATCAGGAGTACTAAGCCAAGCCTGTCAATCGACGCTGATTCCTCAGGATGAGTTTGAACCTATTGAGTAAATGAAGAAAAGCCACCAAACGGTGGCTTTTCTTATTATGGGACTATATCTAGCGAGTAGGTATTAAACTGTATCGCCTCCTTGCCAAGCCAATCATTCATCTCCTGTAATCGCTTTTGTAGTGGCATTAGCTCATTTCGGACGAATACACGGCTTGCCTTCTCCACATCCCCAAACCCCCCAACATTATTCGGCATAATCCCCATCATTTGCGGTGGCACACGATGCGCCGCCATCATGTCGTCCCGGCTTACGTTCTTGATGTTCAGAAACTCATCCTTTGCCGCCACTTCTGACAGCGGGATGATCTGAAGCCCGTCCTTTTTGCCGTTAGGCGAGTACATAAACAGGTTGCGGAAGTTGCCCGGACCTTTGGCGCTTTTCATCGCGTTGCGGAGGTTGTTCACATCCTCCTGGTTCTGAGCGGCATCGGTCATGTACATTATGAATCCTGCATGGCTGCCATTAATATAATATTTGCGTCGGAACAGCGTGGCGGACTCGTTGAGCAGGGCTGACGGAATGGCAGAAAGATAGCCGGGCAGGCCGTAGATCTCCTGGTTGATATCGGGTTCCATCAGATGAAAGATGCTGCCTTTCGTGAACTGATACGGCTGGGTTGTCATACCGTATTGCACAAACCAGTAGGTATCCAGGTCTAACCCGCGTCGGGTGTATTTTGCCAGAGCAGGCTCAAGGGCGATAATTTCACCGAACCGGTTCGTGCGTTTCTCCAGGTAGGCGTTACCAAATACCAGATAGTCCTGCACAAAACGTGAAAAAGCCTGCTGGCTGAGCAGCGGGTGAGGGATGTAGGTGCTGGTCAGAATGTTGCATTTCACCGCAATCGGTGAGCTATGATGCACGGCGGCGCGGAAGGTTCGCGCCAGTCCGTCGAAACTCACTGGTGGCTCATACCAGCGGTCCATCTGTACGCATTCCACATAGTCCAGTAATTCGCGGCGGTCCAGAACAGGAACGGGATCGCCGAAGCTGAATGCTTCGGCTGAAGTCTGGCTTTTATGCTGGATCTGATTCATCGCCGCTGCGCGGTTTTTCTTACGCTTTCCCATCAAAAAATCTCCACAATATTACTGGTATTGGCGGACTCGCCTTGCAGTGGTTCGTTAAACAGTGCGTGCATTGTTGCCCAGGCCAGATCGGCGTGGCTGGCTTCTTCGCTGCGGCTGGCTTCATAGGTCGGGCGGTTGCCACTGGCGGTGGTGGCGCGACGGATTGCCATAAATGACTGCGCTATGTCGGTGTGTCCGGCGTCAAACTCCAGACGGCGGTGGCTGATAATGTCGTAGGCCTTGAGTACCAGAGCGTTTTTAACGTTGGGGTTGTAGACAAACTCCCGGACGGCAGGAAAGAACGCTTTCACGTTCTCATAAACCCCGTGACCGACGCCTGTCGAGTCAATGCCGATATAGGTCACGTTGTACTGCTCGGTCAGTTTTTTGATTGCATCAGCCTGGGCGCGGAAGTCCATCCCGCGCCACTGGTGACGCTCAAGAATGCGAAACTTACCGCCTGGCACGGCTGGCGGTGCCACCACCACGCATCCGGCGCTGTCGCCGTTCTGCGTACCTTTTGCCGGGTCATAACCGATCCACACCTCGCGCCAGCCAAACGGGCGCAGGGCCAGTGCATGAAAGTCGGTCCAGACTTCCCAACTGTCCACCATGCACGCCTGCAGTTCGCTGAGCGGGAACACGGACGCGAGATCGTCCACGAACTCGCACATCAGCAGGTTCTGGTATTCGTCCGGGCTGTACTCCATGCGTAGCTGGTCGAGGTCGAACAGGTTACAGCCGCCGCGCACCGCATCTTCCACGGTGACTATCTGGCGGTATTGCCCGTCTGCGCACAGCAAGCCGGGGGCCAGATTGTTGTGGGACAGGTCGATGTCCACCTTATCGGCTTTGTTGCGCCCACGGTTAAACAGCGCACCGGACCAGAACGGATAAGCACTGTGTGTAAGGCTGGATGGCGTGGAAAAATAGGTTTGTCGCCATTTTTTGTGAATAGCCATACCGGAAGCCACTTTGCGCAGCTCCTGGAATTTCGGTATCCAGAAATATTCATCCAGATACAGGTTGCCGTGGTAACTCTGGGCCGTGCGGGCATTGGTGCCGAGGAAGTAAAGCGTGGCCCCGTTGGGAAGCACCATCGGATCGCCTTTCAGCTCCACCTCCACTTCTTTGGCGAAGTCGATGATGTACTGTTTAAAGACGTGGGCCTGTGCCTTACTGGCGGAAAGGAAAATCTGGTTACGTCCGGTAAGCAGGGCGTCAATCAGGGCTTCACGGGCAAAGTAAAAGGTCGCGCCGATCTGGCGTGACTTCAGCAGGTTGCGGATGCGGTTGGTTTTTCCGGCTTCCCACCAGTGGCGCTGGTAGTTGAACATGGAGGAATGGAAAATTTCTTCCAGCTTCTCAATCTGTTCATCGGTGAAAACGTTCTTTTCCGGCTGACGGCGTGGGCCTTTGTTGCGGTTGGCGACGTTAGGGTTTAAGTCGGCTTCGTTGCCGCCATTGTTAAACTTGCCGATCCGCGCGTGGCGTTCCGACTGGCGCGCCAGCAGGTCAATCTCTTTGAAATCTTTCCCTTCTTTGTGCTCCTTCATAATGAGCTGGCAGTAGCGTGCGGCGGTGGTGAGCTGCATCTGATCCAGCGGCCCATAGTCACCCCACTTGTCGCGTTTTTTCCAGCTGTGAACGGTTGCAACTTTCTCGCCCAGCATTTCAGCAATGCGGGCTACGCGGTATCCCTGAAAGTACAGCAGCATGGCCTGCCGACGGGGATCGAGATCTGCGGGTGTCAGTGTGGTGTTCATGGCACAAACCTACAGCCTTGAATGAAGGCTTTCCCCGCCTGCGGTTTGTGTGGTTGTCGGTACAAATACCGCGCATTGTTTCACTGCCCCCATCACCGCAACCATAAGGCTCCAGTAAGTTTTTTCTAACGGAGCACGGCTCATGACAGTGAAAGCAAAGCGTTTTCGCATCGGGGTGGAAGGTGCCACTACCGACGGACGCGAAATCCAGCGTGAATGGCTGGAACAGATGGCAGCCAGCTACAATCCGGCGGTGTATACCGCGCTGATTAACCTTGAGCACATCAAGTCTTATCTGCCGGACAGCACCTTTAACCGCTACGGCAAGGTGACGGCGCTGTTTGCTGAAGAAATCACGGAAGGTCCGCTGGCGGGCAAGATGGCACTGTATGCCGACGTTGAGCCAACGGAGTCCCTGGTGGAGCTGGTGAAAAAAGGCCAGAAATTATTCACCTCTATGGAAGTCAGCCCGAAGTTCGCTGATACGGGCAAAGCCTACCTGGTCGGCCTGGCTGCCACTGATGACCCTGCCAGTCTGGGCACTGAAATGCTGACATTCAGCGCCAGTGCAGCCCATAACCCGCTGGCAAACCGCAAGCAGAATCCCGCCAATCTCTTTACCGCCGCAGAGGAAACGGTGATCGAACTGGAAGAAATCCAGGAGGACAAGCTGTCCCTGTTTGCCCGCGTCACGGCACTGTTCACCAAAAAAGAGCAGTCCGACGATGCCCGGTTCTCTGATGTGCATAAGGCCGTGGAGTTGGTCGCCACTGAGCAGCAAAACCTGAGCGCACGCACCGAAAAATCCCTGTCTGAGCAGGAAGAACGTCTGTCTGAGCTGGAGACTGCCCTGCAGGCACAGCAGACAGCCTTTAACGAACTGGTGAATAAGCTGAGTCATGAAGACAGCCGCCAGGACTACCGCCAGCGTGCAACAGGCGGTAACGCCCCCGCTGACACTCTGACCAATTGCTGATGGAGCACAAAACCCGATGAAGAAGAATACCCGCTTTGCTTTTAACGCTTACCTGCAGCAGCTGGCGCGTCTGAACGGTGTTGCAGTTGAAGAACTGTCCAGCAAGTTCACCGTCGAACCGTCCGTGCAGCAGACGCTGGAAGACCAGATCCAGCAGTCCGCCGCTTTCCTGACACTGATTAACGTCACGCCAGTGACTGAGCAGTCCGGTCAGTTGCTGGGGCTGGGTGTTGGCAGCACCATTGCCGGAACCACTGATACCACCGCGAAAGAGCGTGAACCTGTCGATCCGACGCTGATGGTCGATGTGGAATATAAATGCGAGCAGACTAACTTTGACACGGTGCTGACCTACGCGAAGCTGGACCTGTGGGCGAAGTTTCAGGATTTCCAGGTGCGTATCCGTGACGCCATCGTGAAACGTCAGGCACTGGACCGCATCATGATCGGCTTTAACGGCGTGAAGCGTGCGAAAACCTCCAACCGTAGCGAAAACCCGCTGCTGCAGGATGTGAATAAAGGCTGGCTGCAGAAAATCCGTGAGGATGCACCGGATCACGTCATGGGCAGCACCACCACGGGCGGTGAAACTACACCGGGTGCGGTGAAAGTCGGGAAAGGTGGCGAATATGCCAACCTAGACGCCGTAGTGATGGATGCCGTCAATGAGCTTATCGACGTGGTTTACCAGGACGATGACGATCTGGTGGTTATTTGCGGGCGTGAACTGCTGTCTGACAAGTATTTCCCGCTGGTCAACAAAGAGCAGGAAAACAGTGAAAAACTGGCTGCCGATATGATCATCAGTCAGAAACGCATGGGTGGCCTGCAGGCCGTGCGTGCGCCGTTCTTCCCGCCGAATGCGCTGCTAATCACCCGTCTGGATAACCTGTCCATCTACTGGCAGGAAGGCACCCGCCGCCGTTCAGTTATCGACAACCCGAAACGTGACCGGATTGAAAACTTTGAATCCGTTAACGAAGCCTATGTGGTTGAGGACTACCGCTGCGCCGCACTGGTGGAAAACATCCAGATTGGCGATTTCAGCGCCGCTGCAGCAGAAGCCGGAGCGTAACCTATGAGCCTGAGTCCCGCACGGCAGCATCGCCTGCGCGTTCAGGCTGAACAGGCCGCCCGCGAGGGCGGCAGCGTTCGCCACGCATCTGGCTATGACCTGATGCTGCTGCAACTGGCGGAAGACCGCCGCCGTCTCAAGGGCGTTCAGTCCACGGTCAAAAAAGCGGAAATAAAGGTGGAGCTGCTGCCGAAATATGCCGCCTGGGCGGAGGGCGTCCTGGCTGCCGGAGGCGCTCAACAGGATGACGTGCTGATGTACGTGATGCTGTGGCGCATTGATGCCGGAGATTATGCCGGGGCGCTGGAGATCGGGCGTCATGCCCTGCGTCATGGCTGGGTGATGCCGCTGGGTAACCGCAATGTGCAGACCGTGCTGGCAGAGGAAATGGCAGATGCAGCGCAGAGCGCAATGCTTGCCGCCACCGGCTTTGATGCCGATCTGTTGCTGCAGACGCTGGAGCTGACAGACGGTCTGGATATGCCGGACCAGTCACGGGCGCGTCTGCATAAAGCGATTGGCGCTGTTCTGAGTGAAAGCAATCCGGCTTCCGCCCTTAATCATCTCAACCATGCGTTACAGCTCGATCCCCGCTGTGGCGTGAAAAAAGACAAACAGCAGCTGGAGCGCAGACTGCGCAATGACAGCCGCTGACAGAACGTGCCCCCGCGCACGGGCGGCACGGGGTGGCGAAAGGCACTGCCACATCAAAACCCCGTCCACCGCCCTTTATTTCAGGAGAAAGCAGCATGAAGTTTGTTGCGCCAGAACAGGCACCGGAACAGGCGGAAATCATCAGAAATACGCCGTTCTGGCCTGATGTGGACCTGTCGGAGTTTCGCAGCATGATGCGCACTGATGGCACGGTGACGCAGCCGCGTTTAAAGCAGGTTGCGCTGTCGGCAATTTCGGAGGTCAACGCAGAGCTGTATGAGTTTCGCAGACGCCAGCAGATGCTGGGGTATGCCTCGCTGGCAGAAGTCCCGGCGGAACAACTGGACGGCAAAAGCGAGCGCATTCAGCACTATTTCAACGCGGTTTACTGCTGGGCACGCGCCATGCTCAACGAACGTTACCAGGACTATGACGCCACGGCATCCGGTGTGAAGCGGGGCGAAGAACTGGCAGAAGCCAGCGGTGATTTGTGGCGTGACGCCCGCTGGGCCATCAGCCGGGTGCAGGATGCGCCGCACTGCACAGTGGAGCTTATCTGATGAAAGTGCGTGCGCATCAGTATGACACGGTGGACGCGCTTTGCTGGCGTCATTACGGGCGCACGCAGGGTGTCACGGAGCAGGTACTGAAGGCAAATCCGGGGCTTGCCGAATACGGCCCCTTTTTACCTCACGGGCTGCAGGTGGAGCTGCCGGACATTCCGACCACCACCACCGTGCAGACCGTCCAGCTATGGGACTGAATTATGACGCTTGAGCGAATCAGCGCCTTTATCACGTATTGCATCGCCGTCGTGCTGGCCTGGCTGGGCGATTTGTCCATCAAGGATGCCTCAACGCTGGGCGGCCTGATGATTGGTGTGCTGATGCTGGCTATCAACTGGTACTACAAACACAAAGCCTACCAGCTTCTGCGCGACGGGCAGATCTCGCGGGAGGACTATGAATCCATCAATCGTTAAACGCTGCCTTGTCGGGGCCGTGCTGGCTATTGCTGCCACGCTGCCGGGTTTTCAGCAGCTTCACACCTCCGTGGAGGGGCTGAAACTGATTGCCGATTACGAAGGTTGTCGTCTGCAGCCGTATCAGTGCAGCGCGGGTGTCTGGACCGACGGCATTGGTAATACGTCAGGCGTCATTCCCGGCAAAACCATTACGGAGCGACAGGCAGCAGAAGGGCTGATCTCCAACGTGCTGCGTGTGGAGCGGGCGCTGGAAAGGTGTGTGAAGCAACAGCCGCCGCAGAAGGTGTATGACGCTGCGGTGTCGTTTGCCTTCAACGTGGGAACGGGCAATGCCTGCAGTTCCACACTGGTGAAATTACTCAATCAGCGGCGCTGGGCGGATGCGTGCCGACAGTTGCCGCGCTGGGTTTATGTGAAAGGTGTTTTTAATCAGGGGCTGGATAACCGCCGTGCGCGGGAGATGGCCTGGTGCTTACAGGGAGCAAACTGAAATGAAAAAGAAATTAATCAGCGGACTGTTTCTGATGTTATGGATGGCGCTGTTAATCGCAGCAATGGTGTATCCGCAGGGGATTTTTCCGGTACTGGCAGCGTCCGGCGTTTGGGTAGCCTGTTTGCTGACATGGGCGGTAATTCCGGTAGCACTGGCTGCGTTAATTAAGAATGGCCCGCTCTGGCAGGAGTTAAGGGCATCTTTGCTGAAGACAATTACCCGAAAAGAAAACGTATTTACCAGTTGGGTGATGCGATTGCTGATTGTTGTAAGTCTCGCCTGGACGGGGTGGGCTATTACCCTGGTCTTTTATCTACTGACCGTTATTGCCTTCTGGATCACCCGTAATCAGATGGCGCAACAGGTAGCAGCATGAACCGGTTGCTGCTGGTTGTGCTGGCGTTATTACTGGCGGCGCTGGGCTGGCAGACGTGGCGGCTGGCTGATGCCAGCCAGACCATCAGCACGCAGGCAGACGAGCTGCAGAGCAAAAGCCAGGCACTGGCAAAGAGCAACAGCCAGCTTATCAGCCTGTCCATTCTGACTGAAACCAATAACCGGGAGCAGGCGCGGCTCTATGCCGAAGCAGAACAGACCAGCGCACAGCTGAGACAACGACAACGCCGGATCGAGGAACTGAAACGTGAGAACGAGGATTTACGCCACTGGGCTGATACTCCTTTGCCTGCTGACATTATCCGGCTGCGGGAACGTCCGGCACTCACCGGAGGTGCAGCTTACCGTCAGTGGTTGTCCGCGAGTGACGCCGTGTCGGCTGGAGCAGGCAGCACCGCGCACTAACGGTGATCTGAATGCGTTGCTGGATGAAACGGAGGCCGCCTGGGCGGTCTGTGCAGACAAAGTGGACATGATTATTGCGTGTCAGGAGCGAAACAGTGAACAAACCACAATCCCTGCGCCACGCCCTCAATAAAGCGGTGCCTTATGTCCGCAATAACCCGGACAAACTGCATCTGTTTGTGGATAACGGTTCGCTGGTTGCCACGGGGGCCAGCTCCATGTCATGGGAGTACCGCTATACCCTGAACGTGGTGATAGAGGATTTCAGCGGCGACCAGAATCTGCTGATGGCCCCGGTTTTACTGTGGCTTCGGGATAACCAGCCCGATGCCATCAATAACCCGGCGTTACGGGAAAAGCTATTCACCTTTGATGTGGATATTTTGCGCAACGATGTCTGTGATATCAGCCTTAATCTGCAACTGACGGAACGTGTGCTGGTCAGCACTGACGGCAGTGTGTCGAGCGTTGAAGCTGTAGCAGAACCCGATGAACCTGAAGAAATGTGGACGGTGAAACGTGGCTGAACTGCAGAAGGTGGACGACTGGCTGAGTGCCTTGCTGGCGAATCTGGAACCAGCCACGAGAAGCCGCATGATGCGCCAGCTGGCGCAGGAACTGCGCCGGACACAGCAGCAGAATATCAGGATGCAGCGCAATCCAGATGGCAGCAGTTATGAACCGCGCAGGGTAACAGCACGCAGCAAGAAAGGGCGCATCAAACGTCAGATGTTTGCAAAGCTGCGCACCACAAAATACCTGAAAACTGCCGCCAGCGCCGACTCTGCCAGTGTACAGTTTGAAGGCAAGGTGCAGCGTATTGCCCGTGTTCACCATTACGGCCTGCGTGATCGCGTCAGTCGCAAAGGACCGGAGGTCCGTTACGCAGAGCGTCGCCTGCTGGGTGTAAATGATGATGTTGAGGCAATGACCCGCGACATGATTCTGCAATGGCTGGCGGGGTGATCTTTGTATCAGCACTGATACAAGTTGCAGCACTGCCGCCTTTCTTCCCCTGATGGCAACCTTTCCCTATGAACGCACAATTAACCGAAATCATGCGCCTTATCACCAATCTGATCCGCACTGGTGTAGTCACCGAAGTGGACCGGGAACACTGGCTTTGTCGGGTGAAAACGGGCGACCTTGAAACCAACTGGATTAACTGGCTGACGCTGCGCGCGGGTAATGCCCGCACATGGTGGAAACCATCGGAAGGTGAGCAGGTGGTGCTACTGAGTCTGGGCGGCAATCTGGAAACTGCCTTTGCGCTGCCCGCTGTCTATTCGAATCAGTTCGCACCACCGTCGACGTCGGCAGACGCCTGCGTGACAGAACATCCTGACGGTGGCTGGTTTGAATACGAACCCGCCACCGGGCGCTGGTATGTCAGGGGCATCAAATCAATGGTCATTGAGGCCGCTGACAACATCACCATGAAAACCAGTGAGTTTGTACTGGAGGCTGACCGCACGCGCATTAACAGCGAAGTGGTGATCAATGGTGGCGTTACCCAGGGCGGCGGAGCGATGAGTTCTAACGGGATCGTGGTTGATGCGCATCAGCATACTGGCGTCCTGAAAGGCGGCGATACAACCGGAGGCCCGGTATGACGCTTTATAGCGGGATGAACAATACCAGCGGCAAAGTCATTACTGATATTGACCATCTGCGCCAGTCGGTGCGGGACATTCTGCTGACGCCGCAGGGTAGCCGCATTGCTCGTCGTGAATATGGTTCCCTGCTGTCGTCGCTAATAGACCAGCCACAAAATCCGGCATTACGCCTGCAGGTCATGTCGGCAGTGTATGTGGCGCTGAGTCGCTGGGAGCCACGGCTGACGCTGGATTCCATCACCATCAACAGCCATTTTGACGGTTCAATGGTGGTGGAGCTGACCGGGCGGCGTAATAACGGTGTACCTGTTTCCCTTTCCGTATCAACAGGAGCAGAGAATGGCAGTGATTGACCTTTCGCAGTTGCCTGCGCCGCAGATTGTGGATGTGCCGGACTTTGATACGTTGCTTGCCGAACGCAAGGCAGAATTTGTGGCGCTTCATCCGAAAGATGAGCAGGAAGCAGTGAGCCGCACACTGGAACTGGAATCTGAACCCGTCACCAAATTGTTGCAGGAGAACGCTTATCGTGAGTTGCTTCTGCGCCAGCGCATTAACGAAGCCGCGCAGGCGGTGATGGCGGCTTATGCCATAGGGAGCGATCTGGACCAGCTCGCTGCCAATTACAACGTGAAACGCCTGACGGTGACGCCTGCTGATAATGACGCTGTGCCGCCCGTCGCGGCTGTGATGGAAAGTGATGAAGCGTTACGCCTGCGTGTGCCTGCGGCTTTTGAAGGGCTTTCGGTTGCGGGGCCAACTGCCGCTTATGAATTTCATGCCCGAAGCGCCGACGGTCGGGTGGCGGATGCCAGTGCAACCAGTCCGGCACCTGCAGAGGTGGTGCTGACTGTCCTGAGCCGCGAAGGCGATGGAACAGCAGAAAAAGACCTGCTGGACGTGGTGGAAAAAGCTCTGAACAGTGAG